>DATIFQ010000506.1:0-10853 GCA_035455185.1 Bryobacteraceae bacterium | reverse complement strand
CCTTGGGCAGAAGTGGCAGCGAGAACCGGAGGAACCCGTAAGTCCCCATCTTCAGCAGCACCGCGGCCAGGATCACGGAGCCGGCCGTCGGCGCCTCCACGTGCGCGTCCGGAAGCCAGGTGTGGAACGGGAACATCGGCACCTTAATGGCGAACCCGATGAAGAACGCCCAGAACACCCACTGCTGGAGCCCGAGCGGCAGGTCCAGTTTCATCAGGTCGGCGATCTCGAATGTGTAGAAGCCAAACTGCCGGAAGTGCTGGAAGTACAACGTCAGGATGCCGAGCAGCATCAATACGCTGCCCGCCAGGGTGTACAGGAAGAACTTGATCGCCGCGTAAAGCTTCCGCGGCCCTCCCCAGACACCGATGATGAAGTACATCGGCACCAGCACTACTTCCCAGAACACGTAGAACAGGAAGAAGTCGAGGGCGAGGAAAACACCGATCATTCCTGTCTGCTGGAGCAGGAACATCGCGTAATACGATTTCAGCCGGTCTTCGACCGCGCTCCACGACGACAGGATCGCCAGGAAACCCACCAGTGTCGTCAGCATCACCAGCAGCAGGCTGATGCCGTCGATTCCGACGTAATACTTGGCGCCGAGCGCCGGGATCCAGTCAAACTTCTCGATCATCTGGAACCCGGCCGACGTGCGATCGTAGCGCATCACCAGCGGGATCGAAACCAGGAACCCGGCCAATGCGACCAGGTTCGCCCAGACGCGGATCAGGTTCTTCTGCGCCGCCGGTATGAACAGCAGCACGATCATGCCGGCCAGCGGCGTGAAGAGGACGATACTCAACAAGTGCTCGTTCATGGGATCAGCGCATCATGTAGTAACCGAAAAAGATCAATACGCCCAGCACGAAGGCCAGCGCGTAGGCCTGGAACTGGCCGGTTTGAAGAATCCGCATCGGGTAGGAAGACAGCTTGACCAGAAAGGACATCAGCCGCACCGAACCGTCGATGATCCAGGTGTCCCACCAGATCGACACCGTTGACGTGAGGCGCGTCAACCACCCGGCCCCGTTGACGCCGCCATCCACAACCCGGTTGTCGAACGTCCCGAGGACAGTGCCGCCGCCCTTCGCCATGCCGTCAATAAACAGAAATCCGTAAATCTCGTCGACGTACCACTTGTTCAGAAGCGTGTTATAGAGTCCGGGCGCTGAGCTCGCCAGCGCGTCGGCCTTCTCGGGCTTGATGTCGTACATGTACCGCGCCAGCCAGATGCCCGCCAGCGCCACCGCCACCGAAAGCAGCATGAGCAGCCATTCGGTCGCGGCATCGTGATGCGCCGTTTCTGCAACGTGCGCGGAAGCGGAGGCCAGCGCCGGGGCCAGCCAGTGTTCAAAGGTCCGGAACGCGTCCGGGAAAACCGACCACAGCTTCGGCACTCCGATCCACCCTGCAAGTACGCTCCCGACAGCCAGCACCGACAGCGGAATCGTCATTACCCGCGGCGATTCGTGAATGTGCGGGGCCGCCGCCGGCTCCACCCGCGACTTGCCGTAGAACGTCAGGTACATCAGCCGCCACATGTAAAACGCCGTCATCCCGGCGGTGATCAACCCAACCGCGAAAATAACTTTCGAGCCGAGAGGGGAGCTGTATGCCTGCCACAGGATCTCGTCCTTCGAGAAGAAGCCCGCGAAACCCGGAATGCCGGCAATCGCCAGCGACGCGATAAACATCGTCCAGTGCGTCACTGGAATCTTGTCCTTCAGCGCGCCCATCTTCCGCATGTCTTGCTCGCCCGAAAGTGCGTGAATCACGGATCCCGAGCCGAGGAACAGCAGCGCCTTGAAGAACGCGTGCGTGAAGAGGTGGAAGACGGCCACCCAATACGCTCCCACTCCGCAGGCGACGAACATATAACCAAGCTGGCTCACCGTCGAGTACGCGAGCACTCGCTTGATGTCGTTCTGTACCAGCGCGATCGACGCTGCCAGAATCGCGGTGAACGCCCCGATCGCCGCCACCACCATGGAGGTCTCGGGCGTCAGACTGAACAACGCGCTCGATCTCGCCACCATGTACACACCGGCGGTCACCATCGTCGCCGCATGGATCAGGGCGGAAACCGGCGTCGGGCCTTCCATCGCGTCCGGCAGCCAGACGTACAGGGGGAACTGAGCCGACTTGCCCGTCGCCCCCACGAACAGCAGCAGCGCCATCAGGCTCAGCACACCGAATCCGGCCGTCTCCGCTGCGAACCTCCCGCTCGTAAGCGCCGCGTTCACGTCGACGAAACGCACCGTGCCGAGCACTCCGAACATCAGCAGCATGCCCAGAATGAAGCCCGCGTCCCCGATGCGGTTCACGATGAACGCCTTGTTGGCCGCGTCCCCGGCGGACTTCTTGTGGAAATAGAACCCGATCAGAAGATAGCTGCACAGGCCGACGCCTTCCCAGCCGACGAACAGCAACAGGTAGTTGTTCGCCAGCACCAGCATCAGCATGAAGAACACGAACAGGTTCATGTAGCCGAAGAAGCGGTAGTAGCCGCCTTCGTGCCCCATGTAGCCGACCGCGTAAACATGAATCAAAAAGCCGACCCCGGTAACCACCAGGATCATTACGGAGCTCAGCGGGTCCAGCAGGAAGCCGAAATCGGCGCCGAACCTCGCCATCGTTCCGTCTGCCATCCGGAACGGGAGACCCGCCATCCAGGCGTACTTGATTACCTCGTGGATCTTCTCCGCCTTTCCGGCGAGCTCTACCACCGCTCCGATGGAGAACACCAGCGACACCAGCACCATGCCAGGGCACAGCAGGCTGATCAGTGCCTTCTTGCCTGAAGAATGGCTGCCGTGGTGTCCGTGTGGGGGAGCGGGCGACGGCTCTGCGCCGGGCGCCACTGCCACGTCCGAGGGTGCCTGCGGGTCCAGCCGCTTTCCCAGAAGCAGCATCGCCGCCGCGCCGAAGAGCGGGAAGAGCGGGATCAACCAGATGTTGTCGAGAAAGCTCATCGCAGAGTCCTCACCACTTCAGCAGGTCAACCTCGTCGGCATTGACCGTCTCCTTGTTGCGGAAGAGCGCGATCAGGATGCCAAGCCCCACCGCCGCCTCCGCCACCGCCACTGCGATGACAAAGACCGCGAAGATCTGCCCGCTGACACTCCGGAAGTAATGAGAGAACGCGACCAGGTTGATGTTGACCGCATTCAGGATGAGTTCGATCGACATCAGAATGATGACGATGTTGCGTCGGGCAAGCACGCCGGCGGTTCCGATCATCAGCAGCGCCGCGCTTAGAACCATGTAGTGAACGGTTGTGACTGGGTGGAACATCAGATCCTCTTCTTCGCCATCACGACGGAACCGACAATTGCGACCAGCAGCAGCACCGAAGCAACCTCGAACGGCAGCAGGTAGTCCGAAAACAGCATGTCCGCGAGGCGTTCGGTGTTCCCTTCCGTCACCGGCGAGGCCTCCCCGGGCCGGGCCAACTGGAACGCCCCTAAGCCCTTGGAAATGAAATAGAACACCTCCGCACCGACCGCCAGCACGCACGCCACTGCCAGCCACCACTGCTTGTTGAACTGGCGCTGCCTGGCGGCTTCATCCAGGTTCACCAGCATGATCACGAACAGATACAGCAACGTGATGCCGCCGATGTACAGCACGATCTGGACGGCGAAGAGAAACTCCGCCTTCTGGAGAAGGTAGAGGCCGGCGACCCCGAGAAGCGACACGGTCAGCCAAATCGCACTGTGCACTGCGCTTCGGCGGGTGATGGTGAGGATTCCACCGCCCAGCACGAGCAGGGCAAACACATAAAAGAAGATAGTGTCGATCATGTCTCAGTTGCTGGTGCACCGAACGCCGTCCACAGAGTTGTGCGGTTCCCGGGCACTTGAGGAACCGCGACCGTGAGGGAGCGGCGCCCGGCAAACTTTTTCAGCAGCCTGTTCAGGCCGTGCAACAGGTTCTTCAGCACCCTTCTAAAACTTGTACCGGGTCGGCTTCGGCCCTTCTTCGAGCATCTGCCGGTCCCAGATCGCGCCTTCACGCGTGTAGAACGCCATTTCGAAATCCTGGGTCAGCTCCAGCGCATCCACCGGACACGCATCTTCGCACAAGCCGCAGAACATGCAGCGTGAGATGTCGTACGTGAAGGTCGTCAGGTCCTTCCGGCGCGTCTGTTCGTTCCGCTCGCTGGTCACCACAATCAGGTTCTCGGGGCAGGCCAGCGCGCAGAGATTGCATGAGATGCACAGTGTTTCCCCGGTATCGGGATTAATGTTGAGGCGTGGTGCTCCACGGTAGCGTTCCGCCACCTTGGGCCGTTGGGCGGGATACTGCTCGGTGCAGATGTGCTTCGGACGCTGGTAGCGGAAGGTAACCCAGAGCCCCTGGACAAGGTCCACGAGGAACACCGTTCTGAGAAACTTTCGCATACTGCCTCCCGCGCCGGGAACCGGCTGAACTGCTTACCGGTCCACCTCTCCCAGCACTATATCTATTGTACCGATGACGGCCACCATGTCCGCGATTAGCCCGCCTCGCGCCATTTTGTCCAGCGACTGCAAATTCACGAAAGAAGGCGGGCGCACCCGCACCCGGTACGGCTGGGGCGACCCATCGCTGACAATGTAGTAGCCGAGTTCGCCTTTCGGCGCCTCAGTCGAAACGTAAACTTCTCCCACCGGAGGCTTGATCACCTTTGGCACTTTCGCCATGATCGGCCCGCTCGGGATGTCCTCGACCGCCTGCTGGATAATCCGTGTCGACTGCCGCATCTCCTGCATGCGCACGATGTACCGGTCGTAAGTATCCCCGTTCTCCCGGGTGGGAATCTCGAAATTGTATTTCTCGTAACCGCTGTACGGCTTCGCCTTGCGGATGTCCCACTTTACGCCCGCCGCCCGCAGCATCGGACCCGTGACTCCGTAAGCCTTGCAGTCCTCTGCGTTCAGGACTCCGATGTTCGTCAGCCGCCCCTTCCAGATGCGGTTCCCGCTCAGCAGTTCCTCGTATTCATCGACCTTCGGGAGGAATAGCTTGCAGAACTTCTTCACGTCCTCCTCAAAACCGTCGTAGAGTTCGTATTGCAGCCCGCCGATCCGGAACGCGTGCGTGGTCAGCCGCGCGCCGCAGTACTTCTCAAAGATGTCCAGCGTGTATTCCCGCTCGCGGAAGGTATAGAAAACCGGCGTAATGGCCCCGATGTCGAGTGCGTGCGTTCCAAGCCACACCAGGTGGCTTGCGATCCGGTTCAGTTCCGTCAGGATCACTCGCACAGCCTGCGCCCGCGGCGGCGCTTCCACATTCAGCAGCTTCTCCACCGTCAGACAGTAGCCGAGCCCGTTGCAGACCGCTGCCACGTAGTCCATCCGATCCACGTACGGCGCGAACATCTGGTACGTCCGGTTCTCGCCGATCTTCTCCACGCCCCGGTGAAGGTAGCCGATGACGCACTTCGTGCCCATCACCTTTTCGCCATCCAGTTTCAGGATGACGCGCAACACGCCGTGGGTGGACGGGTGCTGCGGCCCCATGTTCAGGACCAGTTCGGTGGTGTCAAGAAAGGTGGAGTCCGCCATGTGGGTTTATTGGGCGCTGTCGATACCCAGGTTCTCCTTCACCCAACGCTCGTCCTGCTGCGTGATCGGATTGTCCTTGCGAAGCGGATAGCCCTGCCACTCCTCGGGCAACAAGATGCGGCGCATGTCCGGATGGCCTTCGAATTCGATGCCGAACATGTCGAAGACCTCCCGCTCGAGCCAGTCGGCCGTCAGATGGACCCCCACGGCGGTTCGCGGCTTGAAGCCTTCCGGTATGCGGATCTTGATTCGGATGCGCTGGTTCCGAGCGAAGCTATACAAGATATAGATGACGTCGAATCGCTCGGGGCGGGAGGGGAAATCGGCCGCGGTCACATCCACCAGGTAGTCGAATTCCGCCTCCAGCTTCAGATACTCGAGGATCGGTATGGCCGCTTCGGGCGTCGCCACGAGGAACTCCTGGCCGAGATATGTGGAGAACTCCAGGATCCGGTCGCCGAACTGCTCTTTCAGTTGCCGGGTGAGATCGCTCTCCCACGGTGTGGCGGCCATCACCGCGGCGGGCTTGGGGGCGGCGTGGCCACCGGAGGCAGGCGCCGGCTTGTCCGCGGGTTTGGACTCATCAGCCATATGAGAAATCGAGAGAATCACCAGCTTACAAGGCGCTCTTCTGGGGTGTCAAATTGGGCCGGCCAGCCGCCATTGCTACACTGGAACCCTCAGGTCATCTCATGCAAAGGATCTTGCTCTCGATCGCCATCGCATCGGCCGCTGCGGCCCAATCCCCGGTCATCGACGGCTCCCGACTGCGGGCCGACACGAAATTCCTTGCCAGTGACCTCCTGGAAGGCCGGGGTGTCGGTACTCGTGCTGACCGTCTGACCACCGAGTACCTCGCCACGCAATTCGCCCTCATCGGCGCCAAGCCGGCCGGCGACAACGGCTCCTATTTTCAGCGCGTGCCGCTGGTGGGCGTCGAGACGCAACCCGGCGCACAGCTCACTGCGGCTGGCGGAGGCAAGACCCTGAGCTTGAAATGGTTGGACGATTTTGTGGGTGTCAGCCAGCGCCAGCTTGCCGACCAGCAGTTCGACGCCGAAGCGGTTTTCGTGGGCCACGGCATCGTCGCGCCCGAGTTCGGCTGGGACGACTTCAAGGGGGTCGACGTCCGAGGCAAGATTGTCGTGCTGTTCACCAACGAGCCGCCGTCGGACGACGACAATCTCTTCGGTGGGAAGGCTCTAACATATTACGGACGTTGGACTTACAAATATGAGCAGGCGTTGCGCGCGGGTGCGTTGGGAGCGGTGATCTTGCACACGACTCCGACGGCGGGCTACGGCTGGAATGTCGTCCGGAATTCCTGGGGGCGCGAGGAGCCCTACGTAAAGTTGAAGCCGGGAGAGCCGGCGCTGGCGTTTGCCGGATGGATCAACCAGCAGGCGGGCGAAAGGCTCGCCGCGATGGCTGGAAACACGCTCGAAACGCTCGAAAAGCGTGCAAATTCGCGCGATTTTCGACCATTTTCACTCCAGTTTCGACTCCGCGGGCGCATGCCGGCAAAGGTCCGGGAGCTCGATACACGGAACGTGGCGGCGATCATCGAGGGCAGCGACCCCGGCCGCAAGTCGGAGGCCGTCCTCTTCACCGCTCATTGGGACCACCTCGGCATCGGCGCCCCGGTCGGCGACGACAACATCTACAACGGCGCGGTCGACAACGCCACCGGCTGCGCAATCCTGCTGGAGATCGCCCGCGCCTGGGCCGCTCTCGATCCAAAACCGCGCCGCTCAGCTCTTTTCCTGGCGGTCACCGCCGAGGAAGGTGGGCTGCGCGGCTCAGAGTTCTATGCGGCGAACCCCCTCGTACCCATCGAAAAGACTCCGATAGCGCTCAATTTCGATGGTTATTACCCGTTTGGGCGAACAAAAGACGTCATTTTGAACGGCGCCGAGCGAACGAAGCTATGGCCGCTGATCCAGGATGTCGCCGCGCGCATGGATCTCAAGATCCTGCCCGACCCCCGGCCCGAGCAAGGCAGCTACTTCCGCTCGGATCACTTCCCGCTCGCCAAGGCGGGCGTGCCTGCCTTCTCGATCAGCATGGGCAAGGAGTTCTATGGGAAACCGGAGGGCTTCGGCGAGAAGCTGTTCGAGGAGTACAACTCGAAGCACTACCACCAGCCATCCGACGAATACAGCGAGGACTGGGATTTCGCCGGCATCGAGCACATCGCACGTTTCGGGTTCACGCTCGGCCTGGAAGTCGCGAACATGGAAAAACGGTAGCGGAATTCAGCCGGCCCGCCGCAACGTGACCACTGCCTGAGCCTCGGCCGAGCGCCCCTCGCCGACCGGGCCGACCTTTTCGGCAGTTCTGAACTTCACCGAAACGCGGTCGAGATCCAGACCGACCGCCGCCGCCAGGCTTTCGCGGATCGCCAGCCGGTAGTCCTTCAGCTTTGGGCGTTCCAGAATGACGTTGGTGTCGATGTGGACCACTTCGTAGCCCGCGCCGGCAGCCAGGTCGCGGGCGTGCCGCAGGAATTGCAGGCTGTCCGCGCCCGCCCACCGGGGATCGGTGTCCGGAAAGTGCATGCCGATGTCCCCGAGCGCGGCGGCGCCGAGCAAGGCGTCGGTGACAGCGTGCGCCAGCACGTCGGCGTCGGAGTGGCCGTCGCATCCGAATTCGGACGGGATCCGCACGCCTCCGAGAATCAGCGGACGGCCGGATGCAAGACGATGGACGTCCCAGCCGAGGCCGGTCCGGTATTCACTCACGACACCTTCCGCTCGGCGGACTGTTCGGCCAGGAACAGGCGGGCAAGGTCCATGTCGGACGGCTTCGTGATCTTGATGTTGCGGTCGGTGCCCGGCACCACGCTCACCTCGACCTGGTCGAGACGCTCGACGAGGCTCGACTCGTCCGTTCCGATGAAGCCGTCCTCTCGCGCCATCGCGAATGCGCGCTGGAGAAGCTCGAAGCGGAAGACCTGCGGAGTCTGTGCGAGCACCAGCCGCTCGCGTGGCAGCGTGGTGCGGATCTTGTTCCGCCGCACCTGCTTGATGGTGTCCACCGGTACGATACCGACGATGGCGGCCCCGGAATCGGCGGCCTCACGGATCACTTTGTCAATGATCGCCGGATCGATGAAAGGCCGGACAGCATCATGCACTGAGACCAGGTCGGTGTCCGGAGAGAGCGTCGTCAGGGCGTTCTCGACCGATTGCTGGCGGGTGTCGCCGCCTTCCACCAGTCGAACCGGCTTGGGCAACGCCTCAGCGGTCAGCATCTCGTTTACCCACGCCTTGTCTTCGGAGCGCAAGGCAACGACGATTTCACTCACCAGCGCGCACGAAACGAACTTACGAATCGTGTGCAGAAGGATCGGAGAGCCGTCCAGCAGCATGAACTGCTTGCGGCTCGTGCCCGCTTTTTCTGGGGATGTGCGGCCCATGCGGGTACCTAGCCCCGCGGCCGGTAAGATCACGGCTACCTTCATGGTCTTGTCGATGTCACGCTGGTGGCGGCGTCCCGCTCGCCCCCGTGCTACCTGGTGGGAGGCATGGCGGCTGCACCCGCCTGCTGCTCCTTGTGTATGCGTTCGTGCCGCTCGCTGGGCGCCTTTTCGTGAATGGCGTGGATCTTCTCGTCGTATCGGCCGAAGATCATCTTACCGGCGGTCGTCTGAAGCACGCTGGTCACGGAGATGTCAATGGTTTTTGAGATCATCCGCTTCGCGTTATCCACGACGACCATGGTGCCGTCATCCAGGTAAGCCACTCCCTGGTTGTATTCTTTACCTTCCTTCAGGATAAAGACTCGCATGACTTCGCCCGGCAGAACGATCGGCTTCAACGCGTTAGCGAGTTCGTTGATGTTGAGCACCTCGACGCCGTGCAATTGCGCCACCTTGTTCAAGTTGAAATCGTTGGTGACGATCTTGCAGTCGTAGGTCTTGGCCAGCTCGATCAGCTTCATGTCCACGTCGCGGATGTGCGGAAAGTCGTCCTCGAGGATCTGCACGTTGAGCTGCGGCATTTTCTGGATCCGTTGAAGGATGTCCAGGCCCCGCCGCCCCCGGTTACGTTTCATCGAGTCCGCCGAATCGGCAACAAGCTGTAATTCCCGCAGGACGAACTGCGGGATCACAACGATGCCGTCCAGGAACCCGGTTTCTGCGATGTCGGCGATGCGCCCGTCGATGATCACGCTCGTGTCGAGAATCTTGAAGGTTTGCTTCCCGATCTTCTCTCCGCCGAAGATGCCCCCGAGAGCCGAGAGGTTCAGCATGTCACCCTTGCTGGCGCCTACTACGAGGCCCACGTAGGTCATCCACAGCAGAAGTCCGATCTGAACGAAAGGTACGGTGTCCGGATTGTTCGGCAGGGCCCTCGACAGCACCAGGGACATCAGAAACGCTCCGAAGATGCCCAGCACTGAACCGACGGCCGCTCCGATCAGCCGTTTCAGGCTTACTTCTTTGACCCGGATTTCGAAAAACACAATGACCAGACCGAGAGCCAGCCCAATCGCTCCGGACCACGGCGAGGGAATGCCAAATGGATGAATGAAAAGGCTGGCGCAGGTCAACAAAAGGACAAACAGGGTACGTATGAGGAGGAGGTCTTTCACGAGATCAACCCTCGTTTCACGGGGCTGTTAGTCTTGAAGATGCCAAATATAATGTCCCGCGAAATTGAGTATACCACCGATGCGGGAGGCACGCCCGGAAGGGAGAAGGACTCCCTCGCGGCGGCGCCAGAGCTGGTGCGGGATGCTTTCGGACGGTTCGGATGACTTTAGAGGGCTTTGGCGAGTTCTTCCGCGAACGCGCTTTGCGGCGACTGCTGATCGGGCCGGCCGCGCTTGACGTGCTTCTTGCCTGCCCGATGCACGGGCCGCTGCGCGGTGGTGGGTCTCACCAGCGGAGCACCCTTTGACTTGGGTGGCTGAGCCGGGTTGGCCCGCAGAAGGCGGTCCTCCAGGGGCGCCCGGTCAAAACGGCGGATGATCGATTGCATCTCCTCCGAGTTCGGGGTCTCAATGAATGCGAAGCCTTTCGACTCTTGCGTTTCGGGGTTGCGAATTACCTTGATAGCGTCGGCGACTAGACTCTCGGCGCTTAGCCAAGAATGAATGTCGTCCGCCGTGACCCAGGTGGGAAGGTTGCCAAGGAAGACAGTAAAACTCAACTGATGCTCACTCCGTTTTCGGGATTGCGGGAGAGACTGGCGAGAGGAACCGTGCCATTCCTGCTCCTTGATCTTAACAGAGGGAGCGGCCCTTTGCAAACAAAAAGGCTTCCAGGCGGGTTGGTCAGAGGCCGGGGACGCCGCG
>DATIFQ010000505.1:0-4094 GCA_035455185.1 Bryobacteraceae bacterium | reverse complement strand
GCCGCCGAAGTTGATGTCGATCATTAGGATGGGGATGAGCGTGACAGAGCCGGCGGTGACGGGTTTGCCGACAGCCGCCTTCACGCGCAAGTCTTCGCTGACATGCCGGGTCAGAACATCGGCCAGTTCACTCGCGGCCGGGGCGGGATTCACCACCGGTTGTTGCTGCTGCGGAGCCTGCCCCAGAGCAAGGGCGGCCAGCGCCAAGCCGGCCGCAGCGGTTCGGACAATCATTGTTATCAAACAACACCTCCTGTGTAACTGTGGCGGTTTGGGCGAATCTCGATTTATACCACCGCACGGCTGGAATACGCTCAACACCATTCGAACAAGCTCGGCGCAGACAAAAAAATGGCCCGCACCGGGTTTCCCCGATGCGGGCCATGGAGGGAAGAAGATCGTTGTCAGCCGAGTGGCGCAGCCCTCAGGCTGTGCTACCGGCCGCGGCCTCCCCGGCCTTCGCCACGGCTGGACCGGCCGCCGCCATCGTTGCCTCGCGACACTTGCGGCGCGCGCATTTCACCACCGCCCCGCGGTGCACTCATGCGAGGCGCCTCATAGCGGGGTGCTTCGGACCGTGGTGCGCTCATCCGAGGTGACTCACTCCGCGGAGCCTCGTACCGCGGCGCGTTCATCCGAGGGGATTCATACCTCGGCGACTCATACCTCGGTGTGTCCATCCTCGGCGACTCGGTTCGCGGCGCTTCGTACCGGCGCGGCTCACCGAATCCGCCGCTGTCAAACCTTCCGGTCTCGCGCTCCCGCACGATCGGAGGGCTCACCCGGATGGACCGGTCTTCGCTGTTCCGCTCCGCGCGCGGGCTCCTTGACCCGAACGACTCGTACCGGGAAGAATTGTCCCGCGGAGTCTCGCTCCGAGGCGTTTCCATTCGCTGCGGTTCGTTACGCTGGTTCTCAAACCGCCTCCAGCTTCCGCGCTCGGAGTCGCTCCCTCGCACTTCAGACGGCGTGCTGCGTACAGCCTCGCCGCGGTTGCCGCCCTGTATGCGGACTTCGTCGTTGCGCCCACCGGTGCGGTCCATCACCCGGGGAGCCGCAGCTTCCCCGCCAGTGTTGGATTGCCGGCCCGGCTCCCCGAACCGGCGCCAGCCGCCGCGATCCGTTTCCCCGCTCCGGCGCACTTCACTCGGCGTGCTCCGGACTCCGCTCTCCGCGGGCGTCCCGCCTCGCCGCACTTCACCCGGCGTGCTCCGGACGCCGCTCTCCGCGGGCGTCTCACCCCGGCGCACATCACTCGGTGTGTTACGGACTCCGCCTTCCGTCCGGGTCGCGCCTCCGCGGGTTTCCGCCGCGGGCGATTCGCCGATCCGTCTCCAGCCCGTGTTGCCCCGCTGCTCGGGGTTCCGCACGATGCTTCCCTCAGGTGTCCGCACGGCACCGCCGCGCCGTGCGTCGTCGGTCACAGCTCCGCCCGTTGCACGGACCGACTCCGCCGGGCGTCCCACGGTTTCGGGCGTCCGCACGGCACCGCCGCGCCGTGCATCGTCGGTCACAGCTCCGCCCGTCGCACGGACCGATTCCGCCGGGCGTCCAGCGGTCTCGCCAAACGTCCGCTGGGCCACCCGCTCCATGCCTCGCCGCTGATCTTCAAACGGCACGCGATCCACGCGCGGCGCCGCGGTCCGGCTGTAGAACCGGCCCGGGTTGACCTCGCGTGGCAACGCCGCCCGGTTGACCTCCCGGTTGGACACCCGAAGGCTTTCCTGACCCGGCGCCACCGGCAGCACGCCCTTCACCAGGCCCGCGCGGTTCAACTCTTCACTGCGTACCCGGACCAGATTCCCGTTCCCGCGCCCGAAACTGGAGGCGTCCACCGCCGTCACGGCGTTGTTCACCCTCGCGTTCCGATAGGTGTTGTAAATGTTCGTGTTGTTGACGATCGTGACGCTGTTGTCGATGTACGTGTTGTTCCGGTAGCCGCGATAGTAGCCGCTTCCGTACCACCGATGGTACGGCTCATACGGCGCCAGCGGCACCCAGCCGACATTACCGAACCCGATGCCGAAGTGCGACCCGCCGTGTCCGTAACCGAAGAATGCCACCAGGCCCGGGCTCCAGTGATGGCGGCTGCCGTAGCCGCCCGGCCACCAGCACCACCGGCTCCCATGCCAGAACCACCGGCCGTAGTGATACGGCGCCCAGCCCCAGGGGTCGTAACTCACCCAGCTCCAGCCATACCAGTCGATCCACGACCAACGGCCGTAGTAATACGGGCTCCAGCCGACCGCCACGCGTGGCGCCCAGACGTACCCGTAAGGCGCAACATAGTCCCACGATCCGTAACCGTCAAGGTCCTCGATGCCGTACACACTGCGATTGGCGTACCGGTAGCCCTGCGCGCGCTCCAGATAACGGTCGCGGCTGACGTTCCAGTCGTCCCAACTGTCGTCGGGAATCTCGCGCGCGATCTGAAACTCCGGATCGGACGCGGTGCCCCGCGCCATCATCGTGCGGCCGGACTTCAAACGCTCGGAACCTCGCGGCGTGAACACCTCGGCCTCGCCGGAGCGCACCGTGATTTCGGACTCGCCGTCTTCCCGCACCGTGATCCGATACGTTCCCTTGCGCACCGGACGCACGGAAACGCTCGGGGTGCTCAACTCAACGTCCGCTTCGGAGTCGCGCAGAACGCGGAACGTCACCGTTCCCCGCGCGATCTGAATGAGGTAGCGCCGGTAGTCAAGCTGGGCCAGCCGGACTTCCGCATTGGAGGCAAGGCGAAGCATGTTCGCCCAGTCAAACTGCACTTCCGCCCTGGAGGAGGGCCCCGTCGAGACGGTGTCTTCCACAACCAGCGGCGCGTTGACCGCCGCCGCCACCCAGTCGCCGGAATCTCCGCGGCGCACCGAGACGTCGCCGTTGATCAGACTCACGCGGGCCACACCCCGACCCGTTTCGTCGTCATCAGCGGCCCAGGTGCAGCCGGTCACCGCAAGTGCCAGAACCGCTAACCGCAACGCTGTCCGTTTCATGACGCGCCTCCTAAAACTCCGACCTCATTAGTGCAACTTGTGAACCAAACCGGAAGTCTTTGATTTTGTGAGGATTCCCGATATGATGGCTACCTATGCAGGTGGCCGAAAAGCACCACACCGATCGGGATCGACCACGCTGGCTGGTGCATCTCACCGGCCCTGCCGGCGAATTTCCAGCCGGCGGCATCCCCTTTTGGGAGCCGTAATGCGCCGAATTCACCTGAAAGCCATCGCTTGTCTAAGCCTGATCGGCGTTCTGTTCTACTGGAAGTTTCTGCTGACACATCAATACTCGCTCCTGACAGGTTTCGAGGGGGCGAATCAGGCCTATTCCTGGTATGGCTATATTGCCCGCAGCATAAAGGAAGGTAGTTGGCCCATCTGGGATCCGTACACGTTCTCGGGGCGCTCCTTCGTGGGCGAGATGCAGACAGCGGCGTTCTATCCTATAAACTTCCTGCTGGCGGCGATTCCGTTTAACGATCGAGGCCTGTTGTCGCCAGGTTTCTATCATTGGTTGTACCTTGCGGCTCATGTATTAGGGGCGTATTTCACGTTTGCATTAGTCCGCACCTTCGGCCTCAGTGTGTTCGCGTCACTCCTGTCGGGAATTTGCTTCTCTTTCGGTGGATTCATGGCAAGGCTGGGTGGATGGCCGCATATGTTCCAAAGCGGCATCTGGCTTCCGCTGATCTGTCTGTTCACGGTTAAGGCTCTCAACGAGGTCGATTCTCGCAGGCGATTGGCTTACTCGGTCTTGGGTGGACTTGGCCTCGGTCTCTCGATCCTTGCCGGAGGACTTCATCTCGCCATGATGCAGGCCGCCGTTGTGACGACGATGAGCATTGCATTCATCTTCCTCGCCGGCAAGGGTCGCGGCCGGGAGTTGTGGAAGCGATCAATCCTGGTCTTCGCGGTCGTCCTCATCATCGGCACGATCTCGGGCGCGGTCCAGATCCTTCCGTCCATCGAGTACAGTCAGCTTTCTTTCCGCAGCATTACGGGCGGCTCGGTCGGCGCTTCAGACAGGATCGATTACCAGCAACTGAACCATGGCCTGTTTGCGAATGCGTTGTCTGGATTGGTGTTCGGCGCCCC
>DATIFQ010000504.1:0-57282 GCA_035455185.1 Bryobacteraceae bacterium | reverse complement strand
TCTGTGGAACGGAAGTTCGTGCTGCGTGCCGGAGAGCGGCGCGAACTGACCTATGAACTGAAAAGGCGAACCCCGCTTCGGATGGAAGGGTGGTACACCGGCGACAACCATGACCACATGGTCCACGGCGAGCGGATGGTCACTGTGGATTTCGCTTACGCCGCCCTGGCAGCGAGGTCGGAAGGGCTTGATTATCTCTCGCTCGCGCATCTCTGGAACCTTCCCCAAGCGACTCCGGAAGACCTGGACCGAGAGTGCCGGAACGCAAGCACCGACGACTTCCTGCTGACCTGGAACCTCGAGGCGCCGAAGAACTATTACCGCGGCGACGTCTCGAAGTGCCTCGGGCATGGCTGGACAGCCGGCATGCGCGGGCGCACCGAGGATGGCCGGGACGCCATCGGCGAATTGCTCGCACTGAGTGCTCACGATTACGAGAGCGACAAGGATCCCGCGGCAAACTTCGAAAGCCACGCGCTGATTCATTCACTGGGCGGTGTGGTCTCCTACAGCCATCCGTGCCGCTGGTGGTGGGGAAAGTGGGGCGGGCGTGGGATCTATCCGGTCGAGGAAAAGAAGTTCGTGTCCAACATGGCAGCGGAGCTGCCCTTCGACACGGTGGCCGGTCCGACGTACGACACGATCGACGTCCTGATGCAGCCGCATGAAACCGCCGCGAATGATTGCGCACAGCAACTCTGGTTCCTGCTTTTGAACAAGGGCTACCGCATTGCCGCGAGTGGCTCGACGGATGCGACGTTCGACCGGCCGGGTGGAGGCGTTCCGGGAAGAGTTCGGATGTACACGCGAGTCCGGGGCGGGTTTAGCCTGGCTGCGGTTGCGGAAGCGCTCAAGACAGGACGGAGTTTAGTGACAAGCGGCCCGCTGGTGATGCTGGAGATGAACGGCTACGGAAGTGGCGACGTGGTGGGCATACCGACGTGCGGAGGAGGGCCATGCCTGGTCTCCATCAAAGGCAGGATCAGGGCATGGGCGTCCGGGGCAGCAACATCGGGTCTCCGGAAGGTGGAACTGATCCGGAATGGAGTGGTTGTGAAGACGTTCGAGCCCGTAAGCGGGAGAACCGAGATCGAATCGGGTTTCAACGTGGTGGAGCGTGAACGAGCGTGGTACATAGCACGCTGCTTTGGGGCTGATGCCGGGCACATCGCGATCACCAACCCGGTTTACTTTGAGCCGGAGGGCTCGCGTCCGCCAGAGCCCGTGCCCGCTCGGATCACCGCAGTTGTGAAGGACGGCATTACCGGAGGACCGCTGAGAGGGAGATGGGAGGTGATCCGGATGGTGGGCAAGGAGGCGATTGCGGAAACGGCCGCTGATTTTGTGGACGGCTCGTTCCGGTTAGAGGCTCGGGCGACGGCACGCATTCGCGTGACCGTACCGGGCTACGAGCCGCTGACCAAGAGCATCTTTCTCGATTCCCCTGCCCTGCTCGAATCTACGTTCCGCCTCCGCACCGAGGATCTCACCGACTGGCGCACGTTCGAACGAATGCGAGAGCTTCTACAGGACGTCCGACTGGAGTTTGCCGTGAAGAAGCTCACGCGGTGATGGAAAGCGGATTCGCTTGTGACGCGGTCACCGCGGCGGGCGTTTTCGGGCCCCGTTGAAGGAGTCCGGCCTCGGGGTGTCCGGCGGCCAGTAGCCTGACGGATCTTCAATCCACCGCTTGCCGCACATCGATGAGATAACGCTCCATTCCGCTGCGCCGAGGTTTGGATCGGGGTGGAACAGAAACCGCCGGAGGCCCGCCTTCCGCGATGCAAGCAGAATGTTGTGGAGGTCTCGTGCCGGCATTGGGTCGCCGGCGTGAGGAAGGCGGCCGGTCGAGACCCAGGCGATCACTTTGTCGGGATCGCCAACTGCTTCGAGCGCACGGCGGGTTTCGGAATAGACCACGCGGGAGAAGAACTCATCGGGAAAGCCCATCTCCAGGTCGGCCAGTGAGTGAACGCCGGGAAGCTCGATTCCAAACCACGACTTCACGACGGCGAAACAATCCTCCTCCGTTAAAATAGGATTCCATTCTTTGATGGTCTGAACCCAGCGCGCGATGGTGCCGTACATGCCGTCGAAGCCGCGGTGCCAGAAGTAGTGCTTCGGGAACCAGTAGTCGAAATACGGCGACATCCGAACGTAATCCTGAGCGGTTTGGGCGGAGAAGACAGCCGTCCGCGGAATTCCGCCCAGTTTGACCTTGCGGTTCAACCCGTCGATCTGCTTTCGGATAGCGGCCATGTGCCGCAAGGCCACGTCCTGGCGCGTACGAAGCCAGTAAAGGACGTCTTCGTTCACATCAAAGAGCGCGAGATCAGCGATAAGGCCGCCAGGCGAGTGGTACCGGACGAGCGCGGGCGTGAGCTGATGCAGGCGTGAGCGCAGGTGCGCGATCCCCTTCTCGAGGCGGGCAAGATCGAATCCGAGAAGTTCCAGGCGGGGCCTCTCGGAGTCGCGGATTTCGAGCAACTCGCCGCCGTGATGAAACGCGAGCTCATAGTGGTGCTCTCCCGGGCCGTCGATGATGATGCCGTTCGCCTGCGGGTAGTAATTGATGGCGTCCTGGACGGTGGCGGCGAAACCAGCGGCGTCGAACGGATCCTCCGCGGGCGGCCGCGAACCGCCCAGCCGGCCGAGTCCGAACAGCAGGATCTCCCAACCGCGCTTTGCGGCGTCGTCGAGCATTGCGTGAAATTGCCTGGCCTTCGCTGGGTCGTGAGGGTAAGCGGGCGGCGGGCTGACGCCGAAGGCACGGTAGACGTCCGGATTCGACGGAAAGCTCGGAACCGTGCCGTTCTCGCGTTGGAATCGCATGTAGCCGAGGGCGATGCCGCGAACGCCACCGTCCTCCCACGCATCGAAGGTACGGTGGAAGTCCGGCATCCACCGTTCGAGCGGACTCTGCATGAAGATCCAGGCGGTCAAGCGGGGGTCACCTTTCGTCTCGGCGGGGACTGCCGCCCGCGGCCAGGCGGCAGCTACTGCGCCCGTCATGGTCCCGAACAGGTGGCGCCGGGTGATTGCATGTTCCGCCCGGTGCTCCCGCGCCATAGATTGACACTTTAGGATTCTACGTTCCATCAGGGATCAATCATAGTGCGCAATCGGGTTTGGAGCGAGGGCTGTTTCCAAGTGGGAAGGGGGAAAGGGAGCCTGGGAGCGCGAACGGATTGCACGCCAATGATCTGTAAGGAATCAGATGCCTACGACGCTGCTCCTGCGCTCCATGAGGACCACATCGCGCCAGCGGCCTTCCATGCAGCCTAAACGCTCGCGCGTCCCCACGGTTCGGAATCCGGCCCGCTTGCACAGTGCGATGCTAGCCGTGTTCTCCGGAAAAATGCCCGCTTGCAGTGTCCAGATGCCAGCCTGCTCGGAAGCTGAGACCAGAGTGGATAAGAGCGCCAGTCCGATCCCTCTGCCCTGCGTCCCGTTCGCAACGTAGATGCTCACCTCCGCGACCCCGGCATAAATACAGCGTCCGGAGACTGGGCTGAGCGCCGCCCATCCAAGCACTTCGCCCTGCGACCGCGCCACGAATCTGCACACCGTCAGATGGCTGCTGTCCCACTGCTCCCAAGTGGGCGGGGATTTCTCGAACGTGGCATTCCCGGTTGTTATGCCCTGCAGGTAGATGGCACGAACAGCACTCCAGTCGTCCGTTTCCATTGCGGCGACAGTGACATTCCATTCGAGCGGCATGGACATCGATTATAGAGCGGAGCGAGTCAGCGGCGAGAATCGTCTCGCTGCTGCGCACGGCGCGGCGGTGGTCGGCGCCTCAGCCGATTTCATGCTTACTGCTACCAGCGCCGGAAACCACGGTGGCCGCCATGGATACGCGGGCCGGAGAAGTAGTAGAAGCTCGGGCCGTAGAAGAAGCGCGGATAGTAGTAGGGGCTGTACCACCAATCCCAGCCACCGTAGTAGTAATAAGGCGGCGGAGGTGCTACGGCGACCCGGCGCTCCCGGTGCAACGTTGGCTCCTGTGGATAATCTTCGGGGACGACCGGCCGAAAGGCTCGCGCCGAGGACTCCGTGGAGATGGTCAGCGGCTCCTCCAACCGGAAGGTAAGCGGCGTCTCCGGGTAGATCACGGTGGCCTTCCCGCGGGTGGACAGGACGCCAATCATGCCTGCCGCGGCTCCAGCGATGGCACCCATGCCCGCACCGAAACCGCCCTCGGCAGCGGCTCCGATGGCGGCGCCGGCGCCGGTGGTCGTCGCTACAGCGCCAACGTCACGGCCTACAGAGCTGCCACCCTGGTATTGGGTGAGCCTGGTTGTCACCGGAACCTGGCGTCCATCCACCAGGCTCAGTTCCGTAAGCGCTATGCCCAGCCGGGATGTGCCTTTTGAGCGGCCAGCCTTTTGCGCCTCAACTACCTGGCCACCGACTGTCTGGCCGCGCCGGGCAACCACGAATCCGTTCGCCACGAGTGGCTGAACCAGTGAGGCGGTGAAGCCGTCTCCCGGCAAGTTGTGATCGCTGGAAAGCTCCTGGTCGATCCGGACCGTAATCCAGGTTCCGGCCGGCAAGGTGAGTTGCCCTGCAGGAGAGGCCGGACTCGCGGGTGCCGCCTCGTCGAACCTGCGCCATCCGCTCGTGGCCCCACCCTCGGGGGAATTGGTTTCTTGCGCCGGCAGCGGGCCGCACAGAACCATTGCGAGCGCCGCCGGGAAAAGCCACGATTGTCTGTTGGGTATCACGCCTGTCGGGACGGCAACTTGCGTGCCAGTTCCTAAATCCCGTGAGATCAACAACTGTGTCTGCGGCGGCTGGCCGGGCTCAACCAAAAGTGGTTGTTTCCGGCCACCAACTTCCGCCGCCTTCGGCAAGCCTGAAGCGTCAGCTTGCTCGCCGACTATCTCTCAGGTCCGCGCGGACCAGATTGGAAAGGGGCGCTGCTTCTTTAACGTAAACTATTCAGGAGGTGATTGAATATGAGAATCGACCGACGATCTTTTCTCCTCGGCTCGGCGGCTGCGGTCCGCGTCGTACACGGACAATCTGGGCCGCCCGTCACCACAGCAGTGATCGGAGTCGGCAATCGTGGCTCCTACCTGCTGCGGGGCGTGCTTGCGCAGGAAAACGCCAAAGTTGTCGGGCTATGCGACACCAAGCCCGACCGGCTCGATAAGGCGGCGACAACCGCCGCCAGGGACAACCCGGCCACGTACGCCGACTGGCGCCGGATCATCGACCGGAAGGACGTCGACGCCGTCTTTATCGCTACCCCGCCGTACTTGCATTCGGAAATGGCTGTGGCGGCACTCAAGGCCGGCAAGCACGTGTACTGCGAGAAGCCGATCGGCGTTACCGCGGAACAGGTCCGTGAACTTGTGAAAGCGGCCAAGAGCACAAATCGGGTATTCGTCGCAGGGCAGCAGATGCGTTCCGAGCGGCAGCTTGCCGAAACCGTGCGCAAAGTTCGCGAAGGAGCGATCGGCGATGTGATCATGGTGAAAGCGCAGCGTCATGCGTCCGGTGACCTGAACCACACCGGGTCCTCCGCCGACTGGTACTTCGACGTGACGAAGTCCGGAGGCTATCTGATCGAGCAGTCGGTGCACAACCTGGATGCCTGCAACTGGGTGATCGGTGCCCGCCCGTCACGCGCCTGCGGCTTTGGAGGAACGCAAATGTTCAAGAACGATCCTCCGGGACGTACGATTTTCGACTGTGGCCTGCTCGTCTTCGACTACCCGAATGGCGTGAAAATGTCGTTCACCCAGAACGTATTTCATCCTCGGACTATGCCGAACAACAATCAATCGGTTTACGTATACGGGACCAAGGGCGCGGTGGACCTCTTGTACACGGCGATGATGTACCCGCTGGCGAGAGAGGGCCAGCCGTCCGCGTTGACGGAAAAGCAGCAAGATCCGCCGCACGCGCACATCACGACCTTTTACGACTGCGTTACGAAGGGCGCCGCTTCTCCAGCGGATATCACCGTTGGAGCCACGGCTGCGTTGACATCAATCCTCGGCCACGAGGCGATGGTTAGAGAGAAGGTCGTTAACTGGGCCGATCTCGGCGTAGATTTGTAAGGGCATTCTACGCCGCCATCCGAGACATTCTCTGGCTGCCGCTCGCAGACAGCCGCACCGTCTGTGGATTTGAAAGAAAGGTATAACGATGTCCAGGCTTTCCGTTTGGAGTGCACTTCTCGTGCTCGGGTGCATGTCGATGGCTGCGCAGCAGAAGCAATTGCCCGTTGCCGGCTTCGACGCGCGATGGGAGCCCTTGTTCAACGGCCAGGACCTGGCCGGGTGGAAGGTCGTCGGTCCTGAACGCTGGAGTGTGGACGACGGAACGATCCTTGGAGAGGGTATCCACGGAAAGGATGGATTTCTGAAGACACTGAAGCAGTATCGGAATTTCCATGCGTTTCTCCGATTCAAATGCGAGACACCAAACAACAGCGGGTTCTTCTATCACTCCGACATTGAGGAGGATATCAGCAAGATCAAGTTCATCCAAGTGGAGATCTCGAGTTCTGTGGGTGGTCACACAGGCGGACTACATGGGGATCACACGCCTGAAACCAAGGGCCGTGGCTGGATCGTCTGGCCGGCGCCGGAACTCGAAACGGTCCTCAGGCCGTTCGACTGGAACGACATGCTGGTCCAGGTCGAGGGGCATCGTGTCCGAACGTACTTAAATGGAGTCCGGATGATTGACTTCACCTACCCGGACCCGCGAAACACGAATGGTGTTGTCGCACTGCAAATTCATCCTGGCAAGCCGTCGCGGATTCGCTTCAAAGACATCTGGATCCGCGATCTGGACGAGCGCCCGGGCCAGACCGGACAATAGCTGTTCTGCCGGCTTTCGGTGATATCATTCCCGCTGACAGGGATTCGTGAACACACTTGAAGGAGATTCGTATGCGCCGTCATGAGGAGTATTTCGTCTCGACACTCGTACTGCTTGTGCTCACTACGATTGGCTGTGGCGGGAAGAAGTACGCCTGGACGAGGTCGGCGGCGGTGATCGAGCGGGAGCCTGGAGTCGAAGAACTGGCAGCGTACCCGCCGGACGGGCAGCCCCTTCGCGTGAATCCTCCCGGGTTCACGTGGACTCCGAACGAGAAAGCCAAGACGTACCGGCTCGAAGTGCGCCGCTCCTCTGAGAGTTCGTCGGGCATTCTCGCGACCGAACCGCAGAGTTCGACCGTGTACGCAATGTCGCATGCGTTCGAGCCGGGCGATTATGTCTGGCAGGTGGTTTACCTCGATGGCGCCGCGGTGACCGGGGCCTCGAAGGCCCGCCGGTTCACGGTTCCCAAGGGGCTCGCGCCGCTGGTGATGCCCGACGTGGCGCGGCTTAAGGAACAACTTGCCAAGGTGCGGCCGCGGCTGTTCCTGTCGGGAAAACGGCTGGCGGAAGTCAAGACGGCGGCGGCCTCGGGCAACCTTCCGCGTTGGAAGGCGTTTCTGGAGGAAGCCGATGCTTCGCTGGCCGAACAGCCTTACGCGGAGCCGGCGGGATACCCATCGGCCGAGTTCAACGTCGATGAGTGGCGGAGGATTTACACTCCGGCCAAGGCCGGCAGCTCGCACCTGGCCCGGGTCGCGCTGGCTTACAGGATCACGGGCGATAAGAAGTACCTGGAGGGTGCGCGCCGCTGGATGCTGGCACTCGCAAGCTGGGATCCGCGGGGCGTCACGAGCCACAAGGTGCTACAGCCCAACGGATCGGAGGGCAACGACGAGGCGTCCATGCCCATTCTGGATCGCATGTCCCTCGCGTGGGATTGGGCGGGTAGCGAATTGACCCCCAGCGAGAAGGCCAAGGTGCTAGCTGCAATGACGGAGCGCGGCAACCAGGTGCTGGAGCTTCTGAAGAAAATCGACTTTTTGACACATCCGTTCTCGAATCACGAAGGACGCGTGCTCGCGTTTCTCGGTAATGCGGGCGTGTCGTTCCTGGGCGACATTCCGGACGCCGAGAAGTGGCTCGACTACGTCCTGCGCTGCTACCTGACCGCCTATCCGGGCTGGGGCGGGGATGAGGGTGGATGGGCGCAGGGGCTGAGCTACTGGGGCGGTTATGTGAACTATCACACGGGCTTCGCGGAGGCGCTGCGTGGTGTCACCGACGTCGACCTGTTCCGCCGGCCCTTCTACCGCAATACCGGATACCTGGCGGTCTATTGCATTCCCCCGTACGCTGAACGCGGCGCCTTCGGTGATGGCTCGGACCGAGGGCCGGGCGGGAGCCAGCGTGGAATCCTGGAAAGGCTTGCCGAGGCCTTCGACGACCCGGTGCTGCGGTGGACCGCCCAGTCGATCCCGTCCCGGCAACAAAGGGGTGGCTCGCAGCGCAGCACTCCGGCCCAGTTCGGAATCGAAAACGTGGGTTCAGTGCTACGGATCGGGCCAGCAGGAGGGGGAGAGCCGAAGGTGGAGCCACCATCGAAGTTGGACGGATCGAGGTTCTTCACCGATATCGGTTGGGTGGCCATGCACTCCGCGCTCGGCGACGCGAGGGAGGACGTCTGGTCGCTGTTCAAGTCCAGCCGCTTCGGATCGTTCAGCCACAGCCACGCGGATCAGAACAGCTTCCAGTTGAATGCGTACGGCCGCGCGCTTCTCATCGATTCCGGCTACTACCCCTGGTACGGCAGCCCGCACGATCAGCTCTGGACGCGGCAGACGAGGGCGCACAACGCAGTCCTGGTGAACGGCCGCGGCCAGCCGCCCTTCGAGTGGGCGGCGAACGGAACGATCGAGGATTACATCCGAGAGGGTGTGGTGACGATGGCGCGCGGCCAGGCGGCGAAGGCGTACAACATTCCGCAGAGGGAGAGCGTCAAGAAGCAGTGGAGTGAGTGGTTGAAGGAACCCATTCCACCCATGGAGCCCAAGGTGGAGAGCTTTGAGCGCACAGTGGCCTTTATCGCCTCGAAGACACGACCGGTTTTCGTCGTGCATGATCATTTGCGAACAGACGCGCCGGCGACTTTCGACTGGCTGTTGCACGCGCTGAACCAGATGAAGCTCGACGACAAAGCCGGTGTTATTCGCGTGCAGAACGAAGATGCGAGGCTGGTGGTTCGCCTGATCGCGACGGAGCCGTTCCGGTTCTCGCAGCGGGATTGGTTCCCCATACAGCCGGAACTGGATGAAGCCACGGCGCGCACCGCATCGCTCGCGGCGCGCAGGGAAAGATTCGCGAACCAGTGGCATCTGAATGCGCGCACGGGGAAGCCGGTGCGTGAGATCAAGTTTGTCGCGGTGATGGTGCCGTACCGGGCGTCAGAAGCAGAGCCGGAGATCGCGTTGGAGAAGGCCGGCGACACGGCAGTGTTCAAGGTCGCGGACTCGGCGGTGGCGGCGTGGATCGGCGCCGGCGCGCAAGGCACGCTCGCCGGAGGTGGCATTGATACCAAAGGCCGGCTGGCGGTACGAGTGAGCGAAGGCGGCAAGATGGAGACGGTGGTGACGCCGTAGGGTGGTACAAGCAGTAGATGATTCCGGCTGCGGACTACTTCGAGTCGTTTTCCGCCATTACTCCCGGCTGCCCATGGTCCAACTCGTACGTGGAGTACACGGTGACGCTAAGCCGCGGGATTCGGTCAGTCACACTGCTCCTGCTGGCGTCTAAGTCGAACTTAGCGGCTGGTTTCACGACGACATCCGTCCGATCCCGGTCGGCGCCCGTGATCGAGTAACGGTAGAGCAGCGTCCTCCCCGAAAGGCCGGTGATGGTGATCTTCGCGTCCGCGTCCCAGTACATCTCGTTCACCACCAGCACGCTGATGTGCCCCCTCGGGCTGCGCAACACAGCCGCCGCAAGTTGCCTTGCTCCCGGGTCGAACTTGCCTTCGACGTTGGCCGGAAGCACGTCGGAGCGCTTCGCGGTGAAGCGGCTTAGCAACCCGAACAAATAGTACGTGTTTGGATGCGGCGTAAAGTGATCCTTGAGCTTGCCTTCGTCGATGTCCCAGGTGTCCACCATCTGCCATTGCCCGTCCAGGTCGCCACGGTTTATGAAACTCCACCGGTTGAATCCGTCCACGCCGGCGCGGATGCCACGCACCACGAGCGCGGCGTCTTTTAACCCGGATTCATACACACCCGGCCCCGGCTCTTTCCCTACAAAACCAAAGGCCATCGTGCCCAATTCGGAAAGGAACATCGGCTTACCCCGGCCGTGCGCCCACTGTGCCCATCGCGCGAGCCGTTTCTCAGCCACGGACAACGGGTAGCCGAATCGGATTCCATCGAAATACGCATTGTAGGAGTGCAGGTCGTAGGCCCCGATGTAGGAGTCGAAATCAATCCTCTCCGGCTCCAGATCCGGCAGGTCCGTCCAATCAGGACCGGAGAGAGGGACCGTGATCCCCCGCCGGTCCAGCTCCTTTCGCACCGCTGCGAAGGCCGGTGTGATCGGCACAGGCTGACCGTCCGGCCCCTGCCACCATGACCAATCCCAGCCAGGCTCGTTATTGATAGAAAGCCAGCGAATACAGCGGTAACCCTTCACCTTTGTCAAATGTTGAAGCAGTTCGCCTAAGCCATAGGCGAAATCGTCGATCGATAAAGGGGCGCTCCGCAGCCGTCCCTCCATCGTTGCGCGCATCTCAGGGTACGCATTCCATTCGACGTTGGACCACATCTGCTGGAGGAACACATCAACACCCTGTTTTTCCGCCCAGTCCAGGATTCGGTAAAGAATCCGCATCTCCGCGTTGTCCCACTCGAACCGGCGCCGCCGAGGCTCATACATTCGCTGCTCGAGTTCCACCCGACACCAATCCAGGCCAAGCCAGTTTGCGTAATGAAACAGCGACTTCCACGCCGCCTCATCTTCGGCCGGCGGGTTCGCTCCCCAGGCACTGCCGGCCCAGACGCCGCCGGTGGGCCGCTGGCCCGGCTTCGGTTCCTCGATGGCGTGAAACGACGCCCCTATGCCGCCTTGCATTCTTCGAACCGTGCGGTCAGCCTGTATCCTGATCTCCACGGGTACAGGTCTCTGCGCCCGCAGGGTGGCCTCGACTCCGCAACACCCGAGCGCCATGAGAACTGCGGTGACTGTCATGCGATGCCGGAACATGGCCAGAGGTTCTCCCTGCTCATCGCCCGCTTCGAATTGCCACGGCTAGACGAGCTTCGGTACAACGAATGGCGGCCGGTACTTGCGCGTGAACATCGCATTGGCCTCGGCATCACCGATACAGGTCAGTGTGTTCGAATCAAAATGGAGCGTCCGGCCAAGAAGGTAGGAAATGTTACCCAAGTGAACGAGCATCGTCGAGATGGCACCCTCCTCGATTTCCGCTCTCTGGTCCTCCCGCTTACGGCTCCGAATCGCGTCCACAAAATTCCCGAAGGCGCTCTCCCTCCTTCCCAGCGAGGACTTTGGCCCGGGCGCCTGTTCTTTGCCCAGGAATGTGCGAAAGCCTCCGGCATAAACCATGTAGCCTTTCGAGCCGTAATAGAGGTTCCCCACAGTCTGTGCCGCTCCCACCGCCGAGCCTGCGAACGCGTCGGAGCGATCGCCGATGCCCGCCTCGTTATTCGTCAGCCAATGGCGGACCTCGAACACCAGCATCTTCTTCTTACCGCCCTCGTTGAACTCGTAGCTGGCTACCATCGTGTTGGGTGTTTCCTGATCGTCGTCGAACAGGAAGTGGCCGCCAATCGCGGAGATCTTCGTCGGGTATTTCACCCCGAGGACAAAGCGCGCCGCATGCATCTGGTGGCTTCCCTGATTGCCGAAGTCCCCGTTACCGTAATCCCAGAACCAATGGAAGTTGTAATGGAACCGGTTCTTGGTGAAGGGACGTTTCGGTGCCGGACCGAGCCACAGGTCGTAATGAACTCCCGGCGGAACCGGTTCCTCCGGCGTACGGCCGATCGTGTCCCGGACCTTGAAGCAGAGCCCTCGCGCCATGTAGACGTCGCCGATAATCCCTTCGCGCACTTGCTGCGCGGCCTCGTGCAGTGACGCGGAGGCACCCGTGCCATGCTGCACGATCCGGTTGTATTTCCGCGATGCCGCGACGATCTGCCTCGCTTCGAACATATTGTGCGAGCATGGCTTCTCGACGTAGACATCCTTGCCGGCCTGACACGCCCAGATGGTTTGCAGTGTGTGCTGGTGGTTCGGCGTGGCCAGCGACACAGCGTCGATCGACTTGTCTTCCAGCAACTTTCGGAAATCGGTGTAGCCCGCCGGGCGTTTCTTTCCGGTCTTCTCCACCATCTTCATCCCGTCCTTAAGGACCGCTTCGTCCACATCGCACAACGCGACCAATTCGACGTTTGGCAATTTGAGGTAGCCGGAGATGTGAGCCTGTCCCTGGCCGTGAAAACCGACGCACGCTACCCGGACCGTGTCATTCGGGCTCGCCAGCATACTGGGCCGCATCGCCGCCGACGCGGCCACGGAACTCATCAGGAAATGTCTTCGATCCATGGAATATGCTCCTTACCTTCTGAGAAGAATCTCCTCAGAGTTTCTCCCAGTTCATAACCTTCCTCGCCGTGCCCCGGTATAGGCTTTCGAGCACGGGCGCGGGAAGCTCGAGACCGTAATACCTCCACGAGACACGGCCAGGAATGTACTCATCGGCCGTTTCGAACAACTGCCACCATGCCCGGAACATCCTCTTCTCGCGTCCCATATCAGTGCCGAACAGGATCCGATTCCGGTACTTCCCCAAGAACCTTGCCGCCGCACGTGGAGTCCGGCCGACTTCGTAATCACGAGCCGAGATGTCCAGGTAGAGATTCGGATAGGAGTCGAGAACCTTGCCAAGCGCTGCCAGATCGTTACCCTGATTGCCGAGATGACAGGCGATGAAGATCGTCTTCGGGTGCCTCGCCAGAGTCCGGTTCCGGATCGCAAGCAGTTCTTCGTACGACGGTACGTCCTTACCGTACTGGTTGAAGTGCTGGTAATCCGGCGTGCGCTCCTGGTAGACGTCGAGCGGCTGCCAGCACGACGGGTGATCGCTCACGTGGATATTGATCGGAAGCTTCAGCTCGGCGCACTTATTCCAAAAAGCTTCCAGGCGCGGGTCATCGGGGTGGAGGCGTTTGTCACGGGGCAAATTCGTGTTTCGGCTGAAGCCCCAGCCCTTATCGGACAATTCACCGACTCCGCGCGCGCCCTTCCGGTAACACCGTTCCAGTTCCGCAGCAGCGCGTGCTGGATAGTCCGGGTTGTCCATGTCGGTGGTCAGGAGGCCACAGTAAAGCTGGAACCGGGTCGGATACTTCTTGAGGTACAGGTCGACCAGCTTATCGAAATTCTCGCCAGTGGCGCTGGTGAGCACCACCGATGTCTCAATGCGTACCTCGTCCATGGTTTTAACCCAATCCGCTACCTCTTCCGGTGTGCGTGCCAGCACATGCGTGTGGACGTCGATCGCGGGGTACTTGGCCTTGGGAACGGACGTCCGCTGGGCCACAACTGAAGATTTCGGCGCGTAGTCCTTCAGCAGCATCGAATCCATCGCGCCAGGCGCTGGATTCACGCCAGGGCCGCCCCAGGCTCCGTATCGTACCTCCTGCCACTCCGGATCCTTGTTCCATTCTTTCGCGTTCTTCTGCTGGTACTGGCCCAACGTCGACGCGACGCCTGCAAGAAGTAAAACACCGATCGCTCCAAGCCCGAAAGGATGTCTTCGCATGAGAATCTCCTTCCCCTTGTCACGCAGGCTACTTCCCTGTTGAATACTCCCGGTACAGGCCGGCGATGTCAGCGGATTTAGTGTCGCCTGGGTGAATCACAATGCGGTAACGGAAGCGCAGAGTCTGACCCTTGTTCAGCGTCATGCTTCCGTCTTTGGTCTTGTCGTTCTCGAAATCATGCACGCCGAAGATGTTGGCAGCGTGGAGCCCATAGGCTCGCGAATGCCAGTACGTCGGATGTCGCGGATTGGAGGGGTGATCAAAGATCGCTACGCCTACAGTTTGACCGTCAACCGGCCCACAATAATCCACCCATGCCGATCGCTTGCCCCAAACGTTCTTCTCGGTCTCCCGTCCCTCGGCGTTGACCATTCTGCCGCCTTTGTCCTCCTGCAGGGAAGTCGCCAAACGGATGCCAAAGGTCCCTTCCTTTGTGTCTCCGAATTTCAACGTTTCAAGCGGATCGATCTGGATCTCGTAATCGATGATCCGCAGCTTCGGCCCGGAGTGAAACACGAGTGTCCGCGTCTCCGTCATGATCGGCTTGCCCATCGGATCGAGTCCGTCGAACATTGCCCTAATCGTGCCGGATTTCTTACCCCCCTTGGCCTCGAGTACTTTCTTCAGGGCCATGCTGGCCTTCTTTGGGCTCTTCGAGTTGGGCTCGGTTGCCCAGAAGTTGAAGCCATTGATATCCCCGTGCGAGAAGAACATCCCCCGATGATGTGGATGGTCCTTGACCTCCCCGGGAAACTCCTCCATCGGAAAGTGCCTTGTGACGACAAGGCCGTCCGCTGTCCGCAAGGGGTACACGTACGGCTTGTTGCCCCCAGGGGCGAGATAAAAAACGGTGTAGGGTTTACCGTCGATCTCTACCGCAATCTCGCCGGCTTGTCGAGTGATGTTCACCTGTGCGCTCAGCGATACAGCCAGCGGCATGACGTGCCAAAAGCGGAATTTCATAGCGACGAGTACATCATGGAAATCCCTGAAACTCAAGCAGGATGACGCGAGGCGAAGAACGAAACGAAGCCAACGGTCGTCACAGGGTACCAGCCAGCTTCGCGCAGGCAACCGACAGGCCAGCGCTTCATGGATGGGTCGCACCTGGCGACGGATACCTATACTAATTCGCTTTCCGGTCGATCGGATACTCAGTCGAGTCGGTCCGGCAATTGCGTAAGTACTCCTCCATCCTCGTGACGATGTTCTTGTGGGCGATCGCTACGTCTTTCGTCTCCGAGATGTCGGTCTGTAGATCGTACACTTCAAGTGGACGTGTGAGCCCATGGCGAACGCCCTTCCATCGACCCATCCGAACGGCCTGGTGAAATCCACCGTCCTCGTACGACTCCCAGTACAGCGGCCGCTCTGCGCTCTGCGCCTTACCCATCAAAGCAGGCGCGACCGAAATGCCGTCAATGTTCTTAGGCAGGCCCCGGGCGCCGGCGAGGTCGGCCAGGGTTGGCAAAACGTCACAGAATCCCCAAGGAAAGCTGCTCACTGCTCCCACCTTGATTCTCCCAGGCCAGCGGACGATCATCGGCACGCGAATTCCACCTTCATAGATGGAACCCTTTCTTTCGCGCAGTGGTCCATTTGTTCCAAAGGGCTTGAACTCAAAAATGCCGCCGTTGTCACTGGTGAAGAAGACGATCGTGTTCTCGTCCAATCCGGTTTCCCTCAGCTTGGCCATGATTCGGCCAACGTAAGTATCCATCCGCGTGACCATGGCCGCATAATTCTGGGCCTCTTCGGGCCACGATTCGTTGGCATACGGACCCAAAGTCGGCACTTCGAACCTGGCGTGCGGCACGGTCGGGGTGAAGTACAGAAAGAACGGCTCGTACATGTGCCGCTCGATAAAGTACAGCGCCTCCCTGGCGAACAGGTCCGATGCGTACTCGCGACGGCCACCTCCGAGATTTCCCTTCAGTGTCTCCTTGGTTTTATTGCGCCAAAGGTAGTCCGGAAAGTGACCGTGCGCATGTTGTTGATTTAGGAAGCCGAACCATTCGTCAAAGCCGTGATCGTTCGGCAGACCGGGCGTACCCGGCTCGCCAAGGCCCCATTTGCCGAAGATGGCCGTTGCATAGCCGCGCGCGTCATCGAAGGCGTCTCGCCATTCGGGACCTTTCAGGATTTCAGCAACGGTGACATCGTCTGTCGTGAGCGAAACGCGACGTCCAGTACGAAGAGATGCATTTGACCGAACGGTTGTGTGGCCTGTGTGCTGCCCGGTCAAAAGCACGCTCCGGGACGGCGCACAGACGGTGGCGCCGGCATAACAATCCGTGAATCGCGTGCCTTCGGCGGCAAGCCGGTCTATGTTCGGGGTGCGGATCAACTTCTGGCCGTAGCAGCCGAGATCATAAACGCCGAGATCGTCGGCCATAATGAAAACGAAATTTGGCTGAGGAGGCCGCTCCTGCCGTTGACCTCGTGCGCGCGAAGACAACGACATCGTCGTGAGCCCGAGAAATTCGCGTCGCTTCAAGCTACCAGCCTCCTTCCAAGACCACTCGTTCGAGCAAGCTCTGCTAAATGATAGTACGCAAGCGCGCCTGATAGGCGAAAGAGTCAGAAGCCGCAGATCCCGATATCGTCAGCGTCATTCGCCCTCAGCGACCTCGGATCTAGTCGGATGCACACACAAGACGCAATCACTGTAACGTTGGGGCGGCACCGTTATACTGAACAGGACACGAAGTCCAGAATGGAAGTCCCGTTCGAAACGCTTTTGCAGGTAGTGAGGAGACTGAAGATGCGATCCGTCCTCGTCATTCCATTCATGCTTTGCTCTTTGTACGCCCAGCAGTCCGCGGTGGTGGAGGCTCTCAAGAAGCCGATTCTCGGGCTCCGGCAGGGCACGCTGGAGGTCCAGGTTTACACCGGGGCTAAGGTCCTCCCGGTACCACACTTCCGCACCGCCGCCGAATGGGAGAGTTACGCGGCGAAACTTCGCGAGGAGGTGCTGGCGAAGGCGATCCTGCGCGGCGAGGCGGCGCGGTGGAACGAGGCGAAAACGAATGTGGAGTGGCTTGACGCCATCGATGCCGAAGGGTACCGGGTCAAGAAGCTTCGCTATGAAGCGCTTCCGGGGCTGTGGATTCCCGCACTTCTCTATGAGCCAGCAATGCTGAGCGGAAAGGTCCCGGCGGTGCTGAACGTGAACGGGCATGAGGAAATCGGGAAGGCGACTCCGTACATACAGGCGCGGTGCATCAACCTGGCGAAACGCGGGATACTGGCGCTCAACCCGGAATGGGTGGGGAAGGGACAGCTCGACATTCCTGATTTCGACCACGCCCGCATGAACCAGGTGGACCTCACGGGTACAAGCGGAGTGGGAATCCACTTTCTGGCGCAGAAGCGCGCCCTCGATCTTTTGCTGGCGCACAAGAATACGGATGCGAACCGGGTGGCGGTGACGGGCCTCTCGGGGGGCTCATGGCAGACGATTATCATCAGTTCGCTGGACACGCGAGTGAAACTGGCGAACCCGGTGGCGGGCTACTCGAGCTACCTGACGCGATCGCAGTGGCCCGAGCCAGACCTTGGGGATTCCGAGCAGACACCGACGGATCTGGGCTCAGTGGCGGATTACACACATCTGACGGGAATGCTGGCGCCCCGGCCGGCGCTGCTGACGCACAATTCCCGTGACAATTGCTGCTTCCGCGCTGACTATGCGGTGTCTCCCCTGCTGATGGCGGCGCGGCCGATCTACGAGCTGTTCGGGAAGCCGGGCAACCTTCGCTACCATATCAACTACGACGACGGGCACAATTACGGCCAGGATAACCGCGAAGCATTCTACCGGGCGCTGCGGGACTACTTCTTCGCGGAAGACCCGAGCTTTTCGATCCAGGACATCCCGGTCGAAAAGGAGATCCGGACACGACAGCAACTGAACAGCCCGCTGCCGGCGGACAATCTGAGCTTCCACCAAATTGCGATGAACCTGAGTCGGCAGTTGCCTCGGCGGCCGGAATTGCCGGAGGATCAGCGAGCAGCGGCAGCGTGGAAGGAAACAGGGCGGTCGAAGCTGCGCGGGATCGTGCGGGCGTATGACTTCCCGGTGGAGGCGATTGAAGCGGGAAGCGACACGCCGCAGGGTGCCGACGGACTCAAGGCCACCTATTGGAAGCTTCAGATGGGAGAGGCTTGGACGGTGCCGGCGGTGGAACTGGCCTCGGGTACACACGAGTCCACGGCGTTGGTCGTAGCCGATGGCGGTCGGGCGGGATCGGCGGCAGAGATCGAGCGGCTATTGGCCGGAGGCCAGCGGGTGGTGGCGATGGACCCGTTCTATTTCGGCGAATCGCGGATCGACAAAAGGGACTGGCTGTTCGCGATCCTGTTGGCGGCTTTAGGCGACCGGCCACTGGGTCTACAGGCGAGCCAGGTGGTGGCGGCGGCGCGGTGGCTACAGAGCCGCAACGCCGGACCGGTTACCGTAGTGGCCATCGGCCCGCGGTCAAGCCTGTTTGCGCTGGTGGCGGCGGGAATCGAGCCAAAGGCGATCGCGAGCCTGCAATTGCACGAATCGTTCGGCAGCCTGAAGGAGATTATCGAGAAGAACATGACAGTCAGGGACGCTCCGGAGTTGTTCTGCTTAGGCCTGCTGGAGGAGTTCGACATTCGGCAGATGGTGGCGCTGGTAGCGCCGAGGCCGGTGAAGGTAATGGAGCCGAGCGAGAGGGCGAAGGCGGAGCTGGCGGGTCTTGCGGCATTCTACGGCATGCTGAGGGTACGGTTCGATCCGGTCAATTGAGATTGGGGGCGGATGTCGGGACGAGTCTCGATCTTCCTGACGCGTGTTCTATCCGGACTGGTCATCGCTGCGATGGTCGCCGTGTGCGCCCCGGCGCCACAGGGCGTGGTGGTTTCACCACGCATCAACGTGGACGGCGAACCCGATTACACCAACCTCGGCCACTTCGTGGCGTTCTATAAAGACCGGGGCTGTCCGGACAGGATCTTGCCATCGCGCTGTGGCAGCGCCTCAGCGGCCTCAGCACCGGTCTCTATCACTTCAATGAGATCTTCGACGGTGCGGATACAGATTACGCCCTCGGCAACAGCCGTGACGCACTCAGGAATATGAACGTCCACAATCACGGCTTCTGCGGGATTCACGGGCCGGTGCTGGAAGGCGTGTTCCGTGCGGCCGGGTTTGACGCCCGCAGCTTCAGCGTGCCGGCGTGGAACCACGTGGCTACCGAAATCTTTTATGGAGGAGGCTGGCACTACTTCGACGTGGATCTGCGCGGCACGCTGCTGCGGCCCGGCGGCGTGGTAGCCTCCGCCGCCGAGGCCCGCGCCGACCCGAGCCTGTGGAGTGACCCTCGGCACACGGTAGAGCCGTTCTTCCCCAACGTCAAAGACAAAGGTGTGGGTTTCCGGATGTTTTCAGCCAAACCGATTGACCTGCAATATCACTGGAGCGTGGGTGGCTGGATCATGGACTACGTGCTTCGGCCCGGCGAATCCCTCACGCGCTGGTGGCAAAACCGGGACGGCCGATGGCACCATTCCCCCACCTATACCGGCTGGATGCGCCAGCTGCTTGAAAAACCACCCTGCGGCATCAAGCCGAATAACGCCAATTTCAGCATCTGGGGCGTGGGCTCGTCGCTGCTGCTGTACCGACCGGACCTCACCGAAAAGACGCGCGACGTGGAACTGGGTGCGTATGAAGTGCGTAACCTGAGGACATCCGCGGCTGGTCTCACGCCCGCGGAACGAGGCAGTGGTTTCGCCGTCTTTGAAGTACTCAGCCCTTACGTGATCGTGCCTGTGATGGACGACCTTGACGATCCGGCGGGCGCCCTGAATCGTGATGCGGCCACTATAATGATCGACGCCACGACCGCCGTGGAAGGCGATATCAGTACCGACGGTGGCCACACTTGGGTATCTCTCGGCGCGCTTCCCAACAAATTGCGCTACGACCTGACGCGGTTTGTGTGCGGCCGGTACCACTACTTCGTCAGGCTGGGGATGCAAGGAGAGCCCGGCGCAGCAGTCCTGCGCTCGCTCGAGTTGCGAACCTGGGGGCAGGTGGCGCCGATCTCGCTTCCGCGCCTGGCCAAGGGCCGCAACGTCCTGCGCCTGGGTGTCAACGACCCGCGTGGCCGGCCCACGCGCCTGCTGCCCATGCTGCCTCACCTGGGCGATCCGGAAGACATTCGGAGGCACGGCATCTGGATCGTGGGCGATTACCAGCCGAGGCAGCCCAGCCAACGCCTGCGCGGTCAGGCCGTGGCGCCAGTGGAAGCGGGCCCCGGGCAGGTGATCGAATGGCTGAGCGTGGGCGGCATGTTCCGCGCGCATCACCTGAAGCGGGCGCCACTCACCGCCAATAAGATCGAGATCGCCACCGCGCTGGAGGGACCTTTCCGCACCATTTACGGCGGGACCGGTACGGTACCGGACTGGAACCAGCACTGGCATTACAGCATGGACACCGATGTGATCCTGCCCGAGCCCGTGCGCAAAGTCTGGGTCCGTTACACCGGCGACCCTTCGTTGAACGCTATCCGTATTTACGCGCACTGTCGAGATCCGCGCCCGGTGAATGCGGGCGTGGTGCGGGTAACGCACGACTACTCCATTGGCGACGAGCGCATTTTGAAAAGCGTGGAAGTGCCCGCCGGAGGAGGCAGTTACACCGTCGATTGCCCGGAGGCTCCCACCAACCACGCGTTGAAACTGGAAACGCCGCACTCAATGCGGTAGCCCAGTTCTTTCGCCTGGCTCCGGCACTGGCGTACCCGTGCCGCCTCGGGTGTGTGCCCAGAGGTCACCGCAGATGCAACAAGCGCTGGGCGTTCCCCTCGAAGATCGCGTTCTGTTGCAGTTGCGTGAGGCCGGCCTCGCGAACTTTGAAGAGTGCGGATTCGAAGTAAAACAGAGGAAAGTTCGATCCGAACAGGACCCGTTCGGCGGATACTTGCTGTATGAGCCGCGCCAGGGCCCCGAGTCCTTCGAGCATTGAGATCTCGAAGTAGACCTCGCCGGCGGTTGCCAGCCGCTCGAGCAGCGCTGGGCCTACCAGTCCCTTCCAATGAAGGAGCACGATTCGCACTCCAGGCTGACCTCGAATCAGGTCGGGCAGTGGGCCGGCATCGACGGGCGGCACTCGCAGTAGCGGATGTTGTGTGCGCTCGTCTTCCATGCGCATTGCAAGCTGTACGATCAGCCCGCCCGCACTCGCCAGAGTAAGTAACTCGCCGAAAGCCGGATCCTTGAGGTCGTACCCATGATAGTTCGGATACAGCCGGATTCCGGGCATCCGGTGTTCTTCGCGGCAACGCCGCAAGTCCTCCCGCCAGTCCGGCAACTTCGGATTCACGGAACCGAAGGGGAGCAGCAGCTCCTTCCCGTACGTCCGGCATTCGCGGGCGAGCCTGGTGTTCACCCCGGCAAGGTCCTTGTGTAGAATCCCGTCGAAGCTGCCGGCGCAGGCCAGCCCGACACCGCGCCCGCGCAGGCGCATCACCAGGTCGGCAGGCTCATCACCCGGCACTCTCCGGAAAGGCCATCGCGAAAGGCTCACGTTTGTATCGATGATCACAGCCGGCGCCCTTTCGCTTTAAGAATCGGAGTAAGCATGCGCTTCAGGTTGCCGCAGAGGATCAGTTTTCTAGCGCTGTCGGAAACCTCCGCCCCCATCACCTTGCCCAGTTGCGACGCAAACGTCCGTATGCCAACGTCGCTGCCGAACAGAATTCGCTCCGGGCCCAGTTCCCGTACTGCCATTTCGACGGCCCCAGCGGTCGGATCGAATCCGGCGACATCGATGTACACGTTCTTGGTCCCGCGAATAGAGCGGATTCCCCTTTCCCAGTCTCCTCCCACGTGGCTGCAGATCAGCGGAACGTTCGGGTGGCGCAGCGCGAGTTCGGCCACGTCGAACGGCGTAGATTCCCCCGGCAGATTACCGGTGCTCTTGAGCCACGTATGCTGTAAGATCGCCGCTTTAAGAGAGGCCGCGCGTTCGACGATCGGATCGAGTTCCGGAGCATTACAGTGTTTCGCCACCCACAGCTTGACGCCGACCATCGGGCCGTCCCGCACGCAACGATCGAACTCCTGGAGGCTGAAAGAAAGGTAGTTGGGGTTCAGGTACACAAAACTCGAGACACGCTGAGGAAACGCCCGCATGGCGCGTAGCACCTGGTCGTTCTGCTGCCGCAGTTGCTCCGGCGTGGGATCGGTGTAGAAGGGGAAGCCCATGAAGAGCACAAATCGCTCAATGCCCATCCGGTCCCCGAACTTCACCAACTCGGTCACCCGCGCTTCGGGCGTCTCTCCGGCCACCTCGAAAATGTGGCAGTGTACGTCCCAGACCTCGCAACGCGGGGGAGACCATACGTCCGTGGCCTTCGGCTCCGGCCTTGCCGCCAGCAAGGGCAGGCCGCCGAGGAAAGTTCGCCTGTTCAGCATGAGGAGATCGTCCTAGAGGGTCGATCGTGCTCTTGTTGTGCCGCCACAATGGCGTACAACATAACACATTGGACGCTCTTGCTTCTGTCCGGTTGGGCCCCCGCAGGCCGGGTGGCGCTCCGCTCACCTGCGTTAAGTCAACGCACGAAAAAGAGCAGCTCAGACCATAGTACTCAGCTTGTGTAATATAGTACTCGATTTACGTATAGTAAGTTGGGCACATATATAAAGAAACTGAATGTAATATCCGAAAAGTGATAAATCACAATAGAATCGAAGCACATTTTGCTTGACACGCACAATACGCGGCTTTATAATTCGCCTATTGCCTCAGCAGAAGGCAAGCCAAAAGTCCCATCGAGTGCCAACGACTTAGGGGGATCTGGGTGCCGTGCCGTTCGACCTATCGTTGCTGGATCTGATTACACCGTACATCTTGCGCGGCGACAGTTTTGGAAACTGGCACGCGGCTCTCTCTGTACTTCTCGTCCGCGAGCACGAGATCGCCGTTGACGAGGCCGGCATCGTCATTCGCGGTGTTGTCAGCTTCGAGGGTGCCGTTCGGCCCTTCATCGATCCCACCCGGATGATTATGGGCATCCAGGCGGAGAACACCGAGGGTCACCCACAGAACGACCCTGCACGGCGGGATCCGTGGATCGATGTTCGGGACACCAAACTTGAGTTTCAGCTCGTCGTGCCGCGCACCGCTTCCCAGAAGGTGTCCACCGCGGTAACGGCGATCGGTGGGGACCCCGGGTTCGCCACCACCGCCGCTGTGCTGACCGCCTACGATACGAATCCGCTCGACGCGCCGCCATCTGATTACGCTACGACCGAGTTCGTCTTGGACTTCCTGCTCACCACGATTGTGCTCCGGCCCCCCTTCCTGCGCGGAGCCACGCGCCAGCCAGATGGTCAGTTGGTTCCCGATCCCGCCCACGAACAGGTCAAGATCACTCTTCCCCGCATCAAGATGCGGCTCACACAGGGCTCGGGGAATAACGACCCGATCGCTGCCACGCTGCTGTCCGCGGGTGCTACCGGACTGGATGATCCCGGCGACATCGCCGTGGCGGAACTGATCAAGATGGATCCGCCTTACGCATTCATCGGGCCTTCGAACGTCGTGGGGTTCGGTTTTCGTTCTGGCGTGCTGGACCTTTCGAACGGTTCCACGCCGCCCGATGTTCTTTCGCAGTTCGGCTTCGATGAAAGCTGGACCGGCCTCTATCTTCCGGAAATCCGTCTGTTCGTCGCACCTCACGGGGCGAAAGACTTCGCGGTCGATGCCGGCGTGCGCAACCTGCTGATTGGGATCGGCGGTTCTTCAGGCGTCACCGGCGATTTCGAGCTGACCGTGCTCAATCAGGGCGCGGGACCGCTCAAGCTGGGCGCCCGCTTCTATGACGCCGATGGGCGCGGCTATGGCATCACGCGCGCCAGCGATACAACCGCTACAGCGCAATTGCCCGTGCGGACGCGCATGGTCATCGACGTAGAGGGAGGCCGCACTCCCTTTACGGTCACTGCGGCCTTCGATGGCGGCGTGGCCCAGGCAGGACGCGAGTTCGATGTCGACCTCGGCACGCAAACCACCAGGCTGATCGAGATCCACGCCACGGACACAAGCGCGCCGGCGAAATCCGCCGATCTCGCCATTCAGGTGAGCCGGCGGCCGTCCATCGCGGCTCCGCCTGCGGGCTCTCAAACACAACCTGCCGCACCGGCGGTGGAACTGCAAACCACCAGCATCACCCAGGGCGGAACGCCCGTGCTCGCGCCGCGGTTGCGTCTGGTGACCGAAACTCCCGCCACCGCCACCATCGCACTCGACGTGGATCCGTCGCGCGCCGCGTTCACGCAGTGGACGGTTAACGGCAATCCGGCGGGCACCAGCGCCACACTTACCGTCGATGTGGCCCCGGGCACGCAAGTCACCGTCCGCGCGGAGCTGCCGGGCGTAGCCGGCGTGGCGAATTTCACCGGATACTATCGCTTCGACCGACCGGACCCCGGTACCGACACCGCCACGCGCAGCTATGCGCTCGATCCGGAGAACACTCACACGGAACCCTCTCCCGACGAGGGCACCACTTCGCCATGGATGGGCGGCACCGATGTCGCCTCTGCTTTGCGTCCAGTCTTGCAGAGCCTTCCCGACGGGACTGCGATCACTATCAAGGGCTTCGCAAGTTACGAAGGCGACAGCTCCCAGCAAAAGGTCACTTACAACACGGATCTAGCCCGGCGGCGCGCTCTCGGACTGCGCGCCATCGTCGAACAGTTGCAGACCGAGCCCTCGCTCAGCTCCAAGCATTTCACCCTTTCCCACGCCCCCGACATGACGAGCTGGACCAACCAGGGCTTCCCGGATGTGTCCACGCGGCGCATCTGGTGGAAGGCAGTGGCGTCCTGGCCGCCTTCGTCGACGGCGGGAACGATTACCGAAGGGTTGGTCAAGCGAGCCCCGGTGGAGCAGCCTTCCGGGCCACCACCCACGATCAAAGTGGAAGATCCTCCGCCCGCCACACCACCCTCGCCGCCCAGTTGGTTCCGAATGCTGGGCTGCAAGGTGCGTATCGTGCGCAACACGTTCGTCGCCTGCGAGGTCTTCGGCAAGTTCGATATCCAAACGGCCGCGGAGAACCGGCTGGCCGGCAACATCGGTGCGAATCCGCAGCTAGCGGCAGGACGGCCTCTGGGCGCGAACAACACAGGCGATGGCTTGATCGACGTTCGCGTTGTGGTGCAGATCGACGACGCGACGGACACGGTATCGGTCATCGGTTACTACGGCGCGGATCCCGCCGATATCGACGGCTTGTACATGTGGGGCACGCTGCCCAACGAACCTGTCGCGGCCGATCCCGGCTTCGCACTGAATTTCTTTGGAACCTCGATTGTCTTCATGCCGCTGCTATCGGCGGGCGCCGGTGCCGTGGCAAACGATGGCGCTCTCGCCGAGCTCGCCGTCACCGGCGCCATTCTCACGGTGCCTGCCGCTATCGCGGCCCTCGGATGGGTCAAGGTGGAGCGCGTCATCTGGTACGGCGGTGAAATCGCGGTGAGCGTGCGGCCCACTGGCCCCGAAGTCAGTGTCCTGTTCGACCTGGAATCCGCCATTTCGATGAATGTCAGCATCGGCGGCAAGACGCTCATCGAAATCTCGCGCGAAGCTCCGCTCGCCGTTCGCTATAAAGCTGTCGGCATCCGCGTGGGCTACGAGCCCGGCCAGCCCGCCTTCCAGTTCCGCCCCATCTTTGACGCCTCCAAGGGCTACACCATCGACGTCTCCAAACCCGGCGCGATACGCGTGGTCGAACCTCTCGGTCAGATTCTACAAATCCTCGGCGCCCGTATCGCGCGCAACAACCCGCTCATTTTCGAAGTCGACCTCGGCTTCGCCATCGATCTCGGTGTCGTGTCCATCGAGCGCGCACGCGTACGCCTGCGCTTCGATCCCGTACTGCCTCCGGAGCTGACGGCGTTCGCGGCTTCAGTGGATATCCCCGGCGCGCTGCGCGGCCGCGGATACATGGAGCTCAACGAGAACGAGATCAAGGGACAGATCGATCTCACCATCGTTCCCGTTCAGGTGCGCATCGCCGCAGGCGTGGGCGTGGCGAACATTCCGCCGGCGCAGGGCGGTCCTGCCACCGGCGTAATCATCACGCTCGAAGTGGAATTCCCGGTCGCCATCCCGCTGGGCAATTCCGGTCTCGGGATTTACGGCTTCCTCGGACTGTTCGCGATGAATTACGCGCGCAACGAGGACGCTATTCCGGCGTCCGACATGGCGCCCGCGCTCGCCTGGCTGAAAGCGACCGGAGGCGAGCCCACCAAGATCGATTTCTGGAAGCCTCGTGTCAACACGTGGGCCTTCGGCGTCGGCGCCATCCTAGGCACCATGGGCAGTAGCATCATCTTTAACCTGAAGGGCGTTATTCTGCTCGAACTGCCTGGACCGCGCCTTCTGCTGATGATGAAGGCAAACCTGCTGAAGGTGATGCCGGAGCTGGGCGGCACCGCCGAAGGGTTGCTGCTGGCTGTCATCGACCTTGACATGGGCCGTGGCACACTCACCATCGGCATTTCAGTAGAGTACAAAGTCAGTCCGCTGTTGGAAATCCGCATTCCGGTTGAGGCGTTCTTTAATTTCAACGACACCAAAGACTGGCATATCTTCCTGGGACGCTATTCGGATCAGATCCACGCTAAGATCCTCGAGGTCTTCGAGGGCAGCGGCTATCTCATGCTCTCTGGCAACGGCATTTCCGGAATCCCGGACTTGCCGGCCGTCACGGGATTCTCCATCGCGACTGGGCTGCATGTCTCGTTCGTGTGGGGGAGCAAGTCAGCCGGCCTTTACGCGGAACTGGCTGCCGGGTTCGACGCGATCGTCGGCTTCGATCCCTTCCGTCTGGCGGGCATTCTCTACGTTCGCGGAACTCTCCACCTGTTCATCATCGACATCAGCGCGTGGGCCAAGCTCAAAGTCGACGTCGGCGAAGACGCCGCGCACAACAAGATCTCGCGTATCGAAGGCGAAATCTGCGGTCGCATCGAGTTTCTGTTCTTCAGCATCGAAGGCTGCGTGGATTTTGCGCTGGGTGATCCGAGCGTGCCTGTGCCGGACCCACCGCCGCTGGTGAAGAGCCTGAAGCTGATCAGTCGCTCTCCCGCACTCGTCGTCGGTACCGGAACGGACAAGTCGATCGACGGCGGAATCGGGGACGGCGTCGAAGCAGGCGCGGCGCCCGCCGGTGGCCTTCCAGTCGTGCCAATCGACGCGATTCCGCTGCTCATGATGTCCACGCCGCCTCTCGCAGCCGCCGGAGTGCAGTTCGAAGGACAGAACCTCAACGGCACGCCGGAGGCTCCTCCCGACGGCTGGGTCCCACGCGGCGATGTCTTCTTCAAATACACGCTGACCGAAGTCGACCTCATTGGCTCGGTGACGGCAGGCGCCACACCCGCCACTTGGTGGGCACAGAAATCCGGCGACAAACCGCTGGAAGCTCAACTGGCACTCTTGAGCTGGGTGCCGGAAGCCACGCCCAAGGCCATCGAAAGTAGCAAGTTCCTCGAAGAGACCGTGAAGGAAACTTGGGGTACCGTGTGCTGGCCCGCCGCTCCGCAAGCGCCGGTGTTCTGGGACTTCCTTCGCGAAGTGCTCGGGCCCTCGCCCATCGGCTGGATCCTCGAAGGCGAGGCTTGGCCCAATCCGCCCAACACCGTGCGTTCTCAAGACCCGGACATCCTGCTCAAGGTGACGGAGCGCTGGCGTTGCGGCGACTCCAAGCTCGACGTGCTCACCGGAATCATTCCCGCTCAGGTCGAAGGCGCCGCAGCGCACTGTCCGTCGAGGCGGCCCGACACCCGGCCGTCTACTACCGCACCCGTCGTGGCACCGGTGACCACGACCGCAGTTCCGGTGCTTGCCGAGGCGCTCACTCCGGCGATCGCAACAACCGCGCTGACGTCAGCGGCGGCGCGCCCTGTGCTCGACGTCGTCGGAACTGCGCGGGGCATCAAGTCCACCGAAGTCGTCTCCGAAGAGAGGATCAATCTCGTTGAAGCGGTCCGCCGGATCAACAACGGTATCCCCATCTCGCGTTCATCACTCGCGCTATTGGTCGCAGGAGGCATCGAACCCCAAGCCGGCGCTGCGGGCACCGCGGGCGCGACCGTGCCAACCGGTGAGAAGCGCTGCTTTACGCGCGCGCTGGCTGCGCCCGTGTTCGATTCGCGCAAACCGCAGCCGTTCGGCGATCCGCAGCGCGCCAAGCAGATCCGGGACGGCTGGAAGAAGCTGAAGTTCAAGCCGGGGCCCTTCGATGACGCCGTAGTCTTCCACACGGGTCGCGTCGAATACGCAACGTTCTATCTGCTGGTACCTGGCCGCGTGCTGGAAGGCCAGATGCTGATGATCGCGGAATGTGACGCGAATGAGAATGTCCTCTCGCAGCGGCTGGTGACGCCGGCGGATCGCGTTCCGCCCAATATGTTCCCGGCGCGCTGGACGGACCCAGCAGGGCCGTGGCGCGATGATATGCAACTTCTGGTGCAATTCCAGACACTGTCGCAGGTGCAAGGGTACTCCGCAGTGGTGGTCATGGTGAAGGGAAATCCTGACACCGCCACGATCCATGTCGGACTCCGGCCGCAGGATCCCAAGTGGCACCGCGCATTCACCAAGCGACCTTTCTATGTAGTTGGACTTGAAGCTCTGCGCTACGGTGAAACGCTGCGTTTCGACTACGACACGCTCGAGCAGGAAACGAAGAAGGGTGTGCTCGAAACAGCGCTCGGCCCGGAAAGCGCGGACCAGGCGTTGCTGCTGCCCAACACCGTTTACGGAGTCCACGTCAAGTGGGATGCGTCGCGCGAGCGGCGCCCCGCGGGCCAGCCAGCCACGGATCACAAGGACGTATCCAACCAAGTCCAGAAGTTCTGGTTCAAGACGGACGCCGAAGCGCCGCGCCGGCTGGATCCGTGGATGCTGTGCAGCACGCCGGAAGACAGCGAAAAGCAATACTTCGGCGCGGAAGTCATCAAGATCGTGTTCGGCACCAACAACGTCGCGCGGATCTACGACGCTTACAACAGGCGCTTGCAGGTGCGCATCAAGGCAGCGTCGTTCCGGCCAACTCCGTCCTCACCTGCTGTCCCGCACCCGTTCCCGATTAATGATGTCACGCTTCAACCGGTGAAGGCCGATGTGCTTTCACCCTGGGAAGACGCGGTTGTGGGCCTGGTCACCGATACGTGCGTGCCCGTCGACGGCTCGCGGACACGCCATTCCATGGTCACTGTCCCCATCCCGCTCGAGCCGTTCACCGATTACGTCCTCGATATCGAGTGCGTCGACAAGGCCGCGCCTGAGGGGACCGTGGGCGAATTTGTGTGGCGGCGTTCGTTCAGCACGGGCGGTTTCGCGACAACGGCTGCGTTTGCGGAATCCTTCGGCATCGCCGCTGTCCAGCACCGGTTTGCAGCCACGGGTGCGTTGCAGGCGATCGGAGTGAAATTCGCCACCTCGGCGCCCAAAGGCAGCGAACTCGATCAGGAATTCACTGCTGCCGGATTCGAGCCACTTCCTGTTCCCAAATTCCCACGCGTGGTGGTCTTCTGGGAGGAAGGTGTACCCAAGCCGCAGCCCGCGGCTGTGTTGATCGACGCATCCGAACCGATGTGGCGGACGCGCTCGATTCCGCGCGAGATCACCGACCCGGGTCCCGCCGCCAACAAACGCTACGAACTCACGCCGGTGGAATGGCTGGCGCTCTCCGAGCAGGCCGGCGGCGATCCTGTCGTGGATCGAATCGTACGCGCACCGGGAGGGCAGCGCGCTCTAATCACGCTCAAGCCGAACTCGCGCGGCAAGCACATCCGCCTGGCGCTCAAACGTATCGCGCAGAAGGAACCTTATCTTGACGGCCCCGCCGCAACGGACCAGTTCCTCAGCGTCGCGGACTTCATTTTTGTCAAAGCCCCGTGGGAGGAAGAGGACTGAGATGGCCTTCATCGTCGACACCACTCGTTTTCAGGCTGAAGGCGCCTTCCTCAATTGGGCGGTCGTCGCGCGGCGGCTCGGACTGCTCGATGTCGCGCGTACGGAAGCGGCCCGGCTCGGTGCGGTGCTCGAGTTGCGTTGGATGATCCACCGCGACATGGGATTTCCCAGCGGGCCTTTCACTGTGTGGCGGCGGTTGCGGCAGGCGCGCGCGCCTGTGCCTCTCGCCATCGACGTCGGCTCGCTCGACTTCTTCTTCGGCACGCGGCTGGTCGATTGGCATGACACGGTCTCTACGGTCGAAATCGATGTGAACGGTGCGGCCGGCCTGGTGATGGCGTTCGCCGGAGCGCCACTTCTTTCTCAAGTGGTCGCCTTCACCTCAGCTCCCGGCGGTCCGGCAACACTTCAGTTAAGCGCTTCAGCCATGGACGGGCTGATCGTCTCTGCGGGCATCAATGTCCTGCAAGTGCGCGGCATCCCCGCTGACGATCTCTCCGCCGCCGCGGGCTGGGAAAAATTCGAGCTGGTGGGGTTGCCCGTCTCCAAGCCCGAATGGTCCGGCGTCGGGACGCACGCGGATAACCAAGGCATGGTCGCCGCGCTCACGTCTCCGGTAAACGCAGCGCGGCAGCGCCTGGAGCGTGGAGCACCTCCGGTCGGATGGGGACCGCTGCTCGATACGGGTGTACCCGCGCCGCTCTGGAGCGCACCGGACTTCACCGATCTCATCAAGGATCTGAATACCGATCTGCTGCAATTTCTGCGGCCGGTGGTCGCCAATTTCCCTCCCAATGCGCACTACGAACAGCAACTCAACGTTCCGCTTCCGCCCCCGGAAAACTCATCGGGACAGTCGATGCCCGTCGCGGGGGGAACATCAAAGGTCTCGCCTCTCGGACTAACTCTGATTGGCGCGGGCACAGATCCTTACTTCAGCCTGGGCCTCGGGTTCGGAACCGCTTACCCGGTCACCACGCAGTCGTTTGCGGCCGTCAATATTCCGAATGCCGCGCAATACGACTACATGATCACGGCGCGCTGGGATAAAGGCTTCGACGGCAACTCCGCGCCGGTCGAATACGCGGCGCTGGTCCCCACTCCGCAGCAGGCCATTCCGCCTCCCGCGCCCGCAAACATGATGACCAGGTTCATGGGCCATCTGCGCCCGAGACAAACCGATTTCGATTGGCTGTGTTCAGTGCGCGTGGGGTGGGACCGGCCGCCTGCGATTCCTCTTTTCCGCCCGCGAACATACGCCTTCGCGCGTGCCGGTGTCGCTCCCGCGGAACCCACAGACGCAGTAATGGCAAAGCGCCGAAGCGGTGGTTTCCTGCCAATTGCCATCAACGAGACGATCACGCCACCTGATCCGGAGAATTGGCGCATCCACGCGGTTCACCGCGAACTGCCGATCCCATCCAATCCTGGAAACCGAACGATGAAATACGCGGCCGCGCACCAGGACATCTATGGCCAGTGGAGCACCTGGAGTGCGATCAATCGCACTGTCTCTCAGCCGGCCGTGGACCAGGTGAGAATCGTCAGCGCTCAAATGCACGCTTCGGTACCTGCGTCCGGGACGGTATGTCCTGGCACGCTGGTCATCGAGTTTCTGTGGGACTGGCGCATCCGCCGGCCGCAGACGATTCGCTTTGCGGGGAGGCTGTATGCGGCAGCGTTCCACGGCGATCCTCCGCCGATTGTCACCGTGCCCTCGGGCTTGCAGCGTTCACTCGGTGGCGCTGATCCGGTGGCAGAGATCACGTTCGCCGGAGACGTTCCATCGTCAACGGCGGGAACACTCCAGGGGCTCAACCAGGCCGGTGATACGGCCGTCTCGTTTGGGCCGCCGCAAGGATCGGAGACGCGGCGCTACCGCATTACCATCCCCGGCTTCAGCCTGAATTACGCCGCCACGGGCCACATCGGCCTCGCGCTGTGGGCGCAGGGACAGGAAAGGATTGCGCCGCAGCGCACAGGAGCTTGGTCCGCCGAGCCAAGCGTAATCTCCGTGTCCGATCCAAGGCCGCCTTTTGTGCCGCCCGATATCGTGACACTGGCCAGCCTTCCGGATGCCTCAGGAGAGTGCCACGCCCGCCTGGCGTGGTCCGCAACTCCCGGCGCAACCGGGTACTTCGTTTACGAATCGACGGAGACGAAAATTCTCCTGGCTAACAACCTTAGCGAGCCTGCGCAGGACTTGACGTTGAGCCAGCGGCTCACGCGCATCAAGAACGGCTTCAAGGCGAATCCATCGCGGCGGGAGTTCACGCGGCGCAACGCCAAATTGGTCACCGGCACCAGCATGGATGTGACTCTGCCGCGCGGTTCGACCGCGATCCACGTGTTTTTGGTGCTGGGCGTTAGTGCAGGGCAAGTGGAGGCCAACTGGCCGAGCGGCCCGAACGCCGACGACATGCTGCAAGCCTTTGCCGCGCCGCGCGTGCTCGCGCCCGCGGCTCCCACCATTGAGGCACAGTCGTTCCTCGATCAATCCGTCATCCCAAACGTCTACCGCGCCCGCATTCGCATCGGCACGCGCAAAGGCCCACGCGTCCGGCGGCTCGATCTCCATCGCGTGCGCGTGGATGACGCAGCCAAGCAGCTCGAAACCATGGGGCCGCCCGTGCAGACGCTCAACGTCGCGAGCGCGGGTTGGACGGTGCAGCAGGAAACCGATACGCTCGGCTCGCATATCACCGTCGCGCAGGGATTCGATACACCGCTGGGCTCGTGGAAACGAGTGTGGTATCGCGCCACCGCATGGTCTGAGAAAGACGACCTCCGAGGCAACCTGGCGGGTAAGTCGCCTGCCAGCAGCGTGAGCTGGGTCGTGGTCCCACCCGTGGATCCGCCGGTGATCTCCGCCCTGCAAGTCGAATGGCCCTCCGGCGGAGGGCCGGGTGACGTCCTCATTAAGTGGGCTAGCCCGGTGCCGGTCAAGAAAACACCGCTCGGCCCGCACACGATTTCGATTCGCGCGGCGGTCGTGGGCGCACCGGCGGGAACGCTTCCGCTGATTTCCGTCGACGGGCCGCTCGAAAGCCTGGGCGTCACGCAGCCTGGGACCGGTTCCGGAGCATGGCGAGCGGGTGGCGCGCCTCCCAACCCAATACAATACCGGGCCATTATCCGCCGTGCCGACGTAAACGATGCCGTCCAGTTCTCCGCGCGCATCACGGACCCCTTGGGCCGCAGCTCGGAGCAGCGCACGACCATCAAGCCGGGCTCGGTGCTGCCACTGCCGGTTTTGGAAGGCTTCGTCCTGACCGCGAGCGTGGCGCCCCCAGGAACCATGCTGAGCTGGTTCACTGATGCCCCGCTGGACGCAGGTGACGCAGGATCCTACATCCTGCGCGTCACGGCCATCCGTCCGCCAAAGCAGATCTTTCCGCCTATCGGTCCCTTCATTCCGCAGCCTCCGATCACCATTGAGCTGGGCTTGGGCGACATTGCATTAGATGAGCCCGGCCCTGTGCCGCCGGGAGTGGATCCCCTGCGCGTGCGCCGCAATTCCGGCGCCGGGCCGAAACTCTCCTACTATGCGTTCTGCCGCGTTCCTGTCAAGCAGTTCGTGGTGCGGCTGACTTCGCCGGACGGTCATTTTGCCGAGCACGTCCAACCAGTGATTTGACGCCATGGCTACTTTCCCCATCACGACGCTCACGCCCGCGGCAGTCCAGCAGAATCTGCAGAACAACGGCCTGGGCGCGCTAGGACTGACCACGGTTCGGCTGAGTCCTCGCTGGGCCAACACTACTCCAGCCGGCGGCGACTATGACTCCGCGGCGCTGACCTTAATGATTACCGGCGACATCCGAGCGCCATTTCTCGGAATTCGTGAGCACGCGTTCACGCCCGTCAGTTCCACGCTGGCGAACGCCGCATCGGAAAACGACAACACGATCACGCTAGCCGCCGGCACTGGCGCAAATTTTCCCTCACCCACCGGCGGATCGGTGTTCTTGGTCCTTTCCAACGCCTCGGGCTCCAAGCGCGAGGTGGTTGGATGCACAGCGCGCACGGGCGACTCGCTCACCGTTTCGCGCGGCCTCGATGGAAGCGCCAAGCAGAGCTTCTCGCCCGGCGACAAGGTCACACTCCGCCTGATGGCCGGCACTCGCACGACGGAATTCTACGGAGCCGATGGGATACCTCTCACGGGAGCGTGCACCGTCTTGCGGTTACACCCGCAGGCGCTCCTCCGGCTGGAACGCCTGGCCTTCGCCCGTTACGCACAGCCTGGCGATCCGCCGATCCGGCCGGTCCCGTGGGCGATGGTCGTGCGCGGCGTGGAAGGCTTCAGTACCGCGCGCTGGTTCGAACCAGATGAGGTGATGACAGGCATCAGCGGCGCCATCTCGTTTCACGACGGCCGCGGCCAGATCATCGATCCCATCTACGTGGCGTGTCTGTTCGATGACCTGCTGAACGCACTCCCTGGGCTGCAGCCTACAACTGTCAGCGGGCCTGCAACTGGCGCGGGAGGTGTGAACCAGATCGGCGCGATTGGAGGGGCGGGAACGCTGCTGCACTTCGTGGATCCTCACGGTGGCTTGTACCGGCCCGCCCTTGCCGGCGCGACGATGGTTACGGCGGATGCGGGGTCGAACGTTACCGGCACGGTACCCGCCAGCGGTCTGATAACGCTTGCTGCTGGAGATCGAATCCAAGGTGCAAACACCGATGGCGGCCGTCTGCGCTGGGGCTGGGGGACATTCGGCACAATGGGACGCGCTCCGTTGATTCCGCCCGCGCTTCCGGGCGGTCCGGCGCCCGCGCCCGCGCTGCCAAAGCAGTTCTTCCGCGTGGTGGTAGCGGACGTGGATTGGATGTTGCTTGGCAACCGCACCAGCGCCGCCGTGCTGGGTGTGCCCGCGGATGATCAGCGCATTCCGGCCGATCTTTTGCCACAGGTTCGCGACCGCGTAACGATCGATTATCTTGCGGATGGGCCGGACACGCTCGCGGAGGCGAACGCGGTGCTCAATCTGCCGTCCCAGGCAATGGTGCTGGCGGTGTCGTCGTTCATCGACGCGACACTTCAGACGCCGCCTCAGCGCGGGCCGAACGGCCACTGGCCCGCGTTTCCCGCGCCCAACACGAACCTGGGATTCGCTGCACCGCCCGCGCTGCCTGCCGGTTCCGTCACCGCCGCCTTCACCGCGGCTAATGACGTCGTCGCCACCATCGCGGCAGGTATTGCGCCGAATGGCGCGCACATCCGCATCTATCCGCAGCAGTTCGTCGAAATCGCTGCCATAGCTGAGGAGCCCTCGTTCTTGCGAGGCGATGGAGGCGCGTCTATTTCGACGGGCGGCGCGGTTCAGGTTTTCCTGCGGAATCCATTCCGGCTCGCGTCCGGACAGCCTCCGCCGAGTCCGGCGGTGCTGACAATGGACATCGTGATCGCGCCCCGCGTGGGAAGGCGCCAGTTGTTTGGCGCGGTCACTGCCAATGTCGCCGCCGGACCTGTGGCTGCGCCGGCCGATCCCTTTGCAGCCACGCCTGGTACTACGATTCTGAGCGTGATGCTTCCGCAGGCGGAGGGCGTCGCCGAATCGCCGCTGTTCGGAATTCCCAAGACCGCACCTCCTCCGGCAGGACCTCCACCCTCGAATTTTCTGGAACTCGTGCTCAGTCTGGCTGCCGAGCCCTCGCCCCGCCAGGCTCCCCGCCTGCCCACCATGGCCCGCTTCGACACGGTGGTGGTGGCGGGCGCGACCGGAGGAACTCCCGCAGGTAGCCTCTTGTGGGACGGAGTGCTGAGCGGCGGGCGCCTATCCGGCGAATCGCGATCCGCGCTGCACGAAAGCGGAAACCCAGGCAATCCCGCCGGCCCCGACGTACACGCGTCGGGCGTGCGAGTGACTGGCGCGCTCGGCTACGACTTGGCTCGGCTGGCACTGCGGCGGGCGCAGCCGATCATCCCTCTTCCCGGAACCGTGGGAGCGAATCCGGGATGGGTGGTTGCCTCACTGGGAGACAATTTCAACGTGCCGGACGATTCCGCCAGCGTCGCCACCGGCATCGGAGTGCTGCTCGACACGGTCGCCGTGGGATGTGAAACACCCTGGCTCAGCAGCCTCACGCCGCCTCCGCCGGGGAACACCGTGCAGCAGATGATCAACGACGGAGCGGCGGCGATGGGCCTGCCCCCGCCACCCATTACCATCACCATCCAGAATGAGCCGCGCGTGCAGCGCGAGGTCCGCCGCGAGTTCTTCGTCTCCAAGCACGGACTGCGAGACGCGCAGTATTCGCTGCGCCGCGCCATCGCCGAGGCGCGTGAGCTGGTGTACATCGAATCACCGCAGTTTGCCCGCACCGCACGCCCCGCTGGACCGCCTCAGCCTTTTGAAGTAGATCTTGTGGCCGAGCTCGCCACGCGTCTTTCCCAAGCGCCGAATCTCAAGGTCTTGATCTGCACGCCCAAGGAGCCAGACTTCGCCACCAACTTCAAAGGCTGGTGGAGACAGCACTATCAGGCTCGCTCCGAGGCTCTCGGCAACCTCCTCGCCGCCGCGCCCGACCGCGTGGCGCTGTTTCATCCGGTCGGATTCCCGGGCCGGACGGCGTTCATCCGCACCACTTCCGTGATTGTGGATGACGTGTGGTGCCTGGTGGGCTCGACACATTTCCGCAGACGCGGAATGACGTTCGACGGCAGCTCCGCCATCGCATCCTTCGACCGCCAGTTCGAGCACGGATACTCGAGGAACGTTCGAGAATACCGTCGCGTGCTCATGGCCGCGAAGCTTCGCGTAGCCGCTCCCGTCGCCGGAGCCGCACCCACGGGCGACTGGCTGCGCCTGGGCCGTCCGGCCTCGGCGTTCGATCTGGTCGCCGATCTGCTCGCCCAAGGCGGGTTGGGACGGATTCAATCACTGTACGCGGGCCCCGCGGATACTACGGTCCTGCCTGCGACAGCGGATATCGCCGATCCCGACGGCTCGAACGGCGTTACGTTCTTCAACATCTTCTCCGGGATGCTGAACGAAGCCGGCGACTGAGATTCCTCCATTCTGTGCCAAGCGCCAAGAAGGCCGGCGGAGGCTACTTCCTTCCCGAATCTCCCGTGGCGAAGCCATGCAACTTTACTTCGACCTTCTCTTCGAGGCTATCGTAGTACTCCTTCAGAATTTCGATCACTTCAGGCTTGGAAAACTCGGATGGTACCGGCTTGCCCTCGCTCATAAGCTTCCTCAGCATCGTGCCCGAAAGCAGCAGGCGCGCGCCGCCTCTGTATTGGCCGTTCTCATCGATCACCGCCTTGCTCTCGTGCGGACACGTCTTCATAGAAGCCATGCTGCCGCATTCGTAGCAGTAGAACGTCCAGTCCATGCAAAGGGGACGTAGCGCCAAAGCGTCCGGTGGGATCTCGTTGAATACCTTCTGCGCGTCGAATGGGCCATAGTAATCTCCGACGCCTGCGTGGTCGCGTCCAACGATCAGGTGGGAACACCCATAATTCTGGCGGAACACGGCATGGAGCAGCGCCTCGCGCGGTCCGGCGTAACGCATCTCCATCGGATAGCCGCCTTGCACGACGCGGTCCTTACGAAAGTACTTGCTCACCAAGGCGTCGATCGCCTTAACTCGCACTTCTGCCGGGATGTCCCCTGGCTTGAGTTTCCCGACCAGTTGGTGGATGTAGACGCCGTCGCACACCTCAATGGCGACCCAAGCAAGGTATGCATGCGAGCCGTGCATCGGGTTCCGCAACTGTAGTGCTGCCACGGTGTTCCATCCACGTTCTTCAAACAACATACGCGCTTCGGCGGGCCGCTGATAGATGCCGGCGAACATGTCGGGATAGTAGGATTCCGAGAGCGCTGTCACCGGGCCGGCCAGGTTCACCGGACCTTGCTCCATCACCTTCTTCACGCCCGGATGGGCATGGTCGGTGGTGCGGAACACCTGCTTGCACTCGTGCTCCTTGTCGATCGTGTACTTCTCGGCAACCGTCATGGTGCCCATGATCGTTGAGGTCTCGGTGTCCCACAGGGCGACATCCTCGCCAATCGCGACCGCCTTGGCGTCATCCTGCGAGGCCGATAGCGTGATCGGAATGGGCCAGAACAGGCCGCTCTTGGAGGGCAACTTGTAGTCGTCGCAGCAGCCCTTCCAGTCGTCGCGCCCCATGAAACCTTCCAGGGGCGTGAATGCACCGATGCCCATCATGATCAAGTCGCTGGATTCGCGACTCGTCATCGGGACCTTCTTCAGGCGTTTCGCCTTTTCCAGTGCTTCCTGTCTCTCCTTACCTTCCACTAGCAGCGCTTTCAACGCCGGGCTTCCATGTGGGGCCACGAGTTTGCTCATCAATCACCTCTGTTCCATGATGCCGTCTCTTAGCGGGCCGGGTCAAAATCAGGAGTTTCCGACGGTCTGCTCTTTATCGCATGCCCACGCGGGCGACGTTCATAAACGGACTGCTTTGCCTCTGCCCTTCCATGGGTCTGATACTCTGAGACGCGATGGTAACCCTTTTCCCGGTGTCGGGAGTCGAAGCTCCTGTCTGGGTGCCATTGGTCGCCGGCTTTGTGGCTTCCTTCTTCACGTCGATGGCCGGAGTGTCCGGAGCGGTTCTGCTATTGCCGTTCCAGATGAGTGTTCTCGGTTTTGTCAGCCCAGCGGTGAGTCCGACGAATCTTGTCTTTAACATTGTCGCCATTCCGAGTGGAATCTATCGTTATTGGAGGGAGCGGCGACTGGTTGCACCGCTGGCCTGGATCGTCGTGGCGGGTGGTGCACCTGGAGTTGTGGTGGGCGAGTGGATGAGAGCAAGCTGGCTGCCGGATCCTGGCCGCTTCAAGATATTCGTCGCGTGCGTGCTACTGTCTATAGGGATCCGCCTCATCTTCGATGCACGGCGCGTCAGGCGCGATGCGGGCTGGGAGGGGGAACTGGCCCTTTCCGATGGCGCGGACTGGGCTGTCCGGAAGGTGGCCTTTGACCGGTGTCACCTCGTCTACGAGTTCCAAGGCCGGCAATATCGTTGCGGTACGCTTGGAGTGCTACTGGTATCTCTGGTCGTGGGCCTGATCGGTGGCGTCTATGGGATTGGCGGAGGAGCAATCCTCGCGCCATTTTTCGTGGCCCTGTACGGGCTGTCGGTTCATACCGTGGCCGGCGCGACGCTGATGGGAACCTTCCTCACTTCGGTGGTCGGGGTGACCTTTGCGGAATTGATCGCACCTCTGTACCAGAGTAACGGTGTGGCGGTCGCTCCCGACTGGATGCTTGGCGGTCTTTTCGGATCCGGCGGTTTCGCCGGCATGTATCTCGGCGCCCGCGTGCAACGATTCGTTCCGGCCTTCTGGCTGAAGGTGCTTCTAGCAGTAGTTCTCTTCGCCGTGTCCTCAATCTATCTGGCCGCTCCGCTTCTTAAAGTAGGACCGTAGCCACGGGATCCCTTGCGCGTGTCGACACTACCTCTCGCTGAGGTTAGGTTAGCCACGGAAAAGAGGGAGAGGGGCGCCGCGAACTCTGGAATCGGCCTAGAGTTGGGTGTTTGCTTGCGAGGGAGGGATGTCTGATGTGATGGCTGAACGTATGAGAGTCTCTACCAGTTGCCGTAGAGCACTGGCATGCCGCCCCTGCACTTCTGTGACTGAGCGGATCGCTTCTGCTTGCCGATTGAGCCGCTCCACCGCGCCGTTGATCAGTCTCTGCAAGGACGACAGCTCCTCTTGAAGCTGTTTAAGCTGAGTGGCAAGTGACCCAGTTGGACTTTCAAGGTTGTACCGCAGTTCTTCCAGCTCCTGCCGCAGCGAGGCAGTCGTTTTGCGGCTCTCGCTGAGAGTCTGCTCTTCGATGGCCGCGAAGTACTGCACCAATGCTTCCATCAGGATGCCGGAAATCCGGATCGCGGCGCGCTCCCTGTCAGCCGGCGTCACAAGTCGAGGAGCCAGCTTTTCAGCGAGCGAGGGAGATTCGGCGAGTGTTTCCTCGGAGGTCTCGGGCGGCTCCTCCACAACTCCGCTGGGGGATCCAAAGAGGCTCGTCAGGATCTGCTCTTCTATTGCCAGCTTCCGTTCCTCCAGCGCCCTGATGCTTTCCCGGATGCTGATGAGTTCGGGTAGAAGCGGATCTAGCTCAGGACCGCATTCCTCATTTTGCACAACGGCTCCTTTTGCGGACTCATCCGCCTAGATCGTGAAGACTCAGGAATTCAACACTTAAGAGCCGGTCAGCGCAAAAAACGTGTCTGAACCGAGAGTACGGAACTCGTGATTCGTGATAGCGACTGCCGCGCTATTCGGCTCGCGGCGAACCACTTGCCCGAGAATGACGAGTTTCAAATGCGTCTCGCCTCTGAGCCGAACCGGCCAGTCAACAGTGAGTTCGACCGATTGCCCAAGAATCGGTGGATCTTCAGTGGTGAACGATACCCCGCTGCCGCTAATGTCGACGGTTCTACCATATCGGGTCGCCCCAGTTTCCGACTTGCAGCGAACTGTTCTTTCAATCTGAAATCGCGTCGATCTGCGGCGCTCTCCGAAACCGACCGCCATCTCGTTGCCGGCCAACACTTTCGAGCTTGGCATGAGACCTCCTGCGAAACGCTGTGCTCCTTGCAACCTCCGTTCGTGAGCCGTTCTTTACTCAGCAGCTCTTGACAGAAGCCATAATCAGATGTCTCGGGGGGGCTCTTGGCGAACAGTATGCACAAAACTCACACCCGGAGTCAAGGCTTCCAATGCAAGGCGGAGCCTGAAACGGAAGTCCCGAGGACATTGCACGCCGACCATTTGAGCCGCTAGACATATTTTCACTCTGACAACGGCTCGAAGTTTGAAGGGACACGCCGCCGTCATCACTTCCTTAAGAATCATTCATGCGCTTCCGACCTCGGCCACCTCAATCGGTCCACGGGAACTGGTCTGTAGCCGGTCGACTAACGCTACATATGCCGCGCTTTCGGTGTCCCAATTGTGCAGACGTAGAAACGCCTCTGATTGCTCCACCATTAGTGCGCGGCGAACTGGATCGTCGTACAACTTTCTGATGCAGTCAGCGAGAGCCTCGTCATCACCCGGGGGAAAAAACGTCACCATGTCCTCGTCGAAATAGGACGCAATACAGGCCGTCCGCGCGGCAATCACGGGCAAGCCCATGGCAACGTACTCCATCAGTTTTGTGGGCAGAATGCCGTCGGTGAACACGTCGGGACGGTAAGGCACGATGCCGATATCGGCGGTGTCAATCAGCGAAGGCAATTCGGGTGTCGGAACTTGTGTGGTGCTGAAGGTGATCACCCCGTCCAAACCGAGGTCCGCAGCCTGACGGCGCAGCGCCGCAAGAAGAGGACCGCCGCCGTGGATCAAGAGGTGAATATTCGGGACCTGTTTCCTGATGCGAGCGACTGCGCGTACAGCCAGGTCTACTCCATAACGGTGTGTGAGATTACCGTGATAAATCATGCGGAATTCGCCGGAGGTCCGCGGCAGCGCCCGGTGGGCGTTGCGGTTGAAGATGTTGGAGTCGGCCACGTTCATCACAACCGACACCTTTCGACTGGGTACGCCCCGGTCCAGCAAAGTCCGCCGCCACAACTCAGTGACGGTGATCACATGGTCGGCGAAACGGCACGACCAGTGCTCTTGAAGGCGAATCAGCCGGACGGGAAGGCTGCAGAGGCTGCGTCGGAACCGCGCCGCATAGAACTCCGGCATCAAATCGTGCAAGTCCAGAACCACCTTCGCTCCCCGCAGCTTCGGTACCAGGGCGGCAAACACGAGAAAATCCGGGAGATTGTGTACCTGCACAGTCTTGTAGCGGCGGGTACGGTCCAGCAGGCTGAGTTTGAGGAAGGCCAGCGCGAAAAACGCGAGGTACTCCCAGAATTGCACCCATACCCCGCTGTCCCGGTGACGCTTCACCGGGAGGCGGTACACACGCACGTTATCCTCGATGGCCGTTGCCGATTCACCTTCATATCGCAGACAAATCACGTCAACGGAATATCCCCGGCTGACCAGCGCCCGGGCCTCGCGTTCTACCCGTGTCTCAGTGATGGGGTAGCGCCCGTGAACGACCATACAGTGGCATGGCGAAGTATTAGATTTCATATCGGTTTGCAGTTTTCACAACCGAAGTTCAAAAGCGAGAGAGAGCTATCGAAGCAACAGCAACTTCTTTGCCGAGCGCACCAGCCAGGGTGATGCAGGCGCACGGCCCGCGGACACGGCGGCGGACCGGGCGGTGCTTCGCCTTGATGGGGAGCTTCCTGAGGTCAGTCTCTGCAAGTCGGCGATCTCATCCTCAGTGCCGGCGGCTCTTGGTGCGGCGACTTCGCCTCGTTCAATAAGGTCCAGGTCCTGAGCGGCGCCCACGACATGAGAGGCACGGATCAAAGTGCTTCCGCAGGCAAACGCCGCTAGCAGCGCATTATTACAAATTATGTTGATGAGTCGAGGGATTCCCCGCGAATATGCAGCGATGCTGCGAATCGCCTCTCGCTCAAAAGGAGGCCGCGCGGTCCCTCCCGCTCTCTGCCAGCGGTGATCAATGTAGCTCTCAACATCCAGCATTGAAAGCGGGCGCAGCGAGAAGCGATACGCCACTCTCTGCTTGAATTGACGCGAAGCCTTCTGCCGGAGGAGGGCGTCAAGCTCGGGCTGACCGGCTAGCACAATTTGCAGAAGCTTTCCTTCGTGGTCCTCAAGGTTCATCAGCAGCCTGATCTCTTCCAGCACGTCCACCGGAAGACTTTGGGCCTCGTCGACAACCATCACCACGGTCCGGCCCTGATATCTGGCGTCGAGAAGGAACCTTTCAAGGCTCAGGAGCTGCTGCGCCTTGTTTGCCGGTCCCGCAGCGTCGATGCCAAGACGCAACATCACATACTCCAAGAGCTCCGTTTGTGACAAGGTCGGGATTAATAAGTCGCAAATAATCACCGACTCAACCGGAAATGAAGTGAGCGTAGCCTTCAACACCATCGTCTTCCCTGTGCCAGGTTCTCCCGTCAGAAGGGCGCAGCCCTCTCGATTCAGGATGGTGCAGATCAGGCCTGTGGCCGCCTCCCGATGTTGCGGCGTGAGGTACAAGAATTTCAGGTCCGCCGACGTGCCGAAGGGCATGCAGGACAGCCCGAAGAATTCGTCATACATCGTGAGCTAGACTCTCCTGAAAGCGGAAAACACGTATGTCCAGGGCCGGCGTGCGAAAGAATCGAGAGCAAGGCTCGGCGTGTGCTAGAGGTCGGTGGTCTGGATGTCCTTTGCCCAGTGGCGATTTTCGAGGTACCACTCCACCGTGTTCTCGATGCCCTTCTGCGGGCTGACCGCGGGCGACCACCCCAGCGTGGCCCGAGCCCTTCGTATGTCAGCCCAGGTTGCCTGAACGTCAGCGCGATGCGCAGGCCGATGTTCAATCCGTGCGGAAATTCCAAGAAGCTGTTCGATCATTCGAAGGACGTCCATCAGCACTAATGGGTGGTCGGAGCCGAGATTTACGACAGAATATCCCTTGCGTCCTAAAGCGGCGATAGTGCCCCGTGCGATGTCATCCACATAGGTAAAGTCTCTGGATTGCGTCCCGTCTCCATAGACGACGACACTCCGTTGTTCCGCAATCCACTGAATGAACCGAAACATACTCATGTCGGGCCTTCCGGCCGGTCCATAAACCGTAAAGTAACGAAAAACAGTGACGTCCAGGCCGTAAAGGTAGTGGTACGTAAAGCACATCGTTTCGGCCGCTTTCTTCGAGGCGGCGTAGGGTGACAATGGATGATCGGTCTCCGTCTCTTCGGAATATGGGACGGGGTTCAGCCCTCCGTACAGGCTGGACGTCGAAGCCAGAATGAAGTTCGTTACGCCGTGAACTCGGCACAACTCCAACAGGTTCAATGTGCCTGTCGCATTTACCTCAAAGTAAACCCAAGGATTTGACACGCTTTGTCGCACTCCTGCCCGTGCAGCAAGGTTGACGACAGCGTCGAATGACGGCAGCTTGGCCCATGTCTCCTCGAGACCACGCCGGTCACGAATGTCCAACTCCTCAAAGTGAAAACCATCGAGTGTCAGCAATTGGTCGAGTCGCCAGCGCTTCACCCGGACGTCGTAAGCGTCGTTGAGATCGTCGAAGCCAACGACTTCGTGGCCCTGGCCCACGAGCATAGAAGCCACCTTGGAGGCGATGAAACCCGCTACTCCTGTGACGAGATATCTAGCCATGTTTGATGCTTCCCACTCTTAATCCAAATCGAGGGCGTCCCTCATGACGTAACACCGCGGGACCGAATGGAGCGAGGCGTCATCACTAATCGATGCTCGTTGAGAAAGTAGGTCGACAGTCGAGCCGGTAGCAGCCGGCTGGCATAGTCCCAGAGTGTGAACGCATCAAGATCGCCAGTCACGCATAGCGCGCTGCGAGCACCATTAGGCCACCGGCCAAGCCAGACCAAGGGGAAATCGCCCTGGTCGATCTGCTCCAGAAGTGCTCGTTCGTCGGTTTCGTCGAAACGAGGGCGGTCGAGTACGAACGCGTGAGTCAGTGAGCAGTCTGTCTCTTCGACGATGTACCCCTGCTGCCTGAGGAAGTTCTTCAGCCTCGGCGCCGAAGACGGAGTCACTCCGATGAAGGGCCGGCAGGAGGCACGAACATCAAGTTCGCTGGCCTGAGAAAGACGAATTCCCCCAAGCCAAGGCTCAGCGATTTCCGCTTCGACCTGAACGCCGCGAGACAGAATCACAACGCCTTTAGGGCCGCGAACACTGACATGGACTAGCCGGTCGCCCTTTTCAGTGCAAGTGACCTTGGCTCTCGTCCTGTTGAGCCACCAGGTAGCGATTTCTTCGAGTGTGGTCAGCCACACCTGAGGTCTCTTGGACACCGTCTGTTTCAACGTGGCTAGCAGCGCCGATTGGCAAAGGGTCGTTCTTTCCGGGTGGAGACCCAAACAGAACAACTCCCCGAGCTTCCAGGTTCTGTCGAGGATATCGACCCAAATCCGGCCCATACACTCCTCGGTCTTCACGCTGAGACGCTCCACGAGAGCCTCGTCATCAGGAAGATTGTAGGGAATCCGAACTACGTCACCATACCAACGGGGCAACGAGGGATAGTCCACCGCCGAATCACTGTGGTAAAAGGAAAGCGCCCGCTGGTACTCGGGGGTCTCGGCTACCTGGGTAACCTCCCACGCGAGAGCCCAACTCGCATCATAGACAAAGCCCGCATCTGCAATGGCGGTGAGCGTGTCCCCATTGCAGCGGAGATAGGGCGCCCGAAACCCGCTTGGGATCATGCCACCCGCGGCAAACAGCCGGCGCGCTCTATACATGTTCTCCAGTTGTAGTTCGAGCGGAAGCCTCGTGTGATCAAGATGTTGATACCCGTGGACAGCGAACTCGATTCCCCTGTTAAGGTACCGCTCAACTATTCTCTCGTTTCCGGCAAGTGTCGAGGCCGTTATTGGAAACGTCGCCCCACAGTGAAACTCCTCTAGAGTCTGCACACACTTCTCAAGGGACTCGGCAACTCTGGTAGGGGTGCTGCCATATCGCCCAAGGATGGTCGATACACGCTTGAGGGTGCCAAAAGTGCTCTTTCCTTGCCGTGCAACGGATAACGCTCTCATTACTCTTCGCCCTCTCTCCCCTCACACTTTCCGTTTAAAATCGCCAGAGCCACCTAAAGCGTCCAGCTACGACAGTAAGGCTCGGACACAACTGTAGCCAATTTTACCTGCCCTCAGCGTCAGCGGAGAGTGAACACAGACATTGCGGCCAAACGCCACCTCTCGTCCGCCGAATTTTGCCTTAAAGTCCCGAACGGTATAGTCTTCTGCCGGTCGTCCCCCTCCACCAAAGTCGAAGGTATGGCAGTGATGCAGTTGACCCAACTGGAGAGCGTGCCAGACAAGCAAGTCACTGACTCGGTACTCTGAATACTCTCGAAGCGATCCTGTGTACCAATAGAGAATAGTACCTTTGTACAGCAATAGCGTCAGCGCTCCAACGGTGACGCCATTGACCTTCGCAGTGAGAATGTGCATCAGATTCGCCGGATGAAGAACTCTAAACGCCGACTGAAAAAGGGACACATCGGGCAGTGGGACACGAAGCCATCTATATACTGTGCTCAGAATAGCGTAGGCGTCACTAACAGATTGGAGGTTATGGCCCTCTTCGATGACGACGTTCTGTCTTTGTGCTTTTCGGATATTACGTTGCGCATTCGAACGAATGTTTTTCCAAAGAACCGACGTTGGCTGAGTAAGATCGACAAAAAAATTCATGTGCTCTTCGTAGAGAAAGCCGTTCTGTTCGAGTGTTGATTGAAACATGCTGGTGTCGCAGGAATTTCTGAGCTCCGTGAAGAGGGTGCGAGGCTGCCTTTCCGCGTTGTAGTGGCGCAGTAGGGCAGCGAGAGCCAACTGTCCGGTGACGCCGGGCGAGCAGAGTACTCCATCATAGACCACGGTGCGGGTGGTGATTGCGCGGAGGGGCCATGGCAGTATGGTGATGTCGACTGGTAGCATGAGGGCGTGAACTGTGGCGCCTTGATCGAGGGCCGCCCATAAGGTAGGAGTGAAGTTGCGTGTGTTTGCAAAGACCTCGGCCATCTCCGGCGAATGGAAGATGCGTGCATCGGGATTGTTGTCGACGAAAGTGTGCCAAGAGGATCGTGTGAGCGTGTTAACAACATCGAATCTCATGTTAGGACCAGAGGGTGCGTGTGTAGCAGAAGAGGGCTGTGCTGTTACCGTGTCTGGTCGAATGATATGATGTGCGTTCACGGCCGTCAATTATGCGAGGCATTGAGGCCGCTACGTGTGGAGCGGTTCAATAGCCGCGGGTGTCTTACAGGGTAGTGCTTTGGATTAAGCGAGTGAGGGCGAGCTTTTTCTCCTGCCATTCACGTTGCCTTGAGGCTCGAAGTTGTGTGATTTCGGCAAGGTAACGGTCGTATTGGCGCTTGAGCGTCAATACTCCGTCAAGGATTCCGGTTTCGGTGTTTTGGACATGTACGGCGCCCGACGAAAAATAGTCTCGCAACAGAGGCCAATCGGAAACAATAACCGGCTTCCCGATGGAAAGAGCCTCACAAGCGCCCCGCTGCATGGTGTTGTTTCGAGTGGTCAAAGACATGATGGCTTGAGCCGCCGACAGCAGGGAATAGTACCGGTCATTTGGCAGAAATCCCGTGAAATGAACGTTTGCGGGGGCAGAATCGAGCAGTTCCCGTGGGGCCGATTGCTTGTCTCCGCTGATATAGAAGTGCACCTGAGGGAGTTGGCTGGCTGCGGTGAGAATGTCTCTAAGGGGTTCGTCTTGGGAGAAACTGCTCACCACCACAATGTTGAATCTGCCGTTGAGGGAGTACTGCCCCTGCGTGCTGAATACAGTCGGGATGTCCCTGAGGACGAAGGCTCGGGCGCCCCAGTGTCGGATTACACTCTGGAAATGCTCGTTGGTCACGATGGTGGCCAGGGCCTTGCGGGCCAAATGACGGTAAAGAAACTCCGGACGGCGCCATGCTGCATAGAGAAACGCGGCGCTATGCGCATCGACCACATAGCGTGCGCCAGTTAACCTGCAATACAGGTACACGACGATAACTGCCAGACTGGGCGGACTCTGGACGAACACGAGCCCAGGGTGCTTGCGAAGCAATAGCCACGCGGTTCGGATGGCCTGATAGGGGTACTTGAACAGCGCGCTGAGTAGACCTTGGCGCGATGTGCAGTAAACATAGTGCAGATCCGAGATTCCTAACTCCCGTGCAAGAACAAGACTGCGGGGGCCACGATAGGGCGATCCCCAGACCAAGAACAACGGGTGCATTTGCGCCAATGCAACCACAACCCGACCGTCGCATTCTGTCATAGCCGGATCCTAATTCCCTATCAATTGCCCAACGAGCGAACTTGGGGTCTCACTGCGGCCCAAGAAGAGCTGGAGCAGCGACTTGACGTTTCTGTCCACTGAGAACCGCTCCGTGACGCTTATCCGCCCTGCCCTCCCCAGCCGATTCGTATCCCCAGGGTTGGCGAGCAATCGGCCGATCGCACTGGCCAAGGCAACGTCATCGCCCGGAGGAACAAGCAGCCCGCTCACGCCGTCCTCGATGGCCTCCGGGATTCCTGAGTGTCGTGTGGAGACCACAGGCAACTGCATCGCCATGGCCTCCAGAATCACGTTGGGAATGCCATCCCGGTCACCGTCGCCTCCCACAATACACGGAAGCACAAACATCGACGCTCTACGGTAGCATTCAACGACATCTTCATGGGGAAGCGAACCCTTCAAGCGCACAATCTCGCGCAAGCCGAGCTCGTCGATCTGCCTTGTCAATGCGCCACGAAGCGGGCCTTCACCCACGATCCAGCATTCGAAGTCTGCACCCGACTCCCTCAGAATCTGGCAGGCTTTAAGGAGACAAGAGAAGCCTTTCTTTTCCTTAAGCTGCCCGACCGAAAGCAAAATGGGTCGACCTGCCGGGACGTACACGGCGGGTTGGTACTTCCGCAGGTCGAGACCGTGATAAATGCAATGAATCTTGCGCCCGGCCTCGTCGCCGAGGAGTCCTTCCAGATAGGTCTTATTAAAGGCGGTACATGTAGCGGTAAAGGCGGCTCCTGCGATCTTCTCCGCCAGCAGGATCGGCTTTACATAAATGTCGTTGGCGTGGGCCGTGACGCTGTAGGTGACTCCCAAGAGACGGCTCGCAACGAGAGCGACCGTGGCGGCTCGATCGGCAAAGTGAGCGTGAAGATGATTACAGCCAACATTGTCCAGAACACGCGCCGCCACTACGCCCTCAGCAAAGTGGAGGAACGTCCGCAGGCGGGTATGAGAGCCGGGATGAGGTCGTCCGAGCAGATATAGCAGCGTGCCAAAGTACCGAGAAGGCCGCCAGAGGGCAAAGTGAAGATGCGCGGCCACGAAGCGCGAGATCTCAACAGGCAGAAGGTAGGTCACGAGTCTGCGCAGTGCCTCTTGATCTTGCGAAAGAGGGCCGGAAGGACGGCGAATTGAGATGATCGTAGGACCCGCATTCTGTTCACGGAGGCTGTTAACTTCCCGATCGATGAACGTCGTGGTGAGACTGGGGTATGTTCCAATGACATAGGCTAAACGCAAGCGGGCGATGGGGCCAGGCTGACATTCCGGTTCACGAGTGTTCGTGTGCGAGTACATTGGCATTGACGTCATTGTGGAAACCGGTCAACGGCCATGAAGACCCCATTATTGAGCGATCGGAGGTGCGGTTGCGTGGGTGCAGAATCCGCGCTGAACTCGTACGCACCGATATCTGGGGCTGCTCCTTGCGGCCGCAGTGTTCCGGCGTAGTCGTCCACAACACCGCACCGCGACACGGGCAATGCCGCATCGATCATAGGCGAACCAACCGCAAGGGAGTAGTCGTCCCCGGAGGGATCCGCAAACTTCGCTTCCTCGACGCTGGTCAAGGAACTGTTGTGCGTAGCAGACGCCACGCCCACGTACATCTGTTCTCCTCGCACGTCTGCGAGAAGATTGCTCTCGATGAAGTTACCAGCGCCTGCCGCGTTCTTAAAGTTGATTCCTAGCCCCTCAATGCTCACAAGGGTATTGTGGGAAACGCAGATACCGCGATCGACATTGGATCCTGTAGCCACTGTGATGCCGCGACCGCTGTTTTTTGTACGATTGACTACGACATTGTTATAAATGCGGTTACCACCATTGCCCTGTACGTAAATGCCATAGGCGGCAAAGCCATCTTTGATGAAGTTCGAGTATACATCGCAAACGCTGCCACGATTGATCATGATGCCGCTACGTTGTAGTTCAACATTTGCCAAACTGTCTCGATAGATTCTATTGTGATGGATAGCACAATCTTCCACCGCGGAGCCGACCTGAATTCCATCCCATCCAGTGTCGGCCACGAGATTGTGGTGGATGTCAACACCACGGAGAACAGGATCGTCACCACCGGAGGTGTAATGCGACGACCCTATATAGAATCCTTCCTTGCCGATGTCGTGGGCATAGTTGTGATGGAGGAAGGTATTGTACTGTGTGAAGTTCGCTCGCCTCACTCCGTCTTTCTCATAGGTTGTGTTGATGGTTATGGCCGAATACGCCGTCGCGTGAATCTCCACGTGGTCAATCTCGATATGGCGAGTGGCGCTCGCACCGGCGATTCCTCTTCCAGCGGGAGCGGTGATCCTTAATCCGCACTGCTGCTCTGACGCTGCAAGACCAGCTCCACAACGACCCGATACCCCGGCGCCAGTAATTCGAATATGCTCGCTATTTGCGATCCTGATTCCTGCGAAACCACTTGAGCTGATCTCGACGTCGCCACCAAAGTTGACAAAGGTGATCGGGTTTCCGGACTCCCCGTGCAGGTTCTTGAGGACAAGGGGTCCGCGGCTTCCCGCCGAAATGCAGACGACGCTGCCAGCCTTCAGCGCCGCATAATTCTCTTGGCCGTCCACAGTTGAGACGCCTGGGCCAACGGTGAAGTGACAGCCGTTCGCCTGCGCAAGATGCGGCATGTTCCTGACAGGTTCTGGCGCACGACAGCAAAGGGCGGTGAGGCTCCATCCGCAAGCGAGTAGATGGAGGCTGCAAAGGCTCAACCAAAAGGGTACGGTCGTCATTCGCCCGAGTTGTGCACTCATGGATTCCATAGCGTCCAGTGCGGAGCAAGTTTTGTAGTTCGCTTCAGAGACCCGGGGATTACGTCGGCGCACTTGCCACCAGGATTTTCAGTAAGCTCTCAGGAAACTGACTGAACCAGTCTCCGGGCTGACGGCTGAAGTGTTGTTCTGGTCTTATATGCGTCCAGGGCGTGCCAGGCTGCGACGTACGCCAGGTTCATCGGCCAATCGACAATGCTGTGAGCCAAGCGTTCTCGTAATGCAAGGTGTGTGGGTTCCATCTCGTAATCAAAGGCGGTCATCTCGCGGCGGGCGAACGCTTGGATAAAAGCTACATCCCGGGGTGAGAGCACCTTGCGAAATCGACCGACTGGAGCCGTCGAAATGCTGCCTGGCCGGTGCTTTTCAAAGGAGCTGTTCCCCCCTTTGTCCCGATAGGCTGGGGTGCCCTCCATCGTCAGCATGGCAGGCGTGTACTCTTCGCCAATGAATCGGCATATGTCCATCAGCGTGTCTTCGGGCCGAGATGCCAACGATTCAAACCTCACAACACGATAGGCGTGAGGGTACTTCATGAGGTTCTGCCTTGCAAGCCGAGCGGACCACAGCCAAGCTGCGATTCCAGAAGCTGCTTTGCCTCTGCCGATTCTGTTTTGTTTGCAGGCGGAAGCGTACCTGTCCCGCGGGTCACGAATGATATGCACGATTCTGGCGGCTGGATACGATTGGAAGATGATCTGAGCATAGCGCTCGGTTCGCAGAGACTTGTCGCCCCAGCGTGGTTTCCCAAGGAGACCTGCATGTTGTCCTTCGAGCAGGGCGAACAGTCGTGGGTAGGTTGGTTCGCCTTGCTGGAAGTCCTTGCGCAGCCGCTCCCAATCGGTGTTCAACACGGCCAACCGCTCGTATCGCATCATGGCGGTGATACAACGTTGGAGGTTCTCTGGACGGGCTAGGTCGCCAAAACGATTAAAGAAGAACTTCCAGAAGTTTGTACGGCGCGTCATTGCGATGTTAGGGTGAGAAGCAAGCAGCGAGAAAAGCAGGGTAGTCCCGCTTCGTTCTAAACCCGCAATAAAGACTGGCCCTTTGTTCACGAGTCTTTGGTCCTTTCGTAATGAACGGCCGCACCGGAGGAGGCGCATTCAGAGATAATGCGGCGGGCGGACGGCGTACGGCCGAGCCACTTCAGAGTCGCAGCGTGCAACTTGGAGCAGAGCATCAAAGTCATGTTGACCGGGTAGTCGGCGAGGTAGAACAAGATTCTGCCTGAAAGCGACAATGGAACAGCCTCGGGCCTGTAGCCGAATTCAGCCATATCCCTGTGAGTACACCGCTGAATAAACGCAATCTCTCTCGGAGAAAGACTATTGCGAAACCTGCCGATCGACGCAGTCGTAACGACTCGAGGTGTGGGCCCACCGTCAGGATCAGGCTGGGGCATGGCGGAGACCGGGGGACCATCCACCGTGAGCATGGCCGGCGAGTACTCCTCCCCCAGGAAATGACAGATTCGACGTAGCGTCGCTTCCGGTTGTGAAAGAACGGTTTCGAATCGAACGATCCGGTATCGGTCCGGATACTTCAGTGAGTTGCGCTTTGCGAGCCGTGCGGATCGCAGCCAGAGGGCCGTGCTCGCAGCGACCCCCCCTCTACCAACTCTCCGGTGCGTCAATAAGGATGCGTACCGGTCCCGAGGGTCGCGAATAATGTGGATCATTTTGGCGCCGGGGTATGCTGTCAGGATGGTGTCGGCGTATTCTTCCGAGTTCATCGACTTATCACCCCAGCGAACCTTTCCTAGTTCTCGGGCGCGTCCTTCTTCGAGCAACGCAAATAGCCTTGGGTAGGTTGGCTTCTCATCTAGAAGGGAACGATAAAGCTGTTCCGAATCCGGCCTGAATACCCGCGTGCGCGTGTAGCGCATCATCGCAGTGAGGCAACGGTCCAGATTGTCGCGGCGGCTGAGGTCGCCGAAGCGGTTAAGAAAGAACGACCAGAAGTTGGTGCGCCGTGTCATGGCAATGCTGGGGTGCGATTCCAGAAGCTCGCAGAGGATGCCAATCCCGCTGCGGTCGATACCTGCCAGAAATATCGGGCCTCTTTCGAACGGACGGACTGTTTCGCCGGGTGCCCCAGGGCAGAGAACTCTAGTCCTTGCGGTCATGGCCTTGACTGCGAAACCGTTTGCAACTCGCCGTTGGGAGACTCGCTCGAGGAACAGTTTTGAGTGTCGTCAGGCACGACAAATCGCCGCTCCACTAAGTACCGAAATACTGTTCGCGCAGCCTCGCAAGGAGTCTGGCTATCGCCGTGGATGGTAACTTCCGGAGACAGTGACGGCTGGTAGGACAAGCGTCGCGAGAAACGGATAACTTCCAAGAGTCTTCTGTATGCGGCTTTGAATCGCTTGGAGGCGGACGGTCTCCGCCCTCTTACGGCTCTTCGCATCAAGCACACATCGGAGGGCGTATCGACGAAGACCTCCACGAAGCTGGAGGCGCCGATCAGCTCGCGAACTGCTTCTCGGGTCTCCTGCCGTGCGCTTACCGTCACGCAAATCGCCACTCCCCCATGACGCACAATCGCAGCCGCGACAAACGCCTTTCGGATGAGCTTGCCCTCACTGGTCCTTTCGAACCATCGTTTTTCCAAGCAGGGCACGATATCCAGCGTTGTAACGATCCTTCCATATCGGGAAAGCAGCATGGCAAGCTCTCCAGCGACTGTGGACTTTCCAGCACCGCTACGGCCGGTAAACCAGATGCAGACTCCGTTTGGTTCAGGCATATTGCTGCCGACAATAAAGCGCGAGATGCTTGGCGACGTATGGCTCGGTGCCGAACAATTCACTCACTCTTCGCTGCGCCGCAGTTCCCATCGCACGGGCACGCGGCTGATCGGTCAGAAGTTCGATCAGGGCTTGCTCGAGTTCACTAACACTCCTGGGTGCTACAAGCCAACCCGTCTCCGCATGAACCATTGCCTGCTTCGTGCCATCCACCGCGGTGGCGATAATGGGCAGACCGGCGGCCATCGCCTCGAGGAGGGCAACCGGGAGGCCTTCCCAAAGAGATGGAAGCACGAACCCGTCGCAAGCACCCAGCAGCTCCGGAACGTCGTTACGAATACCGAGGAAATCGACATGCGCCTCTACGTCAAGAGCTCGAGTCCGTCGGAGGAGATCCTCTCTGAGTTCGCCGTCCCCGACGAATAAGAAATGCAATTGTGGAAACCGGCGAACCAGAGAGGCAGCGGCCTCGAGAAGGTACGCGTGCCCTTTCTGTGTCTTGAACGTGGCAACCACTCCAATAACAAACGCATTACCGGCGATCCCGAGCCGCGCTCTTACGGTTTCCCTGTTCAGGGCGCACCGGTAGCGCTCTACTTCCACGCAGTTGCAAATTACGGTTGTCTTGCCGGCGCAGTTGCCGACCTCCCGCTGGAATGAGGCCTGGACTTCATCCGATACGGCAACAATTCCGTCCACCCAGCGCGATCCAAAACGGTAAAGCCACCGATACATCCATTGCTTGGGTCGTAACAACCACCGTGCTCTATGCAAGTGATCAGGACGAAGCGAGAATCTGGTGTTATGAATCGTCCAGAAGATACGAAGCCGCCTTCGAAGTCGAAGGCTAAGAACGAGGAAGTCCAGAGCTCTGAGCAGATGAGTCTGGATCACATCGATTCGGCGCTCGTCAACAATCCTCATCAGGTCCCGGCGGATGCGAATCATCTCAGCAACAAACCACGGGAGCGCCAAAACGCTGTGCGTCCGCCCACGCAGAATGTCAACCCTGACCCCGAGCCGCTCGATCGACTCCCGGAGATGACCGTCACGGAGAGCACAAACCGATATCTCGAGTCCTTTACGGGTAAAGCCGCTCGCTAACGTTCGGACGGCCTCTTGGGCACCTCCAATCTCCAAGTTGTCAATCACCAGGAGCGTCCTCGGCGGCGGGTTTCCGGAGCGAGCGCTTCCCGTTCGACCCGCAGGGACGGCCCGGCGATCCACATCCTCAGAAACTGGCAAGGCGACGGTAACCTTCACTGTCTCATTTACCTGCATTGGTTCAAACCGGGTCTGCCGGTCTCTATGCCATACGAACCTTCGCGCAAGCCGATGCCCCGCTCTCCGAGCAGCGGAGGGAGTACAGAGCCCGCCGCAGCCTGCGTGTATCCGGCGACACTTGCCAGTACGAATTCCAGTACTGCACCGTAGCCCGCAGATGATAATAGGCCCACACCTCGGGGAATAGCCGCCACTCGTCCGGCGACAGGGGATACTCGGAGACATATGACGCAACAATTGCCTCAATCTGATCAGACATATCAGGACGCTCGCAATCCCAATAACGCGAGACAACCTGCACGATCTCGATCAGTCGCCACTCCAGGCGTGCAAGTTCGAAATCCAATAGCGCAAGCTCTTTTCCGCGGCGAAACACAATGTTGTGCAAGCCATAGTCGCCATGGACAATCACTGTCGGTAATACTCTTCCTTTGAGAACAGATTCGAGATGATATAGTCGATCGATAAGAGATGTCGAGTGCTGAACCAACTTGTGTATGTAAGTGGTGTCAGAGTTACCATTGGCAGTCCCCAGTTTGGATGTCAGCTCTTGGAGCCGCTGTTGATACCAATCCACGCCAGGCCGCCTGTCCTGACCATCAGGGCCAAAGCCAAGATGATGTTGTCCTTGTGGTGCGAAGTGCATTAGCGTGCGATGGAAGCGGGCCAAGGCGCGCCCCGCCCGTCGGAGCAACTCCAGATGCAATGAGCGCGGCATTATCGCCTGCGCATAACTGGTACCCTCCACGTAATCGACCAGCGAGAACAGGGATGACCCGAGCGCAACATAGCTGTCGGTGGTCTTCGTTCGTCTCAGTCTGGGAGCGCAGAAACCCAGCTCGGCGAGACGCGTCAAGATTGAGTGCTCCCACAGTACCGCGTCCTGCGTCCACCACGATCTGTATTGCCGCAGTACCATCTCTCCTGATCGGGTGCTCACGAGGACGCTGCGATTTCGCCGGCCCATGGGGAGGTTTCGGTGATGCCCAGTGGGTTCCAGATCGTACTCCCCCAGGACATCCTGAATCACCTTCCTGTCGACATCGAGAGGGCGGCAGACCGAATGAGCGTGAAGGTAGATCCGCGAAGGACGGGGAGGCCATGGAAATGAGGAGAGGAGGTTCATGAACACCGTGTCGGGAGAACTGATGGTCCTCCGGGTAGCGGAACGGACGTAGAGTCAGGATTCATCAGGACGGAGCGAAGACGGGCCGCCGAAAGGGCGAGTCCCTCGCTGCCGTTGTCAACTTCAATCAGATTCCAGCCTTTCGCACGCATCCGTTTTACGACCTGATCAACTACGACGTGAGAATTCGTGATGAACCGCGAGAGTGCGGCTGGACTCTCACCCCGGAAATGGGCCCACGGACCCCGATCGAAGACCCGGGCTTCGCACACCTCTAGCGGAGCATTCACATGGATGACAAGGTCCGGCTGAGGAACCAGATCGAGGTAGGCGGACACAGCCGCAAGGTCAGGCTCCCCCCGGTCCGAGGCATGCAAGTCGACCGCACGGTGGACAAATCCCTGGTCAATGACCAAAGCTTCATTCGGCCGCTGGTGGGCCCTGAGAAATTCGTATTGTCCCAGCATGCGAAGATACCAGCGAAGAGCGTGCCGCCGGAACTTGACCGAAGCGTCCCTGTGCGCCTGGCCCTGCATCAGGTGCCGCGCCAGCCTCACGTGACGAAGCAGAAAGCGAAATTGATATGCACGGCTAAACTGGCAGAAAAGCTGCCACAACAAGGCACGGCGTAAGCGTGGCGGGGAAAAGCGGGCGATGTACGCACCAAGGGTCGTACGTGCGACGTACACGCGACTTGCCCCGACCATGGTTCGGGGGGTCACGCCCTGTTCGCTCAGAGAATCCATGACCACAGGCAAGAGCGATGTCTTACCTGCGCCCGGTGTGCCAATAAGCTCGACGACCATGTCGCGTTCTATCCGACTCTTAACTAGGCCCGGCGTCCCATATGTTTAAGGAACAGATACGACCTTTTGACGACCATTCTTAGCTTCTCCCGGCACCCAGGCGCAACGTCCACCCGTAGCTCTTCAACAGCGCCAGGCTGCAACAAAAGAACCTCTCCGGCACGAAGGTTGCCAAGTACAAGCTCCCCTTCGTCATTTGCAGTTTGAAGGCTTCCATCCGCGTGACGCCACACCTCGCCGGGCCTTGCGAGTAACGTGACGCCATCGACGGCCTCGGCGTTGCCATTCTATACAATTGAAGCGTCCCTCTCCTCCACGAGCCGTCGCACGTTGTCGTGACTAGTAAGTTCCAAAAATGTCTTTTCGTTAAAGCCATCCGAAAATATGGACCCCAGTAAATGTTTTCGAGATTGTCGTTATGTACTATGTTGAAAGCCGGATAATGACCGAACATCCGTCAGAAATCTTCATAGCCTGCTTCGGTCACTGATCTTGGATCATCTCCGGCAGACACAGTGTGAAGCGCAATTTCAAAGCCGCGCGCCTGCAAATCCTTGACATATGCTTGATATTCCGGTCGCTGGCAGCTGTCGGAGGGATGTTTCGATTGTCGCGGTTTGTCTGGCATTCCATTTGATCGCTCCGGATCTCGGACCCATACAGCAACAGTGGTCTTGAGGCCGATGTCACTGAGGAAGTCATAGATCGGCTTCATCCTCTCAAACGTGGAGTAGTCCGGATCGTCTGTAATTGTGAAGGCAAAGTTGTTTCCATCTGGGTACGGGGAAAGGCGTGGAAGGCCGTGTGTTGTAGTTGGTGCGGCTGTGAGGATAAAAAGGATGGCTAGAAGTGCAAGCGCAGCTACGGAAATGATGCTGTGACGACCGGGCTTGCTGAGGACCCTGATAGTTCTGGGCCAGCGCGAGACCGGTTGAAGGTGTTTGTCAGGCATTGGGAGGTGCTTTCGGAGGCGTCTCTAAAGGGAGAACATGCACCGGGGCTGAGATGGTCAAAG
>DATIFQ010000503.1:0-5635 GCA_035455185.1 Bryobacteraceae bacterium | reverse complement strand
GGCGCTGGTACTGGCCGTCGCACCGCTCGCAGCGGGAAGCCTGACAGAGGAGGAGCGCGACTTCGCGATGAGCAGCCTGCACGCGAGCCGCAAGCTGTTTCTCGACGCGATCGCGGGTCTGTCCGAGGCGCAATGGAAGTTCAAGCCCGCGCCGGACCGCTGGTCGATCGCCGAAGTGGCGGAGCATATCACGCTGACCGAGGGCGTCCTGTACAACCTCGTGACCGACAAGGTCATGAAAACGGAGCCGGTAACCGACCGCGCGCCGGTGAAACATGAGCAAGACGAGGAACTCCTGGCCAGGATGCGCGACCGCAGCAAGAAGGCAAAGGCCTCTGAGGAGATGAGTCCCAAGGGCAAGTTTCCGACGCCCGCAGCCGCCGCCGAGGCCTTCAAACAGGAGCGGGATAGAAACATCAACTACATCCAGACGACGCAGGACAACCTCCGGAGTCACGTCCAGGGAAAGATGGACGCCTACCAGTACTTCATTTTGATCGCGGGACATGCCGAGCGGCACGTCGCGCAAATGAACGAGGTCAAGGCCGACCCGAAGTATCCGCGCTAAGCAGAAGACGCTGATCCTACCCCATTCCCGCGCCACTTCCGTGCCTTCCCCGACGAGGAGCCGGCTGCTGTTCGCCGACCGGCTGCGCGGCCTCGCGCTGGTGGTGATGATTGAAACTCATGTCTTCAATGCGATGCTGTCGGAAGGCCTCCGCCAAACCGGCTGGTTCCGTGTTCTGAATTTTGTCAACGGGCTGGTCGCTCCGTCGTTCCTGTTTATTTCCGGCTTTGTGTTCCTGGTGTCGGCGGAACGCAAAGTGCCCGAGTTTCGAACTTTCGGACGGACTTTTTGGATACAGCTTCGCCGGATCGGTGTGGTCTGGCTGATCGCCTATGTGCTTCACGTTCCTCCTGCCGTTTTCGGCAAACCCTGGAGCAGCCTCACACGCAAGGACTGGCTGCCTCTGATTCAAGTGGACGTTCTGCACTGCATCTGCGTCACCTGGCTGTTCCTGCTGGCAGGCCTGATGCTTCTGCGATCCCCCACGATCCGACGATGGTGGCTTCTGTCTGGTGCGATAATGGCGACGCTTGCGGCTCCCTGGATGTGGAGCATCCGATTCGACGAGTACTTGCCGGCCCCGCTGGCGGCATACTTCAATGACGGACTCAACTCGCTGTTCCCGGTGTTTCCGTGGAGCGGGTTCATGCTGGCGGGGGCGCTGTGCGCATCGTCATTTCTCGCGGCACGAGAGCGGGAGATGGAACGGACGTTCATGCTCCGCCTGTCCGGGTTGGCCGCCGTGTTCGTCGCGCTCGGTCTCGCGCTGCCGGAGTTGCCGTTGGCGCCAGGCAGAACCGAAATACCATGGCAGGCCGATCCTCGGACATTCTTTCTGCGCCTTGGGCTGGTGTTCCTCCTTCTATGCGTCTGTTGGCTGGTGGACCGGCGGCGGCAGTCTGGGAAGTCGTGGCTCTTTCTGGTCAGCCGGGAGTCGCTATTTGTGTATGTCGCTCACCTGACGGTCCTGTTCGCCCCGGTGTTCGGAGGCAGAAGCCTCGCCGATGCGGCTGGAAAGTCGATGGGGCCGGGCTGGTGCGCGCTGGCCAGCGCCGCGCTGCTATCGGTCATGGTTGCGGCGGCGCGAGCATGGAATCGGCGGAAGGCGCGAGGAGCTCAGCCGGCTTGAGCTTTTCCTGAATGTCGAAGACGTACTTCAGCGTTTCGGCGATCGCGGGCACGCCGCCGAAGAAATCTACCCGGCCCGGACCCGCATTGTAGGCGCCCAAGGCCAACGACAGGTCGCCGCTATAGCGGTCCAGAAGCTGGCGCAGGAACCTGGCGCCGGCGCCGACGTTTTGCCTCGGGTCGAAGGGATCGGTGACGCCGAGCTGTCCCGCAGTGGCGGGCATTAACTGCATCAGCCCTCGGGCCCCCTTGGCGGAAACGGCGCACGGCCGGAAGTCCGATTCCTTCTCGATAACGGCCCGCAGGAGGTCCGGGGTAAGGCCTTCCCGTTTGGAGACCTCGTCGATGAGTGGACCGATCTGTTCCGGTGGCACGGGATCGCACTCCTGTGCGGCAACAGGAACCGCCAGACGTGGCGCGTCTGACTCCTCGGCCCAAGGAACGCTGAAGAACGAATGACCTGGAGCCTGCGCGGACCGGACCTGTTTCCGTATCGCGGCACGCTGGCTTTCAATCGAAGTCTCCATCGCCACGCGGGCGGCTTCGTACGGGTCCTGCGATTGTGCCGCGAGTTTGGCCAGAGACGCGGCGAGCAACAGAGGGATCACACGCATTCCACTCCTGTTGATCGGCAGATGGCCGCAAGGACTTGAGATAAGATGCATGGTGTTTACCATGAAAAAAGTAATCCTGTTCTTATTTACCGTCTCCGTGTTGTGCGCACAGGAGATTCCGCGTTCCGAGTATCCGCAGCCGCAGTTCCAGCGCGAGCAGTGGCTGACACTCAACGGCCGGTGGGAGTTTGAATTTGACGACGCCAACGTGGGGTTCGAGCAGAACTGGGCTTCGGGAGCGAAGAAGTTCAGCCGCACGATCCTGGTTCCGTACTGCTTTGAGAGCAAGCTAAGCGGCATCGCGGACACGTCGTTCCACCCCTGGGTTTGGTACCGCCGCAGCTTCAGCGTGCCCGACGCCTGGAAGGGGAAGCGGGTGCTTTTGAACTTCGGCGCAGTGGACTACCGCTCGATCGTGTGGGTAAACGGACAGCGCGCCGCCAGCCACACCGGCGGGCACGTTCCCTTCTCGATTGACGTCACACCGCTCCTGAAAGCCGGTCCGAACGTGTTGACCGTGAGGGCGGAGGACCCGCCAACCGATCGGACCGTGCCTCGCGGAAAACAGTATTGGGAACCGCAATCGGAGGGGATCTTCTACACCCGGACGACCGGCATCTGGCAGCCCGTCTGGCTCGAAGCGGCGGGCGAAAGCTACTTCGAAAAGGTTCGGATCACGCCGTCGAACGACGGTACCGTGCGATTCGACGCCGCGATCGCTCGCTACCAGCCAGGCGCCGAGTTTCACGCAGTCATCCGCTCAGGCAAAGACGCCGTGAGCTCAGGCATGGTTCGCGCGGACGAGCGGAGGGTCGCACTGGCGCTGCTTGTGAATGAGCCCAAGCTCTGGTCGGTGAATGCGCCAAACCTTTATGAGGTGACCTTTGAATTGCGCCGCGGCGGCGCGGTGGTGGATCGGGTTCAATCGTACTTTGGGTTTCGCTCGGTTTCGACCGGAAACGGCCGGGTCCTGATCAACGGACGTCCGACGTATCTGAAGATGCTTCTCGACCAGGGCTACTGGCCCGAAAGCACGCTCACGCCACCGACAGACGAAGCGATCCAGTATGACATCCGCATCGCCAAGGAGATGGGATTCAACGGCGTGAGGAAGCACCAGAAGCTCGAAGACCCAAGGTTTCTCTATTGGGCGGACAAGATGGGCTTCTATGTCTCCGACGAGATGGCGAACGCGTTCGAGTTCGACGAAGATTACGTGAGCCGGTTCACCGCCGAGTGGATTCAAGTGGTCGATCGCGACTACAACCATCCGTCGGTGATCATGTGGGTGCCGATCAACGAAAGCTGGGGCGTGCCCAACCTGCTCGATTCCCGGCAGCAGAATCACCTCAAGGCCCTCTATACCCTGACCAGATCGCTCGACGCCACGCGCCCGGTGGTGGACAACGACGGTTGGGAGCACGTCGATACGACGGACCTCTTTGCAATGCACGACTACGCCCGGAGCGGCGACCTCCTCTACGAGAAGTACAAGGACCTCGGAAAGCCGGGTTTCCGGATGCCGAACGTCAGCCGTGCGACCCTGGTCCCCGGCTACGAGTACAACGGCACTCCGATCCTGCTGTCGGAGTTCGGCGGTATCGCCTACATCCCGCCGGGCGCCCAGGTACCGGCTGACGCCTGGGGCTACTCCGGCGTGGAGAAGACGCCCGAAGCGGCGCTGGCCCGTCTGCGGGGGCTCTATGAGGCCATCGCGAAGATCCCCGCCTTTGCCGGCGTGTGCTACACGCAACTGACCGATGTGGAGCAGGAAATTAACGGCATGCTGACCTATGACCGCAAGCCGAAGTTCGATGTGAAGGCCGTCCGGGAGATCAACGAACTGCTGAAATAGAAACCTACATCCCGAGCGTCAGGGCGGCGGCCCCTACAATGCCTGCCCGATCGCCGAGTTGCGCGGGAACGATCGGAATCCGCCTGCGAAGGAGCCGTTGCGTGCGCCACGCCGTCTCCTCGCGAAGCGCGTCGAAGAGGGACTCGCCCGCCTCCGCGATCTGGCCGCCGAGGATCATGATTTCGGGATCGAATGCATGGAAGAGACCGGCAATCGCCGCTCCGAGCGCCTTCGTGGCCCGGGCGATGATTCGCCGGGCGATCTCGTCGCCCTCCCGCGCGGCGCGAAAGACGGCCTCGCAGGTAAGTGTTCCGCGCTCGAGCTCGGCGGTGAGCACCGTGTCGCATCCGCGATGCGCCGCGGCAAACGCCTCGGCTTCGATGGCGCGCGCGGAAAAGACGGTCTCGATGCAGCCGTGGCTGCCGCAGATACAGGGTGAGCCGTCCGGGTCCACGGTAACGTGGCCGAGGTGGCCGGCCGCGCCCCACGCTCCACGGAGTAGCTTCCCGCCCACCACAACCGCGCCGCCGACACCGGTACCGAGTGTCAGCATGAGCGTGTTGGCATGCCCGCGGGCGGCGCCCCAGGCGAGTTCGCCTGCCATGGCCGCACGGGCGTCGTTATCGGCGAATACGGGAGCGCCGGCCGGGAGCACGTTCGCAATCAGGTCCTTGAGAACGTGACCTTCGAGGAACGACACCGTTCCCGGCAAGGACTCCACGCGGGTGGTGTCCGGATTGATGATGCCTTTGCAGGCGAAGCCGACGGCGGAGGGAGGCGACTTTTCGGAAAGCTCGCGTACCAGCGCTATCAGCGCCTCACGGAGCGCCGGCAGGCTCGCCGGAGTGGGGACGCCGCTGGATGCCTCGATGTGCCCCGACGAATCGACGCGTCCCGCCTTGATTCTCGTGCCGCCGATGTCTATGCCAAGTAGTGTCATTCGAGCCCCAGTTCCCGGCGCACGACGCGGACACCCGCCACCATGTTGGCCAGTTTCTGACGAGCGGCCCATCGGGCGGTCTGGCTGAGACCGCAATCCGGCGTAAAGGACAGCCGGGCGGCGGGCGCGTATTCCAGGCAGCGGCGAACGCGGGCGGCGACGTCCTCCACTGTCTCGATGTAGTAGCTCTTGACGTCGATGATGCCGACAGCCACGTCCTTCGAGCGGGCGATTTCGGCGACGATCTCGATCTCGGCGAACTCGCGGCTGGCCATCTCAAGGTGGATCTCATCCACCTTGAAATTGAGAAAGGCGGGAAACATCCGCGCGTAGCGGCGGGGGCCAACGGCCCTCCCCTTATAGTTTCCGAAGCAAAGATGTGTGGATAAGCGGCATTTCCCGAAGACCGGCTCCACCGTGCGATTGAAGATGTCGACGAAGCGGCTCGTGTCCTCGCGCCAGGCATAGCAGCTCATCGAGGGCTCATCGACCGTGATCTCCGCACAACCGGCCGCAACCAGGGCTTCGAG
>DATIFQ010000502.1:0-2401 GCA_035455185.1 Bryobacteraceae bacterium | reverse complement strand
CCGTCGATCAGCGTCAACAGGTACGCCGCCGCGGGCGCGGAAAAGGCTTCCTCGCCGGGGACCACCAGATACACCGGCGACGTATGCGCGGCGATGCGGGTTCCGGCCGAGAGGTGCTTCGATGCGCACCTCGCCGCGATCCAGCCAGGACCGGACACCTTCAGCGTTTCCCGCAGGGTCAGTTCGCGCACACCGGAGGCCGCTTCCCTCGATGCCACAACCTTCCCGTTGACCACGATGTCGAGCCGGTGAACCGGCACCGTGCTCTTCACCTCGGCGCGTACCTCGACGCTTCCCCCACCGCTTCGAAACGTGATCTCTCCTCCGGGCGAACGGCCGTCCGCCTCGAAGAAGAGCAACGGTCCGGAGCTCATGAACGTGTTGCCCTCACGCACCGCCTTGGCCCAGTTGGCGAAGTTGAACTCGTTCTCGCCGAGCCGGGCGTAAGCCCGGTACGCCCCGGCAGGAATCCAAGCGCCCATCTTGTCGGTGCCGGCGACGGCGGGTAGCCGGTACCCACAGTTCAGGCAGCGATACCAATCAAGAAAGCGAAGATTGTTGAAGTGTTCCGTGATGTTCACCGGCCACAGTTCGACGGCGTCGATCTTGCCGAGCACGATGTCGGCGGCAAGTTCGGCGGTGGGAAACGGAAAGTGCACCGCGACCACCAGCCCCTCCCGCTCGCGGCAAGCGTCCGCCCACTCGGCGAGGCTTGTCAGGACCGGCGTCCCAATGTAGCTCTCCTCGGGACCGCTCGCCCCCATCGGATAAACCGGGTCATGGTTGCCGAGCAGGCCGATGTGCCCCAAGATGTGCTGCCGGTTCTCCGTCCCTACCCAGATCAGCGTGTCGCCGTCTTTGGAGGCGAGCGGGCCGTACGAAATGTCGCCGACATTCGTGAACAGGTCGCCCCATTGCGCCGCCAGGACATTGATCAGATTGAGCCCTTCGGCTTGGGCTTCGAGGATGGCCGTTGTGGGCGATAGGAAGTGGACGTGCGTGTCGGCGGTGACCCAATTCTGCCGCCGCAGATCGGCGAAGCGAGAGATCTCGAGACTTAACTCGCGCTGTTTCGAGTCGATCTGCAAGCGTTTCCTGACCGGCTCGTATTCGAAGCCCTTGGTGATCTCAACATAGACCTCGCCCACGGGCAGCTCGATCTGGAACGTTCCATCGACATAGCAAAAGGACGTGTCTCCCCACTTGAGGTCCGCGCCGTAATCCTGAAACCAGGCGGAGTTGATCTCGGTGCGGTGCCCGTACGGCGGAAGGTATCGGCCGTCGCGAGATCGGAACGCGATACGCACGGGGGTAGGCTTTCCGTTGGTAGCGTCCGTGACGGCGCCGCGCAGCCAGACCTTCTCGCGCTCCAGTAACTGCACTTTCGTGCCGCGTTCGCGCCCTTCGACTTCCCCGCCCGGAGTGATTTCACGAACGTCGAAATCCCAACGGCCGCCGGTTTTCGTGTTCGCCAGTGTGAGAGTGGCTCCGCCGGTGGCCGCCACCTCGGCGTATAGATAGTCCGTGCGCTCGTCGGGCCGCGGCTCGCTCAACCCTCGCACCGGCGAAGACAGCCACGCGGCGGCGTCGAACGGCGGAAGCCGGTAGCTGCGCGCGACGACGCCGGTGTCCACGGAAACCTCCCACGGGCCGTCCTCCCCTGGAGGCAGCGTGAACCGGTAGAGGCTGAGCCGCTCGTACCGCAAAGGATGCCCGCCCGTGCGGCACAGGGTCACCCCGGCGACAGCGAGCCAATCCTCGGACCGGGCTTCCAGGATGAGGCTGCGGATCTGCTTTTCCGGCGACGGGTTTTCGATGGCGGACAGCCACAGCGTTCCCTGCCAGTCGAGCGAAGGATCGCTGGGGTAGTTCGGGTCCCAGACCGCGAGCTGGAGGTCGCCCCAATAGAAGCCGTTCGGAAGCGGGTCGCTCAGCTTACGTGGAACGGGCGCGCGATGCGGCTCGGCGGCAAAACAGAGGTGTCCCCAAGCATAGTTGAGGGCGTTCACCTCGAAGCGCCGGCGGATGGGGACCGAATGCCGACTGCCATCTTCGTAGACAAGGCCCACCTCGGCCAGCACCTCGCCGACGCGCTCGATCGGATCGGCGCCCGGTGCGGGCCGCTCGGCTTCGTCCCAGTTGCAGAACTGCGCGAGACACAGATAATTTGCCATTGCGCCGACGGCCAGCTCGGCGCGCGGCGCCAAGCCCGGGGCAGCACGACGGCTAAGGACGATCCAGGCTTTCTGCGCGGGGTCGCTCGGACCGAGCTCAAACGGGACGCCGCGAAGCTGTTGGCGTCCGTGAAGCGTGCGGATCAGACGGTCGCCGGCCGATGCATCCGAGAGCCCGCGGGCTGCGTCGTGAGGACCGAGGTCGCGCGGCGACGCAGTATAGAAGC
>DATIFQ010000501.1:0-51500 GCA_035455185.1 Bryobacteraceae bacterium | reverse complement strand
CCGCTGAACGTGCCGGACACATCGGGAAAAATGAAATCCTTCGACGATTTCACCTTCGAGGCTGCGTCGTGGACCCTGACCGCCCACGAAGCACGCCCAGGCCACGAGATGCAATTCGCCTCAATCGTCGAACAGGGTGTGTCGACGGCGCGCGCGGTGTTCGCCTTCAACAGTACCAACGTCGAGGGCTGGGGGCTCTACGCCGAGGCTGTGATCAAGCCGTTTCTGCCGGCCGAGGGGCAACTGATCGCGCTCCAGCACCGACTGCTGCGCGCCGCGCGCGCGTTTCTCGATCCCGAGCTCCAGCTCAGCCGAATCACACCCGAAGAGGCCAAGCGTGTTCTGTTGGAGGACGTCGTGATGTCGGACGCGATGGCCACCCAGGAAGTGGAGCGGTACACGTTTCGCGCTCCCGGCCAGGCCCCGTCCTATTACTATGGCTACACGAAGCTGATGGAACTGCGGCAGGAGGCGGAGAAAGCGATGGCCGGCAAGTTTGACGCCAAGCGCTTCCACGACTTCGTACTGGCGCAGGGTCTGGTCCCGCCCTCGCTTCTCCGCTCCGCTGTTTTCGAGGAGTTCGTCCCGCAGGCGGGAGGCGCCGCGGGACGCTGACCGGACACTCATGGTGCTGCCACTGACGCCGATCCGGTTCCTCTACCGGGCAGCAGATCTTTACGCGCGCAAAGCCGCCGTCATTTCCGGCGACCGGACGTTCACCTATGCGGAGTTCGCGGAGCGTTGTGAGCGGCTCGCGTCGGGCCTAGGTGCGGTTGGGGTCAAGCCGGGCGACCGCGTCGCCTGCCTCTGTTTCAACCGTCACCAACTGCTCGAGGCGTACTTCGGCGTGCCGATGGTGGGAGCGATCCTTCTGCCGCTGAATGTGCGACTGGCCGCATCCGAACTGTCGCAGCTTCTTGAGCATTCCGGCGCCAGCGTGCTGCTCTATGACGGGGAGTTCGCGCCGGTGGCCGAGCAGGCGCGCGCGGTCTGTCCGCCGCTGAAGTGTGCCCTCCCGCTCGACGGGGACTCAGGTTACGAGGAGCTTCTCGCCGCCGGTAGCGCCCGGCGAATCGATTGGACGGGGATCGACGAGAACTCGCCCGCCGAACTCTTCTACACCAGCGGCAGCACCGGCACGCCGAAGGGGGTTCTGCTCACCCACCGTGCTCTCTACCTCCACGGAAAGTCTGTGGCTCTCCTGATGCCCGAAGGCGATCGCACCGTCGTCCTGCAGACCATCCCGCTTTTTCACGCCAACGGGTGGGGGTATCCTCAAGCCGCCGCTTTGCTCGGAGCCACGCAGGTCATGGTGCGGCGGTTCGACGCGGAGACGGTCTTCGTTCTGATCGAGCGGCACCGGGGCACCTACATGTGCCTGGTGCCCACCATGGCCGGCGCGTTGCTCGCCGCTCCCGGACGCAGACGATTCGACGTGTCGAGTATGAAGCACATTCTGATCGGCGGGGCCGCGTCGTCGCCCGAACTCATCGAGCGCATGGAACAGGCATTCCAATGCGAGTGCCTCGCCAGCTACGGGTTGACGGAAGCCGGTCCGGTGGTGACGGTTGGCAGACCGGACAACACGACTGCTCCCGACTCGGAGCGATACCGCATCCAGGCGATGGCCGGCACGCCGATCGCCGGCGTCGAATTGCGGGTAGCGGATTCCGGAGGAAGCGACGTGCCCCGCGACATGACAACGGCCGGGGAGGTTCTCATCCGAAGCGATCACGTCATGGCGGGGTACTACAACGATCCGGTGGGAACCGAAGCGGCTCTCCGCGACGGATGGCTGTACACCGGCGACATGGCCGTCTGGGACGACGAGGGACGGATCCATATCGTCGACCGGAAGAAAGACATCATCGTCAGCGGCGGCGAAAACATTGCACCGATCGAGATCGAACGCGCGATCACCGCGCACCCGGATGTCGCCGAATGCGCCGTTGTCGCCGCTCCGGACGAGAAGTGGGGAGAAGTTCCCGTTGCCGTCATCGTCCCGCGGCCCGGCGCGACGATCACGGCGGGGGACATCCTGGAACTCCTCCGCGGCCGCATCGCGAAATTCAAAATGCCGCGGCGGATCGAGTTCACGGACACGCCGCTGCCAAAGACCGGGAGTGGAAAGATCCGGAAGACGGAGATCCGCGCGAGAATACAGGGATGATCAAGACGGCTCTTTCCCTGCTCACTTGCGCCACGCTCGTGCTAGCCGCCGGTCCGAGACTCGGGCCAAAAGAGAAGCTGTTCAACGGCAAGAGCCTGGACGGGTTCTACACCTACATCGAGAAATACGGCAAGAATAACGACCCGAAAGGCGTGTTTCGCGTCGAAAACGGCCAGATCCGCGCATCCGGCGAGGAGTACGGGTACTTCATCACGGAAAAGGAGTACGAGGACTATTACCTGCTCGTAGAATTCCGATGGGGCTCGAAAACCTTTCCCCCTCGCGAAGGAAACGCGCGCGACAGCGGCATCCTGTATCACGCCGGCGGCGAGGACAAGCTATGGCCGCAGTCGATCGAATTCCAGATGATCGAGGGCGGCACGGGCGACCTGATCCTCGTGGGAGACACCGCGGTTACGGTGAAAGGCGAGACGAAACGACGCGGCCGCTTCGACCGCTTCGGCAAGGGCAAATGGGAAGACGTCGCCGGTTACCGCGATCCAAACGGCGACCCGGAGAAACCACACGGCCAGTGGAACAAGCTCGAGCTTTGGGCTGACGGCGACAACTTCCGCTTCCTGGTGAACGGCAAGCTGGTGAACGAAGGATCGAAGTCTTCGGTGACACGGGGCAAGATCCTGTTCCAGTCCGAGGGCGCGGAGGTGTTCTTCCGAAAGATCGAGTTGCAACCCATTTTGGGGCGGTGAGACCGATGTTCCGTCTGACGGTGGAGTGCCGGGCCGAAGAGAGGGACGGGCTCGTTGCCGAGCTCTCCGACGCCGGCACCGAGGGCATCGTCGAGCACGACCTGTTCGAGGGCGGCTGCCGGCTGGAAGCGTTTTTCGAAGACATGGCCACGGCGGCCGCGGTGGCCGGGAGAATTTCCGCCTCGAACGTCACCGTCGAGGCGTGCGAGGACCGCGATTGGGTCGCGTATTCGCAGGCGCAGTGGGAACCGGAGCTCGTTGGCGAACGCTTCTTCCTCGTCCCCTCCTGGCGTAATGATCCGACGCCGGCGGGACGGCTGCGCCTCGTGATGCCGCCGGGCTCAGCGCCGGGGACGGGCTTTCATCCGGCCACGCAGCTTGCGCTCGAAGCTCTGGAGCGCCGCGTCCGTCCCGGCCGGCGCGTTTTCGACCTCGGCACCGGCTCCGGTATCCTCGCGCTGGGCGCGATTCTGATGGGAGCGAACAGCGTGATTGCCTGCGACATCGAGACGGCTGCGGTCGAAGCAGCCGCTTCGTACCTGCGCGAGGCGGGAGTTCCCGTGTCACTGTTCGCCGGCTCCGCCCGGTCCGTGAGGAGCGGCGCGGTGGATCTCCTCGTGGCGAACCTTAACGCGGCGGCCATCAGGCAACTTGCTGGCGAGATGGCACGCGTCCTTGCGCCCGGCGGTGAGGCCATCGTTACCGGGTTCGAGCGCTACGAGGCCGAGCGCGTCGAGCACCTGTTCGCGAGCTTCGGCTTTGCGTGTCACGACCGGATCGAATCGAGCGGCTGGGTTTGTCTGATATGCGGAAGAAGCTGAAATTCGACCGGAAGAAGGAGGTCCGGCGCCTCGCTCGCGAGCGCGTTGGTACGGTTCCGTCCGCCAGAATCATCGAACCCAAGACCAAGCGCAAGCGGCCGAAGCACAAGGGAGCCATCCTCGAAGAGGACGCCGAGTAGCGGCGCGGGGCTTGCTCCCTCGCGTGTCGCGGTCATAGAATTCCCGCATGCGCAGACGCGAATTCGTTACGGCCCTGGCAGCCGCGTCCGGGGCGCCATTATCTTCCGTTCCTTCGTTCGGCCAGCGCTCTCCGTCTGACAAACTAAAGATCACCGCCGTCGAAATGTGGCGTCTGGAGGGCCACCGCGACACGATCGTCGGCATCAACCGGCAGCAGCATTCCAACCCGCTCCACATCTACGAGGAGCACCGGCCGAAACCGTACCATGAACCGGCCGAGGGCAAACCGGCGCGGGTCGCGACGAGCGCCCTGTACCTGAAGATCAAGACCGACGCGGGACTAGAGGGTGTCTATGGTCCGATCGACAAGGAAGCGGCGATCGTAGTCGAGCAGCAACTCAAGCCGTTCGTGATCGGGAAGGATCCGCTGGCCGGCGAGAAGCTCTGGGACCAGATGTTCCGCTCCGACCGGCACGCGCGCCGGGGTCACTTCATGATGGCGATCAGCGCCGTCGACAACACGCTATGGGACCTGCGCGCACGCTACTACGGAGTACCCGTCTACAGGCTGCTCGGCGGTCCGACGCGTCCGGCCGTAGAGGCTTACGGAAGCTGCGCGAGCATGTCTGTCGAACCGGAGGCGGCTAGGCGGCGCGCGGCAGCTCTGAAGAGCGAAGGCTTCCGATACCAGAAGTGGTTCTTCGCGTACGGACCGGGCGACGGCACGGACGGGCTGGCGAAAAACGTCGCCCTCGTGCGCAACCTTCGCGAAGCGGTGGGAGACGAAGTGGAACTGATGTTCGACGCGTTCATGGGCTGGGACGTGACCTACGCAATCCGCTGGGCGAAGCAGGCCGAACAATACCGGCCGCGATGGATCGAGGAATGCTTCCCCACCGACAAGATCGAGAGCTTCGCCCAGCTTCGCCGCGCGACGTCCATCCCGGTCGCTTCCGGCGAGCACATCTACAACCGGTGGGAGGTGCAGGACTACCTGAAAGCGGGAGCGCTCAACGTGGTGCAGGCCGACCCGGAATGGTGCGGAGGGATCAGCGAACTGGTGAAGATCTGCACGGTCGCGTCGCTTTACGACGTCCAGGTGATACCCCACGGGCACAGCTTGCACGCGGCGCTGCATGTGGTGGCCAGCCAGCCGCCGATCACGTGCCCGCTCGTGGAGTACCTTCTCACGAAGATGGAGCCGTACCACCACTTCGAGAAGGAGCCGTTGCGTCCCACGGCGGGCAAGATCACGCTGCCGGAGCATCCGGGATTCGGCATTGACCTGGACCCGGCGAAGGTCGAGAAGCAGACGCGGGTGACATGGGACTGAGTCCGCCGCCTCAGCCACACTTAGAAATCGCCTGTCTCCCAGAAACATGCAACATTTGCAACAAGCTGATTTAACGAGGTAAACACCGGGGGCAAGCCTTGACACGGTAGTATATTCGCACTATAATTCGGCTTAACGCCAATCAAAAGGCGAGCTAGGGGTCTGCCTCAGGCAGGGGAGATGTTGCCTGAGGTAAATATTGTCGATGCAAGCGGTTACAGGCTGTTTGAGACAGACAAAAAAAAGAGGATACGAATGCACAAAAGCTATCTAAAGCTAGTTTTGTGCCTGCTGGCGTCGTTGTCGGTTGCCTGGGGGCAGGGTTCAGTCGGAACCCTGACGGGCACCGTTCTCGATGCTTCAGGCGCGGTGGTTCCGGGTGCGACGGTGGTTGCGACGAACGTCGCAACTGCAGTCGAGAACACAGCCACCTCCACGTCGGCCGGCGCGTACACCCTTCCGTACCTGCCTGCCGGAACGTATACAATCAAGGCCGGCGCGCCTGGCTTCCGTACCTCGACGCGGGAAGGCGTTATCCTCCGCGTCGGCCAGACGCTATCGGTCAACATCAACTTGGAACTTGGCGCGGTCACCGAGCAGGTGACGGTGAGCGCCGCGCCGCCGCTGCTCGAAGCCGGAAGCGCGGAAATCGGCCGTTACATTTCGACGGAAGAGTACAAGAGCTGGCCGATCTTCGTCGACGACGGACAGCGCCAGATCCAGCAGTTCATTTTCGACGCCCTGCCCGGCACGACCGGCGGAACGTTCCTGGGGTCGATCAACGGCGGACAGCAGTACTCCCACGAGATTCTGATAGAGGGCATGGCCGTCGGACGCTCAGACCTTTCGGGCGGCAATAACAACGAGTTCAGCCCGTCGGCGGAAGCGATCAGCGAATTCAAGCTCCAGACCGGCGCGATCGGCGCGCAGTATAACGGCGGCCAGACGGCGGTGGCGAACTTCAGCATCAAGTCCGGCACCAACGATCTGCACGGGTCGGCGTTCTACTACGGCCAGAACGAGTACTTTAACGCGTTCAACCTGAGCCAGAAGACCCAGGGCATCACGAAGAAGTCCCGCCACCGGGAGCACAATTACGGTTACTCGGTCGGCGGTCCGGTTTATATTCCGAAGATTTACGACGGCCGGAATAAGACCTTCTTCTTCACGAACTTCGAGAAGGACACGCGCAACGAATTGGGATTCAACGGCTTCACCACGCTGCCGACGACGGATCAAAAGCAGGGCGACTTCTCGCGCTTTCTTGACCCCACGTTCACCGGCAACGCAGATTCCGGTACGACGATCGGAACGGATGCTCTGGGCCGGCCGGTTGTTTTCGGGCAGATCTATGACCCGTTGAGCACCCGCACGGTGAATGGCGAGATCGTTCGCGACCCGTTCCTTGACAACGTCATTCCCGGAAACCGCATCAGCCCGGTGGCGCGGAATGTCCTGGACAAAGTCGGCATCGCCGACCCCGACTTCGACAAGATGATCCGTAACAAGAACCGTCTGAGCACCAGCTCGCCGTACTTCAACCTGCACCTCATCGGGGTCAAGGGCGACCACGTCATCAACGACAAGCACCGAGTGAGCGGTTTCTACAACCAGAGCTACCGAAAACGGAACAACAACGGATCGTCGCGCTACCTTCCGATTCCGGGTACGGCCACCAGTTCCTGGCAAGAGCAGATCACGCCTGGAAAGATGGTGCGTGCGTCGCTGGATTCGACGGTCCACCCGACCATCCTGAACCGTTTTGCGTTCGGCTTTAACAGTTTCCGCAACCAGAACGGAGCGATACCCGACACCTACCAGGCCGGCTGGCCCGCGCTTCTCGGTATCTCCGGTATCCCCGACACGATCTTCCCGACATTCAGCTTCAGCGGCCGCGAATGGCAGGGCGGCTCGGTAGGCCGGATGGGCGTCGGCTTCTATGGGGCCGGAACGAACGGCAGCTACATCGGTCAGGATGACGTCACGATGATCCGGGGCGCTCACACCTTCCGCATGGGCTACGAGTACAAGCAGTACTTCTACAAGGACGACCCCGTCGAGAACGGCGGCGCATTCACGTTCAGCTACCGCTCGACCGACCTGCCGGCCTTCTCGACCCAGACCGGCCACGCGTTTGCCAGTTTCCTGCTGGGCGCCGTCAACAACGCGAACCGCAACATCTTCGGCGGGATTAATGACTTCCGGCAGCCCCAGCACAGCCTGTACTTCATGGATGACTGGAAGGTCACACCGAAACTGACGGTGAATCTCGGCCTGCGCTGGGAGATCATCCCGTCGTTCTACGAGGTTAACAACCAGATGTCGTACATCGACATGGGCCTGCCGAATCCGGAAGCGGGCAACCTGCCGGGCGCGTTGCGCTTCGGTACGAAGCCTAGCGACACTTACTGGAAGGAGATCGGACCGCGGTTTGGTTTCGCGTATCAGGCAAGCAACAAGATGGTAGTCCGCGGCGGATACGCGATCACCAACACCCCACCGATCCGGAACGACTGGGGCTACGGCGGCTTCCGGTACGGTTTCGATGCGGGCGTGAACGTACGTCAGGGCACCGGCGCGACCGGATTTGTGGATGACCCGGCCATGTACCTGACGGACACCTTCCGGCCATTCGCAGGCACCCTGCCGGACACGAATCCGTCCGCCGGTAATTTCGACGCTTCGACGACGACCGCCCGCGACGCCAACCGTCCAGGTTACGTCCAGAACTGGAACCTCACAGTGCAGTACCAGTTGCCGTCCAACACTGTGCTCGAGTTAGCCTACATCGGCAACAAGGGTACCCGGCTGTGGGGCTCGTTCGTGTTCGGCGAGATGAACGGTTTGCCGGCTTCGCTCTTGCAGTACGGCGACCTGTTACGTGAACAGGTGGCCGACCACCCGACGCTGAAGCCGTTCGCCGACTTCCCAGACGATTACACCGTTTCCCAGGCTATGCGCCGCTTCCCGCAGTATTTCGGCGTCGGAGAGGCCTTCCCGTATAACTCCAACTCGCTGTACAACTCCATGCAGGTCACGGTGACGCGGCACCTGACCACGGGCCTCGGCTTCCTGGGCGCGTACACCTGGTCAAAGACGCTCACCTATGTGGACAGCAACGGTCCGGGCGCATACTACGCCACGGTGCAGGATTACTTCAACCGCGGCCTGGAGCGCTCGGTGGCGAGCTTCAACTACCCGCATTCGTTCAAGTTGACATGGGTATACGAAGTACCGTTCGGCAAGGGCCGGCGTTGGGACCTCGGTCCGGCTAATTACGTGGTTGGCGGCTGGCAGTTCGCGGCCAATCAGCAGTACCGTTCGGGCGACCCGCTCTCGATCGGGCAGGGTGGATTGGACATCCCGGATGGTTTCTCATCGGGCATCCGTCCGGACGCGACGGGCGCCAACACAACCCTGGGCGGTGCGCCAGGCAAGACCGACTGGTCCGAACCGACTCCGTACCTGAATCCGGCAGCGTTCGCGGAAAGCCCGCGAACGGGCGCCGGTGTTCCGCTGCGGGTAGGAACCGCGCCTAGGGTCCTGCCGAGTACTCGCGGTCCGCACTCAATGTCGGAGAACTTCCGCATGACCAAGAGCTTTCCGATCTATGAGCGGATCAAGTTCCAGGCCGGCATCACCATGACCAATCCGCTCAACCGGACGAACCGCTACATAGTCAGTACCACCGTAGGAGACTCCGGCTATGGACAGTTGCTCCAAGGCGGTGGTGGGCGGACGTTGCAGATCGACGGCCGTTTCGAGTGGTAAGCAACTTGTAACAGCTTCACTTTCGGGCCCCGGCCGCAAGACCGGGGCCTTTTTCTTTCTTGGGGTGTGTTGACCGCTCTCCGCTCCCTGACGGTTGCGGTTCCTTAGACGTTCGGTTGACATGGGGTGTGCTCAACCTCGAAAATCGGTAGCTTCGTATGGAACACAAGGGCCTCAGAGCGGCAAACCAGACCGACGCCGAATTGTTCGAGCGCATTGAATCCACCCTTTACACCGCCGCGGTCGCGGACGCTTTGGACGAACTCGGCATCCGCAACCACGCGATGACGGAGAACCTCCGGCCGGTAACGGTGCGGCATTGCTTCGCCGGATGGGCGCGGACGATCGCTTGTGTGGACCAGCACTATACTCCGGCTGAACCTTATGCGAAGGAAATCGAAGCGATGGACAGCATTCTTCCCGGCGAGGTTGTGGTCGTCTCGACGGGAGAATCTCGGCGCAACGCTCCGTGGGGCGAACTGCTTTCCACCGCCGCGGTCGCACGGGGTGCGCGGGGCGCGGTGATCCACGGCCTAGTGCGCGACGTGAAGAAAATCGACGAGGTCGGCTTCGCTGTGTTCGCCGCCGGCATTAAGCCGGTGGACTCGAAGGGACGCGGCATCGTCGTTGAATACGCCACGCCAGTCGAGTGCGGCGGAGTGGTGGTCTCGCCGGGTGATCTCGTCTTCGCGGACTTTGACGGCGTCGTAGTGGTACCCGCGGCGGTCGTTCCCGACGCGATCCGGCTGGCGACCGAGAAGGTCACCAAAGAGAACCATACCCGCGAGGAACTTCGCCGGGGCGCGTACCTCCGAGATGTTTACGAGAAGTATGGAGTATTGTAGACGGGATTCCGCCGCGCTTCGTCCACGGCTGATATTCTGGAAATAATGCTTAGCGCGAAGTTCAGTGTCAGGGTGCTGTGCGTCTTCGCTGCCCTGCTTCTTGTCTCCTGTAGATCCACGGCGAAGAAGCCTGCGTCCGGCGGTGAGGCGAACGCCCCGCTGCGCAAGCTAAACGTCGTGGTCGTTACCATCGACACGCTCCGCGCGGACCGGCTCGGCTGTTACGGCTACTCGAAAATCGAAACGCCGGTGTTGGACGGCCTCGCAAAGCGTGGCGCCTTGTTTGAGAATGCGGTCGCGGAAACGCCACTGACGCCGCCGTCGCATGCGAGCATCTTCACCGGCCAGAACCCGAACGTCCATGGAGTGCGTAACACGGGCGGATTCGTACTTCAATCCTCATCGACGACGCTGGCGGAGATTCTCCAGCAACAGGGATGGGACACCGCCGCTTTCATCGGAGCTTCGGTACTGAAGAAGCTTTTCGGTTTCAACCAGGGCTTCGCCGTCTATGACGACGAGATGCCCAAGCCCGGCAAAGGACAGGACGCGCGAGAGTACCCCGAGCGGCCCGCGGGCGCGGTGGTCGACCGCGCAATCCAGTGGCTCAACGGACAGTCGGGCAAGCCGTACTTCATGTGGGTCCATGTGTTCGATCCGCACATGCCCTACGAGCCGCCGGCGCCGTTCCGGCAGCAGTACGCCGGGCGGCCGTACGATGGCGAGGTCGCCTACGCGGACCACGAACTCGGACGGCTGTTTGAGGCCGTGCAGAAGAAAGACAACGCCGGGAACACGCTCATCGTTGTTCTGTCAGACCACGGGGAAAGCCTCGGCGAGCACGGCGAATACACACACGGGATTTTCCTCTATGACGTGACACTGCGCGTTCCGTTCATCCTGGCGGGCCCGGGAGTGCCGGGCGGCATGCGGGTTACACGGCAGGCCCGGACCATCGATGTGTTGCCCACGATCCTCGATCTGATGGGGGGCAAGCCTCCGGGCGGCATTCAGGGAACCAGCCTTGTGCCAGCGCTAGCAGGCAAGGACGTCGCCACACAACACGCGTATGCCGAGACACTGTATCCGAAGATGAACATGGGCTGGAGCGAGTTGCGCGCCGTGCGAACGCTGCGGTGGAAGTTCATCCGCGCGCCGAAGCCCGAGTTGTACGATCTGTCCCAGGACCCGCACGAGACGGCCAACGTGATCGACCGTTTCCCGACGGAGAGGGCCGAGATGGAAGCGCAGCTCAAGGCCATTGCCGGCGACGGCAAGGAGAAAGTGGACACGGCGATGGTGGATCAACGGACGCTCGATCAATTGAAGTCGCTCGGGTATCTCGCCAGCTTCACCCCGCGGCAGTTCGAGCTGACCGGTACGGGCATCGACCCGAAAGATCGCGTGAACATTTTGCGGATCTTCGAGCTGGCCGTTTCGGGCGAATCGAAACTCCCGCCTGCGAAACGCATGGAGATGCTCAAGCAGGCTGTGGCGGAGGACCCGACGAACCCGTCGGTCTATTACCACCTCGGCACGGAATACGAGAAGGCGGGGCGGTTCAAGGATGCGATGCAGCTTTACCAAAGTGCGACGGAAAAAGGCATCCGCAACGGACGACTCTACTCCCGCATCGCAGATCTCTATCTTCGCGAGGGCAACAAGAGCGAGGCGATTTTCAATTACGAGAAGGCAGCTCAGTTCAACCCGTCCGACGTCGAGAGCCAGAACAATCTGGCCATGGCGTACCTGGAAAACGGCCGCGTGGCCGACGCCGACCGTGTCTACAACTGGATCCTCGCCACCGGCGAACAGCACGCGCCTGCTTACAACGGGCTCGGCCTGATTGCCATCCAGCGGCAGGACCCGGCGACGGCGCGCGGGTACTTTGAGAAGGCCGTGGCAATCGATCCGAACCTTGTCGAAGCGCACTTGAACCTCGGGCTCATCTACAAGATGATGGGTGATCGCGCCCGGGCGCGCGCGTGCTTTGAAACGTTTCTCGCAAAGGCGTCGTCGCGACAGTACGCCGGCATTATCCCGAAGGTGAAAGAGGAGTTGGTGCTGTTGCGGTAAGCTCGAAGGAAGAGGTTATGCCGCCGCTTCGTGTGATGCCGTTCGTTCTCGTGTTACTTCCGATGAGCGGATTTGCACAGGTAACGGGACTTGCCGTTTGCGATTTACTCCGAAGCGCCGAACTGTCACGGACCGGACGCGAGGCGCTTGCGAGCAAACAATATCCGACGGCGGCGCACGACCTTCGAGAGGCCTACAAAGCCTGTCCAGCTCAGCACGGGTTGCTACTGGAGTTGTCGAGGGCGCTCTCCTACCAGCGCGAACACCAGGAGGCCATCCGGGTGGCGCGCGAGTATATCCAGAGCGAGCCGAGATCCGCGGAGGGCCATGTCGCCCTCGCCAGCGCCCTGTTCATGGCACAGGAACTGACAGAGGCGAAGCAGGAGGCTGAAGAGGCGCTCACGATCGAACCGGAGCAACCGGACGCTTTTAAGCTTAGGGGCAATTGTGAATATCTCCTCGGTGAGACCGAGAAGGCGCAAAAGACGCTGGCCGAGCTTCTGGCCCGACATCCGAACGACGAAGACGCCGCTTACATGCTGGGCCGCATCTATTACCAGGAAGGTCGCATCGACCACGCGATCGGACAGTTTCAGCGCGTCCTGAAAATCAACCCGAACTCTTACAAGGCATACGACAACCTCGGTCTGTGCTACGAGGCCAAGAGCGAGAAGGAAATGGCCATCCGCCACTTCCTCACGGCCATCAAGATGGTCGAGACGGACCACCCCGAATACGACTGGCCGTACGCAAACCTGGCGAACCTTTTGATCGACAACGGGGACGCGAAGCAGGCATTCTCGGCCGCAGTCAAGGCGGCGCAACGGAACGCGAACTCGGCGCGGAATTTCTATCTGGCAGGCAAGGCTCTTTGGAAGCTGGAACAGTACGAGACGTCCGTGAAATGGCTGGAGCGTTCGACGTTCCTCGATCCTGACTACCCGGAACCGCTGTATCTGCTAGCGCGGGTCTACAGCCAGTTGGGCCAGAAAGATAAGGCTTCGGAAACCATCCAGCGCTTCCGTGATGTGAAATCGAAAACGCCGAGGCAGAGACGATAGTGTATTGCGTCAGTTATTGTGCCTTATGTCTCGTGGGGCAGACGATCGCCTTTTGTCGTCTGCCGCCATCGCAGGCCACGGAAAACGATGGCCTGCGCCACAAAACAACCTGGCAGGTAAGGTGCATTTCTTGCGACGCACTACACTACTGATCCCGTATGTCGCCGCTCTCTGTGCGATCTCGATCTCCGCACTTTTCGCACAGAGCGCTGCTCCCGCACCCGTCAAGTTCCGCAACGTTGCGGTGAGCGCAGGGATCAACTTTGTCCTGGAGAACCACCCCACACCGAAGAAGCATCTCATCGAGACCATGGCGGGCGGATTGGCCGCGTTCGACTATGACGGCGACGGCCTCACTGACATCTTCTTCACCAACGGCGCCAGCATTCCCTCGCTCGAGAAGGACTCGCCGAAGTACCGCAACCGCTTGTACCGCAATCTGGGCAACATGAAGTTCAAGGACGTAACGGACCAGGCGGGCGTGGCCGGCGCGGGATACTCGATCGGCGCTGCGGCTGCGGACTACGACAACGACGGTCACACGGACCTTTTCGTCGGCGGAGTTCGGCGGCATTTTCTCTACCGGAACCGCGGCGACGGTACATTCGAGGATGTCACGCGAAAGGCGGGAATCAAGAGCGAATGGTGGTCCGAGGGTGCAGCGTGGCTTGACTACGACAACGACGGAAAACTCGATCTCTTCGTCGTCAACTACCTCCAATGGACTGCGTCATTCGATTTGTTCTGCGGCGATCCGGCCTCCAAAGTCCGCGCCTACTGCCACCCGCGGTTCTTCGAGGGCACTCCGAACACTCTCTATCGCAATCGCGGCGACGGCACGTTTGAAGACGTTTCCCAGAAGTCCGGGATCGCCGCACATATCGGCAAAGGGATGAGCGCGTCGATCGCGGATTACGACCGTGACGGATTCATGGATGTCTTCGTCACCAATGACAAGATCCCGAACTTTCTGTTCCACAACAAGGGAGACGGAACGTTCGAGGAAGTCGCGCTGCTCGCCGGCGGGGCGTTGTCGGATAACGGCGCGCCCGTTTCGGCGATGGGCACCGACTTCCGCGACTATGACAACGATGGCTTCCCCGACATTACCTATGCCGCTCTCGCCGGCGAGGTCTTCCCGATCTTTCAGAACCGAGGCAACGGCACGTTCCGGGATGCGAGTTTCGCGAGCCGCATGGGACCGCTCAGCCATAATCGGAGCGGCTGGAGCATCGGCCTGGTCGATCTAAACAACGACGGCTGGAAGGACATCTTCACAACCAACTCCCACGTCAATGACACGGTGGAGATGTTCGAGGCGACGCCGTACAAGCTACCAAACAGCTTTTTTCTGAACCGTGGCGACGGAACTTTTGTGGACGGTTCTCGCGACGCCGGGCCGGACTTCCAGACTCCCGCCGCGCACCGCGGCTGCGGTTTCGCCGACTTCAACAACGACGGGCGGATCGACGTCGTCGTGGCATCGCTCCAGAGTCCCGCAGAGTTGTGGGAGAACGTTTCATCGGCAGACAACTCGTGGCTGATCCTGAAGCTGACGGGCACGAAGAGCAACCGTGACAGCATTGGCGCGGTCGTCAGGATCGGCAAGCAGTTCAACCATATGACGAGCGCCGTTGGCTACGTCTCATCCAGCCACTTCGGTGTCCACTTCGGAACGGGGCAGATGAAGCGGATCGATGAGATCGAGATCATCTGGCCAAGCGGAGTCCACCAGACGGTCAAAGATGTCGGTGTGAACCAGGTTCTGAAGGTCGTCGAGTCGGATCGATAGACGCTATTCGAACACCTGATCCACGGGGATGATTCGGAACGCCTCGGGTTGAAAGCCAATCTTCCACTTCTCGACGATTTTGTCTTCCTCGAGAATTTCCGCGGACTTCGGTGAATTGTAGTTCATCGGGGACGGTGCTCCGCCAAGGAAGGACTTCTTCAGCTCCTCGCAGCCCTTGGCAACGATGACGAGGTCGAGGTCCGTTGTTCGAAGGTGTTTTCGGATCGCGCGGTTGACGTCATCCACACTGAGCTTGGCTAGGCTGTTCCTGATGTAGGTTGTGTATTCCGGGGTGCCATAATACTGGCTATCGATTGCGTAGCCGAGTTCCGCCGCCTTCGTCTTCGTAAGGAGGTTGACGTACTTCGAGAGGAAGCTGCGCCACCGCTCGAAGTCGTCTTTCGAGATTCCCTCGCGGACAAACTTGTCGAGCTCGTACATTGCCAGGCGCAAGGCGAAGTGTGCAGTCGCCGGCTCCAACGGACGAATCCAGATCTGGAAGATCTGGCTCGGCCGCGCTAGGTTCGGGTCCGGTTCGAACTGGAACATGCCTCTCGGGAAGTACTCGATGTACGCGTAGTCGCCGTAGTTGAGGCCGCGCGCTTCGCGCAGCCGGTTGTAAAGCCGGCCGCCGCTCATCCGGTGCTGGCCGAAGTACGCCTGCGCCAGCAGCAGCGCAGGAAAGTGAGGATGACCGCGCTTCACCTCGATCGGAAAGCCGAACGAATATGCCACCGACCGGGTGTCTTTCTCGATCATGGTCACCCGGATGCCGCGCACAGCCTTCGGCGCGTCGTACTTCGGCGTGTGCTTGCCCTTGGCGGGGAGCTCTTCGAAATCCTTCTTCACCCGCTCCAGAAACGCGGGCGAATACCCTCCTGCGATGCCGAGGATAAGGTTGTCCTTCGTGTAATTCGCCTTGTAGAAGGTCTGGAGGTCGGCAACGGTCATCTTCTGCAAGGCCGAGACAACGCCGGCGTTGTGATGCCCGTATGCATGCCCGTTGTAGATCACGTTGTAGAGAACTTCCTTGCCGAGTTCTTCGTCGTTGTTGCCGCGCAGGCTCACGCGGAGGAAGTTGATCGCATCGTCACGCAAACGCTCAAAGTCGTCGGCTCTCCAGCCGGGATCGAGCAGCATTGCCCGGAAGATCTTGTAGAACGCGTCCAGGTTGTCGACGTGCGTAGTGGCCGAGAAGACGGTCATCTCCTTGTCAACCTGGCTCGAGACCGACGTTGCCATGGGATACATCGCGTCGACGATCTGCTTGTACGACATCTCTCGCGTACCACCCTGCGAGAGCATCGACGCGGCGAGCGAAGCAACGCCCTCTTGGCCTGACGGGTCCGCCGCCGCGCCGGTCAGAAAGACAATGCGAAATGTCACCAGCGGTGAATCGCTCCGTTGCGCGACAACGCGCATCTGCGCAGAAAGTCCGGTTGCAGCCAGCATTAGCATGGGTATCAGCAGCGTCCTCATTGGGCTTTCCCTCCCGCGAGCGTCACCACCGTCCGCGAGTTCTCCGAGAAATACTTACTCGCGATGTCCTGCACGTCTTCGGGCGTGATCCGCGCGTACATTTCGTACAGCTTGTTGATCGTCTCCGGCGTTCTCCTGAGAGCGACGTAGCGGGCGAGGGTCGCCGCGATCGATTCGCTGTTGTCCATGGCAAGCGCGAAGCTGTACCGGAGGTGGCTCTTCACCGCTTCCAGGCGATCTTTCGGCACGGGCCGCGCCTTGAAACTTTCCAACGTCGCCAGAATCTGGTCCCGAACATAGTTGACGTCTCCACCGTTCTTCACCCGGCTCCAGACGGAGAACAAGTACGGGTCGACGTGGTCCGAATTGTCCGGCTCAATCACGTCCACCTTTTGCTCCTGGATGACCAGCTTCTGGTAGAGTTCGGAGCTCTCCGAGAAACCAAGAAACGCGATCAGGTCCAGGGTCGCCTGATCCTTTTCCGTATCGGAGTACGCCGCTCCGCGAAACGCAACCGTAAGCCATGGCAGCGTCGGGGTATTCCACGCGACATGGTTCGACCTCGGAGCGTCCTGCGGTGGTTCTTTGGGCACTGCGGCCGTGTAGCTGCCGCGTTTCCACCCGCCCCAATACTGCTCGACCAACGACGGCACGCTGTCTTTCTTCACGTCTCCCGCCACGATGATCGTCGTGTATTCGGGCCGGTAGTAGCGGTCGAAAAACTGGAGGCTGTACTGGTACATGTTGGGCATGTCCTGGATGTCCTTCAGAAAGCCCATGGTGGTGTGCTTGTACGTGTGCCGGTCGAAGGCGGTGTCACGCAGCACCTCTTCCAGCTTCGAGGTCGGCGCCGCGCTGTTCTTGTTGTACTCACCGAGCACGGCGAGGCTTTCCGTTTTGAACACGCCCTCGCTGTAGCTCAAGTTGCGAAAACGATCCGCCTCCATTTTGAGGATGCTCTCGAAGTCCTCTTTCGAGAAGGTGGTGTGATACGCGGTGTGGTCGTCGGTCGTGTAGGCGTTCGACGCCGCCCCGGCGGCCTTCAACACGGCCTCGTAGCGCTCGGGCGGGTACTCCTTGGTTCCGCGGAACATCACGTGCTCGAACAGGTGCGCGAAGCCGCTCTTGCCGGGCTCGACCTCATTGCGCGAACCGGTCTGCACGACGATGTACAGCGCCACGACGTTCGGGTAGTCGGTAGGTACGGTGATCAGCCGGAGGCCATTCGGAAAGTCGTGCTGATCGTAATCAAAAGGAAAGGCTTTCTTTGGGGATCCGGCCGCCGCGGCGACAAGGACGCCAAGCAACAGGAGGAAGATGACACGCAGCATACACTTCCATCTTACTTAGTCCCTGTACCCCGGCGGCGCCAGGAACGGGCCGCGCGCTTCCTCCAGCCGGATGGCGACCTCGAGAATCAGTTCTTCTTCCCACGGGCGCCCGACAATCTGAATCCCCACGGGAAGAGACCCATCGTAGGTCATGCCGAACGGGATCACGACCGCCGGGAATCCGAGAAGGTTCCATGGCGTCGCCGGCGCCATCGCCTCGAGGAGCCCAATCGGCCCGTCGGGCGTCTCGTACTCCCGCTCCCGGTGCCGGAACGCGGTCACGCCGCAAGCCGGAAGCAAGAGAATCGGAGTTTCTTCCATCTGGCGCAGCAGCGCGGCTCGCATGCGGTCCCGCGCGGCAAGATTCTCGAGGATTTCCATCGCCCCGGGCGGAGGCTCCTGCTCCGCCATCGTGACCAACTCCATGCCCGTCCAATGAGCCTCATCTTCCCGCTCCCGCACTACCTGACGGATCAGCATGGCGTTCAGCCGTCCGAAAAAGAACCACCACAGCTCCTGCGCCCGATCGAGGCCACGCGGCTCGAAGGAGGCCGCTGGTATTCCGAGTTCTCCGAGGGTTTCCGTAGCGCGCCAGACTGCCTGTCTCACGTCCGCCTGCACGGGATCTGCGCCGAACTGTTCCAGCACTCCCGCGCGGAGTTCCTTGAACTCCGGAGTTCCAATCGGAACCGGGGCCGAAAAGGGATCCTGCGCATCGTGCCCGGAGAGAACTGTGAAGAGTAGCCGGAGATCCTGTGCTGTCCGCGCCATGGGCCCGGCGACGCCGAGCAGACCGCCCGGATGGCAGATGTCCGGAAAATGACCGGTCGCCGGGATGCGCCCCGGCGTAGGCTTCAGCGCGCAGATCCCGCAAAAATGCGCGGGTATCCGCACGGAACCGCCGCCATCGCTCCCGACCCCTCCCGCGGAACAGAATGCCGCGATGGCCGCCGCTTCCCCGCCGCTTGAACCGCCCGGGGTGCGCTCCAAATCCCAGGGATTATTCGTGCGGCCGGTGAGATGGTTGTCCGTTTCATAACTCATCAGAAATTCCGGGGTGTTCGTCTTGCCGAGAACGATTGCACCGGCTTTGCCGAGGCGCGACACCACGGTGGAATCGCTCGCTGCCTTGTGTCCGAGGCGGAACCGGCTGCCGCAGAGCGTCGGCAGTCCGGCCAGGTCGAAGCTGTCTTTGACAGTGACCGGAACTCCGTGCAGCGGGCCGAGATTCTTCTGTCCTAGGGCCTGTTCGGCGGTGCCGGCCGCCTCTCGCACCTCCTCCGCCCGTAAAATCGCAAACGCATTCAGTGTGGGGTTGTGCTTTTCGATTTGCGCAAGGTGTGCCTGAACGAGTTCGCTGGGGGAGACCTTCCCTGCCCTGACTTCCGCAGCCATCTGCACCATCGTCATCCGATGCGGCATTTAGAGATTTTCACGCAAACGGCAGACGTCCGCAAAGCGGAACCCACTTCTTGCGCGAGCGATTCTGGTCCGGAAATCTAACCTTGTGGGCGGGAACCGATTTCTCGGGATAGTGCTTCCGCCACTTCTGCCGCGCGACCGGATTTCAGGTCGCTCTCCATTCGCCGAAGTGCAAGTCCGACAACGTCCCGGTGGTGCAGTTGCGCACCGAGACTGTCAGTGAGGTCCAGCCAAAGGCGGTGCGCCACTTCGATGTCCTCGGGCCAGAGCCTGGGCAAATGCGGTCCCAGATCGTAGAACTGGGATCTTCCATCCAAGGAGACAATCTCATAGCTGACAGGCGACTTGGGTTCAGGCAACCGTTCCCACGCGAGACCAATCAGTCTGGCTTGCTCGTCAAGGCCCATTCTCGCGGATGGCCCAGCGACGATTCGCGTCGCCTGGAGTGTCTCGGCAACCTGGACCAGGGCCAGGTTGGGGTCAGTCGCGGGAGCAGCCAGGAGTCTGACGGGTTTCCCCGCGTGCTCCGCCAAACTCACGACCTTGCTGAAGAGGCGCGTCTCATCGTCTGCGAAAATCTGGCCGGGCGACAGTGCATGCTCGCCGGAGCCCGCAGGACTGATCACTCGAACCGACAGCACCACGATATCGATCTTGCGAGTGTCGGTCTTGTCGAGCACTTTCTTCAAATGATCCAGATGGCCGGGGTTCCGCACGGCAACGACGACGTTACCCGGTCTTGCGCCGACGGCGATAGCAGACAGATCCTCCGACGCCTCCACGCGAAACTTCTCGAGTTGTGTGGCGTGCCGCCGCTCCGTTCCGCGGTAGTACCTTTCGGAAAGTTCAAATGCCACGAAGAAAGCGGCAGTGAAGGCTAGTCCCGATAGAGTGGCCGTTTTCTTCGTCAACACGTTCACCACCGCGAGTGACACCAATCCCAGGGTAATCAGCCCGAGCCCGACCGGTATCTCCGTGGTTCCAACCCGGAAATTCAACGGCACCTTCCACTCCCGGCCCTCCGGGCGTTTGTAACGGAGCACAAGGACTGAAAGCGCCTTCATGGAGAAACTCCACATCACACCGAATGCGTAAGCCTCCCCGAGAATATAGACATCGCCCCGGCTGATCAGGATGGTGATGATCTGAAGGATTACAACCAGATTGATGAGCCGGTGCGTGGTCCCGAATCTTCGGTGCGGGTGGCGAAACCAGTCGGGAAGGACCCCATCTTCGGACACCCGGTTGAGAACTCCATTCGACCCGATGATCGACGTATTTACGGCTCCGGAGAGCACAAGTATGCCCGCTAGCACGACGAACCCGTGAAACAACAGCCGCAGCGGCGCCGGCCCGACGAGAAACACGGACAACCCGCCGATCAGGTTGTCCAGGTACTTACCCCTCTCCCCATCCGGGATGATCATGACCGCGAAGAACGAGACCAGCGACGTGAAGAGCAAGCTGTACAGGAAGATCACGAAGCCGGCTCGCTCCAGGTTCTTCAGCTTCGGATGAGCGATCTCGCGATACACCTGCGCCAGGCTCTCTTCCCCGCTCATGGCGAGCAACGAGTGGCCGAGGCCGATCAGAATCGCGATCATCGGAATGGCGGGAAGGACCGTGCCTTTCAACCATCCCAGCGCGCCATCACTGAAATGAAGATTGGAGACGACGGGCGCCGGGACCGGCTGGTAACCCTTCTTCGCAATTGTGATCAGGCACCATGCGATCAGGATCACCACCATGACCGTCGTGACTTGCATGATGCGCAGCGCCTTCTGGCTGGACTCCGGGATCCCAATGATGTTTTTTCGCCAAAAGTACAGCGTCACCGCGATCGCAAACCCCACGGCGAAGTGCGGTGGATGAAGTTGAACGTTCGCCAGGTGAAACGACTCCGCTGTTTCATTGATCAGGCCCCCCAGATAGAGGCCGGCGCTGACGGCGCTGATCGGCCCGGTCAGCACGTAGTCGAACATCAGGGCAGACACAGAAAACTTCGCCAGCGTGCCGCCCATGGCTTCCTGGACGACCCGGTAGACACCCCCGCGGACAAACATACTGCAACTTTCGATGTAGATCGCTCGCACCGCGTAAGAGAAGAGCATGATGGCGAGAATGAACCATGGCGCCGCCTTGCCAATCGCGGTCTCGGCGATCCCACCCACGTAGTAAGCTGTCGATGCCAAGTCGTTCAGGACGATTGCAGCTGCACGCCAGAACGAAATGAAGGACAGCATGACACTCGTCGCGACGACGACCTTGGTCGTCACAGGCGCATTCTGAATTGTCACGGGAAATTCCTTCCTCACCCTTTTTCGTCGAGGGTGACTTTCAAATTCGCCTGCGAGGTTAGCTGACGGGCTAGGGCTCGAAAGTACCCCGTCCGCGAGTTCGGACTGCGCCCCAAATACTTGGGTCCCCCGCCTCAATGGCTTGAGTTCGGCACTCGAATCTCCGAAGCCTCCTCTACACCCGGTCTGGGCCCTTCCCGTCTGGTCGGGGCCCTTGTAAAGCGCGCGCTAAGATCACTCGCACGTACGCCTCACACGACTACAGGCTAGAGGCAGAATCGTAAAGAAGGCATAAAGAGAAACGGGAATCAGCGCTGGCCGGGCAACTGGAAGCGGTAGCCTACCCAAGGCTTTGTGAGAAGGTATTTCGGATTGGCGGGATCAGGTTCAATCTTCTTTCTCAACTGATTGACGAATACTCTGAGATACTCCACTTCACCGCCGTACTCCAGCCCCCAGACGGCCTGGAGCAGATCGCGGTGAGTGATCGTCCGGTTGGCATGTGTCACGAAGTGCCACAGCAGGTCGAATTCCTTCGGTGTCAGGCGTGTGTGCCGTTCGCCGATCACGACCTGACGTCCCTGAAAATCGATCATGAACTCACCAATGGTCATCGGCTGGGCGCCGGCCGGCGCAATCGAGGCTGACCGGCGGAGCGCCGCGCGAATCCTGGCGAGAAGCTCAGGTGTTCCGAACGGCTTGGTGACGTAGTCGTCGGCGCCTGCATCCAGCGCTTCCACCTTGTCTTTCTCGGCGTTACGCACCGTGAGCATGATGATGCTCACGTCGAATCCCGCACGGATGGCTCGGCATGCGGCAAGCCCACCCAACCCCGGCATGTTGACATCCAGCAGAACAAGATCCTGGGGCGATTGGCCGAGTTTCTCCAGTGCCTCTTCACCGCTCCTGGCATCGGAGACGGTGTAGCCCTGAGCGGTCAGCGTGGCACGCATGACTCGCCGGATTTGCGGTTCGTCGTCTACCACCAGAATGCGAGCGCTCATGGTTCTGCTTCCGCACGGGCCACCGGCAGAGAGAAATGGAACTCGCTACCCCGCCCCAACTGGCTTTCCACGCCGATCTCCCCGTTGTGAGCCCGGATGATTTCCCTCGCTATTGCCAGCCCCATGCCGGTACCCGAGACCGGTCCACGGCCGGCATGCCCACGATAGAATCTCTCGAAAATCCGTTCACGGTCCGGCCCGGAGATTCCCGGACCCCGGTCGGCGACGCTCAGCACAATCGACTCGCCGCGCTGCATCGCCCGGATCGAAATCGGCGAAGCAGGGGGTGAGTACTTGGCGGCGTTGTCCACAAGTTGCCGGATGACGATGCGCACCAGTTCCGCGTCGGCCTCAACCGGCGGGAGAGATTCGCTCACCTGCACCTCGACGGTTCTCGACTCAAGGCAGCCGGAGAACAGGGAAAGCACCTGCCGGACGAGCGCGGCCATTGAGTGCGGGGCCTTTCGCAGCTCAATCTGTCCCGCCTCGATCCGGGCCACCTGAATGGCTTCCGTGACCATCGACGTGACACGATCGGTCTCCTCATCGATGACCTGCAGAAGTTCCGTTTGCGTGGGCACAGACGAATTGCAGCCCAGAACCGCGGTAACCGCCGCCTTGATGGAGGTCAGCGGAGTCTTGAGCTCGTGGGCGAGAGCATCGAGCATGGTGGATTTCAGTTCCTCGCTCAGCCGGGCGGCTTCGGCGCGACTCGCCGCCTCCTGGCCCCGGGCGCGGTCCAGGGCGATCGCCGCAAGTTGCGTGATCGCGCGCCGGGCGGATCCCGACATGCTCTCCGTTGGCAGCGCCAGGCTGCCGATCACCACGCTGCCGAGGTTAACGGGAGACACCGTCGCCCCGCACTCATTAATCACGGTTGAGGTTCCTCCAACCACCGACTCCTTCAGCGGACCTTCCATGGAAGCCACATCCACAGACCCCGGTCCATAGACCGCATCGTCGTCACGGTCATAGAAGACCACACGGTCCAGCGCGAACACCTCGGCAATACGGGACACGATCTGCCGCGCGAACGGAGATTCCGTATCCATCCGCATGAGTGACCTGCTCAACACATAAAGGCGTTCCATCTCTCGCCGGCGGCTGTTGGCCTCGGCAGTCCGGCGTTTCGCGCTTGCCGAAAGCTGACTCGCTACGACCGCGGTGATCACGAACACGCACAACGCCACCCAGTTCTGAGGGTCCGCGATTGTCCACTTGCCTACAGGCGGCAGGAAAAAGTAGTTGAGACAGAGCATCCCGGCCACAGAGGCGCCCATTGATTCCGGAAGTCCCCACCTGGTAGCGACTGCCAGCACGACCAGCACCAGCATCAGAGCCACTGTCGTGCTGTTGACGTGAGCGAACCTGGAATCCAAGAACGCGATCCCTCCAGCAATACCGGCCGACAGGCATACCCGACTGAACCTTCGGATGAAGTTGCTGGTCTCCGCTCGCATAAAGCCGCCCCTACCGAGATTACAGCACCTGTCGAATCTCTCAGTGTGCAAGTGAGTCAACTTCCTGGTTGCTAGAATGAACTTCGTGCCGACTCTTTCCTTTCGGGAGGCACGGGAGTGCGTCCGCTCGATGATCACCGCGGCGCGTCCGCAGCCGCGGGTCGAACAAGCGCGCTTGCTCGACGCCGCCGACCGCGTTCTCGCGGAAGACCTCGTGGCGGACCGCGACTACCCGCCGCTAGCACGCTCCATTCGAGACGGTTTTGCCGTGTGGCACGCCGACCTTCCCGGACGCCTCAGGATTGTCGGTGAAGTCCGCGCGGGCGAGGTCTACAAGGGCGTTGTCGGGCCGGGCGAGGCAGTCGAGATCATGACTGGAGCGCCCCTGCCGGAAGGCGCCGACACCGTCGTGATGGTCGAGCACGTGCGGCGGGACGGCGGCTTCGTGGTTGTGGAAGGCGACACGAAGCCGGGCCAGTTTGTGAATCCGAGAGCCTCGGAAGCTCGCCGCGGCGCCCGCCTTCTCGAGCCGGGACGGCGACTCGACTTCAGCACCATTGCACTGGCGGCAACCATTGGCAAGACCGCGATAAAGGTGTACGCAAAGCCCCGCGTCGCCATCGTTGCCACCGGCGACGAGGTCGTGCCCGTCGGGGAGGAGGCGCTCGACCACCAAGTGCGAAACTCCAACGCCTTCTCGCTGGCAGTTCAGGTCTCCGTGGCCGGCGGCACCCCAGAGATCCTTCCGGTAGCCCGTGACGAGCACGAGGCGACGCGCAAGCTCGTCGAGCGCGGCCTGGGCGCCGATCTGCTTCTGCTGTCGGGCGGAGTTTCCGCGGGAAAGTACGACATCGTCGAACGGGTCCTGGCCGGCCTCGGCGCGGAGTTTCACTTCGACCGTGTCCTCATTCAGCCCGGCCAGCCTCTCGTGTTCGGGCGCGCGCGCGGAACGTTCTTCTTCGGGCTTCCAGGGAATCCCGCTTCGACCATGGTGACGTTTCGTCTCTTCGCTTCGGCCGCCGTCGAACTGCTTGGCGGGCAAAGCGGCGTCGCGCTTCCGATCTTTCAGGCCCGTCTTACGAAGGACTTCCGGCACAAGACCGGTCTGACGCGCTTTCTGCCGGCGCTTCTGAGTCCGGACGGGGCCGAAGTGATGCCCCTTCCCTGGCAGGGATCCTCGGACGTTCCTGCGCTGGCCCGCGCCAACGTGTTTCTTGTCGCCGATCCCGAGCGCGAGCATTGGGCGGCCGGGGAGCTCATCGGAGTGTTGCTCAAATGAAGAAGCTGTCGCACTATGACGACGCCGGCGCCGCCCGAATGGTGGATGTGTCCGACAAGCCGGACACCAAACGTACCGCGTCCGCGCAGGCGTTTGTCCGTATCCGGCGCGCGGTGCTGCGGAAGCTGCCGGAAAACCCGAAGGGGAATCCGCTCGAGATCGCCCGCATCGCGGGCATCGCCGCCGCCAAGAGAACGTCCGAACTGATTCCTCTTTGCCACCCGCTGATGGTCAGTCATGCCGACGTGGACGTGCGCGTGGAGAGGGACGGGGTGCGAATCGTCGCCACGGCCTCGACAACCGGGCCCACTGGAGTGGAGATGGAAGCGCTCACCGCGGCGTCGGTGGCGGCTCTCACGGTGTACGACATGACCAAGGCTCTGGACAAGTCGATCGAGATCCAGGACGTCTATCTGATCGAGAAGACCGGCGGTAAGAGTGGAGACTTCCGGCGCCCGGCTCGCGGAAGGAAAGCATGATTCGAGTGGCTGTCCTGACGATCAGTGACTCGGCCCACGCGGGAAGCCGCAGTGACCTTTCGGGACCTGCCGTGAAGCGCCGGCTGAAAGAAGCCGGGTGGCAGGTTGCGGTGCTGGAAGTGCTTCCCGATGAGGCTGAAATCATCGCCGCTCGGCTAGCCGCTCTCACCGACGGCGGCCGCATTTCAGCCATTTTCACCACCGGCGGCACCGGTGTTGCCGCTCGCGACGTGACGCCCGAAGCGACGCGGAGCGTCATCGAGAAAGAGATCCCCGGGCTGGGCGAGGTCATGCGCGCCCACGGCCGGAACTCGACGCCGCTGGCCGTTCTTTCGCGGGGCATCGCCGGCACACGGGGAAAGACGCTCATCGTGAATCTTCCCGGCTCCCCGCGCGGCGCGGTGGAGTCCCTGGATGCTATCGTGGAGTTAGTGCCGCACATTCTCGAGTTGTTGCGCGGCGAGACTGAGCATGCCGTCCCGGTGAAACCGAAGTACGGTCCCTAACGTCAACTAGTTGAAAACATGACCACTATTCGATGCGTTTGTTTGGGGCTTCTGGCGGTTGCACTGCTGGCGCAACAGCCGGAGACTTCCGACCAGGTGTTCCGCGCCACCGTAAACGTGGTGTCGGCGCCGGTGACGGTGACCGATCACGAAGGACGCTACGTTCACGGCCTGCAACCGGAGAATTTCCGCCTCCTTGACAACGCTAAGCCGCAGGACATCAAGGTCGACGTTTCCTTCGTCCCAATCTCGCTGGTCGTCGCCATACAGACGAGCTGGGCGACGCAAGCGGTCCTGCCGAAAATACAGAAGATCGCGCCGCTGCTGCAGGGCCTGGTGGTTGGCGAGCAAGGTGAAGTGGCGATCATCTCATTCGCCCACCGCGTCGACGTCGTCCAGGACTTCACCTCGGACTCCGACAACATTTCCAAGGCGATCAACAGCCTGAAGATCGGCGCTTCCAGCAACCGAATGATCGACGCGACGCAGACGGCCATCCGGATGCTCGCCCGGAGGCCTCCAGACCACCGCCGCGTGCTTCTTCTGATCAGCGAGACGCGGGACAACGGCAGCGAGGGCCGCGCGCGTGACGCTCTCACCAGCGCGCAACTCGCCAACGTCCTGATCTACACGGTGAACATTAACCGGATGATGACGACATTCACGGCGAAGACGCAACCGCCCCGACCGGACCCCGTTCCTCCGAGCGCGCGTCCGCTTCCCGCTGGCGTGCCTCCCACGCCGGAGGCGGCTCGTCAGGTAAGCGGTCTGGAAGGCAGCTCGGCGAGCTTCCTTCCGCTGTTCGTCGAGATCTTTCGCCAGGCGAAGTCGGTCTTCGTGGACAACCCCGCTGAGGTATTCACCGAGTTCACCGGCGGCCGCGAGTACGCCTTTACGCGTGAGAGGGATCTCGAGAACGCGATCTCGCGGATCGGCGAAGAACTGCACAGCCAGTACCTCGTCAGCTACATGCCGAACAACAAGATGGAGGCCGGGTTCCACGAGATCCAGGTGCAGATTTTCGGATCCTCCGGCAACGTCCGCCGCGACCTCAAGATACAGACCCGCCCCGGCTACTGGCTCGCCGCTGTTCCGGATTAGCTGGCCGGGCGCTGATTCTACTCTGGTTCCCATACAGGAACTCCGTGGCATCACTCGTCGCGACGTCTTCTCTGCGACGCCGGGCAAGGGCTCACCAGGCTTTCAGCTTCTGACCGAGCCGTGATGAACGAAACTCGGAAACTAGAAATGAGTGTACTGTCCCGGGTTTCTTTGCGCTTGACCTGTCTATAACTGTAGGGTTCAGAGTGGAGGAAGGACGATGTTGACCGTTTCCACATTGGCCCGGGCTTGCGGCCTTTCCCGCAGTACCGTGCTCTATTACGAATCGATCGGCGTGCTCAAACCTGCCGGGCGCACGGGCGGCAACTGCCGGCGTTACGGCGACAGAGAGATGGCTCGCCTGCGACAGATTTGCGTCTACCGTAAGGCGGGTGTTTCCCTGGCCAATATCCGTAACATCTTCGATCGCCCGAATAGCGACGCTTCCTCCATCCTGAAACGGCGGCTGACGGAACTGGATGCCGAGATCGAGCAGCTTCGCGATCACCAGCGGGCGATCCTCAGAATCCTCAACAGACATTCGTTCCGGAGGTCAGACGTGCTGAATAAGGAGAAGTGGGTTTCCATCATGAAGGCTTCGGGGTTCACCGAAGCGGACGTGGACCGGTGGCACAAGGAGTTCGAAAAGATGGCGCCGGAGGAACACCAGAAATTCCTGGAGTTCCTCCATATTCCCGCCGACGAGCTCGCGGCGATCCGGGAGTGGAGCCGCACCGGGAAGAAGTAGACCAATGCGGGCCGGGTCTGCCCGGCCCTTACTTCTTCGCCTTGCCCTGGCTGGCGACGGCTTCCATGGCGGCCTTCACTTTTTCGGGGTCGCCCAGATAGTAGCTGCGAATCGGCTTGAGATCGGCATCGAGCTCGTACACGAGCGGCATGCCAGTTGGGATGTTCAGGCCTACGATGTCTTGGTCCGAGACATTGTCGAGGTACTTCACCAGCGCACGAAGGCTGTTGCCATGCGCGGCGATCAGGACCTTCTTACCGGACCGCACGATTGGTGCGATCACGTCGTGCCACATGGGTAGGAACCGCTGAACCGTATCCTTCAGGCACTCCGTGAGCGGCAACTGCTCTTCGCTGAGGCTCTTGTATCTCGCGTCGTGCCCCGGCCAGCGCGGATCGCTCTTCTCGAGCGACGGAGGCGGGATGTCATAGCTGCGGCGCCAGATCTTGACCTGGTCTTCGCCGAACTTCTCCGCCGTCTCGGATTTGTTCAACCCCTGCAATGCGCCGTAGTGGCGCTCGTTCAGCCGCCAATCCCGCACCACCGGGATCCACATCAAGTCCATTTCATCGAGAACCAGCCACAGCGTCCGAATGGCGCGCTTCAGCACGGATGTGTAGGCGATGTCGAAGGTGTAGCCTTGCTCCTTCAACACCCGGCCGCCGTCTTTGGCTTCCCCGACGCCCTTCTCGGAAAGGTCCACATCGGTCCAGCCGGTGAACCGGTTTTCCTTGTTCCAGGTGCTTTCCCCGTGTCGAACTAAGACGAGTTTGTACATTCCAGTTGTTCTCCGCGTTTGTCTGTGCCGGCGCGCCTCAGATCGCCAACCGCTTGAAGGCCTTCAGGCCGGCGTACTTCGCGGAGGCGCCAAGCTCCTCTTCAATCCGGAGCAACTGGTTGTATTTGGCGATACGGTCCGTGCGGCTTGCCGAGCCCGTCTTGATCTGTCCGGCGCCAGTGGCCACCACCAGGTCGGCGATGAATGTGTCTTCGGTCTCTCCTGAGCGGTGGGACACCATCGAGGTGTAGCCCGCGGCCGCGGCCATGCGCATTGCCTCGAGCGTTTCCGTCAACGTTCCAATCTGGTTCACCTTGATCAGAATCGAATTCGCGATCCCTTCCTGAATTCCACGCGCCAGGCGCAACGTGTTGGTCACGAACAGGTCATCGCCCACGAGCTGAATTTTCGGACCGAGCGTGTCGGTCAGCAGCTTCCAGCCTTTCCAGTCGTCCTCGGCCATGCCGTCCTCGATCGAGATGATCGGATACTGCCGCACCCAGTTCGCCCAAAACTCCACCATCTGTTCGGGGCTCTTCTCGCTCTTGTCGGACTTCTTGAAGATGTACTTGCCTTTGCCGGTATCGTAGAACTCACTCGCAGCCGGGTCCAGTGCGAGACAAACGTCCACTCCCGGCTTGTAGCCCGCCTTCTCGATCGCCTCGAGAATCACCTCCAGCGCTTCGTCGTTCGACTTGAGGTTGGGCGCGAAGCCGCCTTCGTCGCCGACCGCCGTCGAGTAGCCCTTCTTCTTCAGAACCGCCTTCAGGCTGTGGAAGATCTCCGTGCCCATCCGGAGCGCTTCGGCAAAGGTGGGAGCACCCACTGGCGACACCATGAATTCCTGCGCGTCGACGGAATTATCCGCGTGTGCCCCGCCATTCAGAATGTTCATCATCGGCACCGGCAGGATCGATGCCGATACGCCGCCGAGGTACCGGTACAGGGGGACCTGCTGCGAGGCCGCCGCAGCTCGCGCCGCTGCCATGGAGACCGCCAGCAACGCGTTCGCACCGAGCCGTCCCTTGTTCGGAGTGCCGTCGAGGGCAATCATCTTGCGGTCTACTTCCTCCTGGCGGGCGGCATCCATGCCCTGAATAGCTACGGCAATTTCGCCGTTCACGTTCTGGGCTGCGTTCTTCGTGCCCTTCCCCAAGTAGCGCGACTTGTCGCCGTCGCGAAGTTCCACGGCCTCGTGCTCGCCAGTGGAAGCGCCGGAGGGTACCGCGGCCCGGCCCATGCTTCCGTCGGCCAGATAAACGTCGGCCTCAACCGTCGGATTCCCGCGGGAATCCAGAATCTCCCTGCCTACAGTCTTTACGATCTTGGTCATCATTGCTCCTTGAAAATAAGTGGGTTGCCAGCCGTCACCGGCAGTCGCAGGGAACGCACTACGCAATCCGCGGCTGCCGGTTGAAAGCTGATGGTTGAAAGTTGCCTAAACCGCTATGGTAGCGTAAGTCTCTTGCGCGGAAGGAACCACGACGATGCCGCCATCGGCCACGTGATACCCGCGGGCGCGGTCCTCGTCGGCGTTAAAGCCAATCGTGGCGCCGTCTGGCACCTTCACGTCGCGGTCGACGATGGCGTTGCGGATGCGGCAGTATCTTCCAATCTCGACCCGGTTCATCAGAATTGAGTTCTCGACCTCGCAATAGCTGTTCACCCGCACCCCGGGCGATAGCACGGAACGGATCACGCGGCCGCCGGAAATGACACATCCGCCCGCGACGATCGAGTCGATCGCCACGCCCATCCGCCGTCCTTCCTGCGCGAAGACGAATTTTGCCGGGGGGTGTTGTTCGAGACGAGTCCGGATCGGCCAGTTACTGTCGTACAGGTTGAATTGCGGTATGACCGCCACCAGATCCATATTCGCTTCGTAGTAGGCTTCGATCGTCCCGACGTCCCGCCAGTAGTGCACCGTCTTGTCATTGAGGTCGTGAAAGTCGTAGGCGATCACTCGGGCCTTCGAAATCCACCTCGGAATCACGTCCCTGCCGAAGTCGTGAGAGGATGCAGGATCTTCAGCATCCTGGGCTAGCGCATTCAAAAGCACGGGCGTCTTGAACACGTAGACCCCCATCGAGGCACTCACCATCTCGGGATTGAAGACGGACCTTTGTGGGCCGCCGTGCGACGGTTTCTCCTCAAAGCCGACAATCCGGTGGTCCGGTGTGATCTCGGCAATGCCGAAACGGGGCGCTTCCTCAGGCAGCACCTGGATGGTTCCCACAGTGATATCCGCACGGTGGCTACGATGCCAGTCCAGCATCTCACCGTAGTCCATTTTGTAGATGTGGTCTCCGGCTAGAATGATCGTGCACTCCGGGTCCTCGGCGATGATGCTGTGGGTGTTCTGGAACACGGCGTCGGCGGTGCCGAGGTACCAGTCCTCATGGATCCGCTTCATTGGCGGAAAAACTTCGATGTATTCTCCCAGTTCCGGCGACAGAATATTCCAGCCCTCGCGCACGTGCCGGTGAAGTTCGAGGGCCTTGTACTGTGTTAGGATGAAAACACGCCGGATATTCGAATTGATGCAGTTTGAGAGTGTGAAGTCGATGATCCGGTAGACACCGCCGAACGGGACGGCAGGCTTGGCGGTGTTCCTGGTGAGAGGGTAGAGACGTTCACCCGCTCCCCCAGCCAGCAGAATGGCCAGCACCTTGTGCATCCGGCTTCTGTATCCGTCCTGATACGAGTTATAACAGAAAACCTGTCCGATTCGTCCGCGAATGTGACGAGCGGGCCCAGAATTGATAGCTCAGGAAGAGAGGGGGTGATTCAGATTGGCTGAGGTGACCATCCAGGACGGTGAGTCCTTGGAAGCCGCATTGCGCCGTTTCAAGCGCAAAGTGCAGCAGGAGGACATCATCAAGGAGATCAAGCGTCACTCCTACTACCTGAAGCCGGGCGAGAAGAAGCGTGTCAAAGCCGCGCTCGCCCGCAAGCGGAACCGCAAGAAGCGACCCCGCGACTTCGAATAGATTCAGATCGGCGCGGAGCCGAGCGAAGCTCCGCGCCCCCCTTCCCTCCTCTTACTTCCGCAAAGCCTTCACCATCTCGTGCTCGACCTGCTTGAAACCGGCAGGCACCTCGAATTTGGACGCGTCCACCGGGGCCGCCGAAAACCCGGTTAATTCGGTCGTCATCTCCAACAGAACACCGCCCGCCGGCGCTCCCGGCTGGCCGGCCGCCTGCTGCTGTTGCTGCTCCGGTTGCTGCTGCGGGGGCTGCTCCTCCGCCTTTTTCTTCCGGCGGCCGAACCCGCCGAATCCACCCAAACGCCCCAGCGCTCCGGCAACCGCCTTGGCGCTGCCCTGCTCCTGCTGATCCGCGGGGGCCGCCTGAGGCGCGGGCTGCCCCGCCTCCGCCGGTTGTCCTGCTTGTGCCGGCTGTCCCTGCGCTTCGCCGCCCATGCGCATAATCTGGAGCACAGGAATTCCGTCCATCTTTGCGGTTTCTTTGGAGACGTTTCCCATCATCTTCGCGATGTCGGAACGGCCTTGCGCCAGCGCCATACCGCCCGGCGTCCAGGCGATCTTCTGGCCCATCCGCTGATGGAAGCTTGTCACTTCCTCGTACCCGCTTATTTTCGGCGCCAGCCACATGTTCGACGTGGTGGTTAAAGACCCCTGCTCCCCGGACTTTTTGTCCTTGCTCTCAATTTCAAACTTCAGGATGACTTCTTTCGTGTCGAGTCCGTTGATTTGCCGGGTCTGCCCCGTCGGCGTCACCGAGATCTTGAAGTTGGCGTCCACATTCTCGGCGCCCTGCTGCTGCTTCGCTTTCTCCATCATGCGCTGCATCGCTTCGGCCATCTGCGCGAAAGTGATCACCGCGTATGTCTTGTTCTTGAAATTGATGTCGGTAATCGTCTCCTTGCCGAGGTCGACCACCTGCGCGCTTTCGCTGCCGATGTTCGCCATCCGGTCGCCCTTGACCTGCACCGAGGTCTTCACCGGTTCGGTGGCCTTCTTCGAGAAGACGCCGGCGAACTTCATCATTCCCGCGAGAAAGCCGCCAGTGATCTTCGAGGACTGCTCATAGCTGAAGTCCGCGCGCGCCGTGCCCGCCACCACGCACAGCACTGCCGATACCGCAAGTAGCGTTCTTTTCATAGCCCCTCCAGTTCCAGTTATCGTATCGCATCCTGCGCGAGCGCCGCCGCACCCCTGCTGTACAATAGCCCGTTTAGGAGATCCGTTAATGGAAGAGTTCGTCATCCGTCCGACCATGAAGCTGATCCGTGCGGGATACACCGTGATTTCGCTGATCTTCATCGCGGCCGTGCTGGCCTACACCAACTCAGCCGCGATGGAGAGCGTCTCGGCGTGGGTGCTGCTGGCGCCGGCGCTCCTGTTTCTTTGGCCGCTCAGCCGCCAGATCCGCCGCGGCCTCACGAAAATGACCATCCAGGGCGACAAAATCCGCCATGAATCAGGTCTTCTGACCAAAACCACCCGGAACATCCAAATCTCCAAGGTGCAGGACGTCCGTGTCGATCAGACCCTCTTTCAGCGTCTCCTCGGCGTTGGCACCCTCGCCATCGAAACCGCCGGTGAGACCAGCCTGCTGACCATCCACGACATCGACGACCCACACGGCGTTGCCGACCGCGTCAGCCGCGCGGCCCATCTCTCGACCGACAAGGAGAAATAGAAGTGAGCGACAGGAAACTCGCCGGACGAGTGGCACTGATCACCGGCGCCAGCCGCGGACTTGGCAGGGCCATCGCGACTGCCTTCGCCGCGGAGGGCGCGAGCATCGCCCTGGTCGCCCGCGATCTCGAAAAGCTTAACGAGACCGCCTCCGCCGTGCGGAACGCCGGCGGCGAGGCGGAAGTTTTCCGTGCCGATGTCTCCGATGAGGCTCAGGTGCTGCGCCTCGAAACCGATGTGATCACACGGTTCGGCGGCCTGCACATTCTGATCAACAACGCCGGTGTAAACCTCAGGAAGCCCATTACCGACTTCACCCTAGAGGAGTGGCGCCGCATCATCGACACCAACCTCGTCGCCGCCTTTCTTACGTGCCGCGCATTCGTTCCTCACATGAAGCGCGGCGGCTACGGACGCATTATCAACCTCACCTCGACCATGAGCCACGTCGCCTTGCCGGGACGCACGCCGTACTGCGCCAGCAAGAGCGGCCTGCTCGGCTTCACCAAAGCTCTCGCCCTGGAACTCGCGCCCGATGGCATCACTGTCAATGGGATCAGCCCAGGCCCATTCGCCACCGAGATGAACACCGTTCTCATGCAGGACGAGGAGGTCAACCGCCAGTTCATGGCAAAGGTGCCCCTTGGCCGCTGGGGCAAGGTGGAGGATGTCGGCCGCCTCGCCGTCTGGCTCTGCTCGGAAGAAGCGGGTTTCGTCACCGGTACCGACGTTCTCATCGACGGCGGCTGGTGCGCCCAATGACCCGGCGTGCAGCCACCTTCGTTCTTCTGATCGCCGTCGCGCTCGCCGGCTGTCGCGGCAGCCGTAAGAAAGTCATCGCCGTCATTCCAAAGGGCACCGCTCACCTTTTCTGGGTCTCGGTTCAAGCAGGCGCTCTTGCGGCCGGGCGGGAGCTCGACGTGGATGTGCTGTGGAACGGACCCAACCAGGAGAACGAATACAGCCGCCAGATCCAGATCGTCGACTCGATGATCGCCCGGCGCGTGGACGGCATCGCTCTTGCCGCCGCTGAGCGCACGGCGCTCGTCCAGGCGGTCGACCGTGCCGCTGCCGCCGGTATCCCGGTGACCATCTTCGACTCCGGGCTCGACTCGGAGAATTACATGACCTTCGTCGCCACCAACAATTATGAGGCCGGCCAGCTCGCCGCCCGGAAGCTCGCAAGCCTCCTCGGAAACCGCGGCAAGGTCGCCGTCGTCATGCACGCCCCCGGAAGCTACTCCACCATGGAGCGCGAGCGCGGCTTCGACGACGTGATGGCAAAGGAATTCCCCGATATCCGCGTCGTCGCCCGGCAATTCGGCATGTCCGACCGCGCCAAGTCCGTCGCCGCAGCGGAGAATATCCTCACGGCCCACCCCGATCTTGACGGCATCTTCGCATCGACCGAGCCCAGTTCGTCCGGCGCTTCCCTCGCACTCAAGGCGCGCGGCCTCGGCGGCAAGGTCAAGTTCGTCGCTTTCGACACGAGTGACGCCATGATCGAGGACATCAAGTCCGGCGTGATCCACGCCACTGTCGTGCAGGATCCTTTCCGTATCGGCTACGAAGCCGTGAAGACGCTCGTAGACAAGCTTCACGGAAAGAACCCGCCGAAACGCATCGATCTCGGCGGAACGGTTGTGTCTCCCGAAAACTTACAAACTATGGAGATTCAACAACTTTTGCGACCTAACATTAACAAGCACTTACAGAAGTAAGCACTCAATTAACATGTCTGAAGAAACGCTCTACTTCCCCGACTCAGTACTGACCGTTTTCAGTCGGCAGTTGCTTGAAGCCGCCGGCGCTCCCACTCCGAACGCAGCGGTTATGGCGGAGTGCCTCGTATCGGGCAGCCTCCGAGGCGTCGATTCCCACGGCGTCCAATTGCTGCGCTTTTACGTGGAGCAAATTGAAGCGGGAGGCGTGAACTTGACGGCTGAAGGCCATGTCATCTCCGAGAGCGGAGCCTGCCTCAACTACGACGGTGAGAACGGCCTCGGGGCGGTTGTATCGGAGAGATGTTGTGGTCATGCCGTCCGGCTGGCGCGCGAGCACGGCGCCGGCATCGTCATCGCGAGGGATTCAAACCACTTTGGCGCAGCGGCGTTCTGGGGCCAGCGCATCTCGTCGGAAGGGATGGTGGGCATTGTCATGTGCAACGCCACGCCTTTGGTGGCACCATGGCAAGGGCGTGAAGGGCGCGTCGGAACGAACCCGATCTGCGTGACGGTCCCAGGCACTGGCGGAAGGGGCTGGCTCCTCGACATGGCCACTACGACGGTAGCGATGGGCAAAATCTATCGGGCCGCCATGAGCGGCCAGCCAGAGATTCCTCCTGGCTGGGCGATGGATTCCGAGGGTCGGCCCACCACAGACACTGAGACCGCCATGCACGGCGGCCTCCTGATGCCTCTCGGAGGCTACAAAGGTTCCGGTCTTGGGATGATGGTCGAGATCTTCTGCGGCGCGCTTGGCGGCGGGGCGATGAGCACCGATGTCGGCGGCGTACGCACCCGCGGCTGCGCTACGCGAATCAGCCAGACGTTCATCGCGATCGATGTAGCGCGCTTCATGCCGTTGGAACAGTTCCGTGCCCGGCTCGACGAACTCGTCTCTCGGGTGAAGGCGACCGCGCCCGCCGCGGGTTACGATGAAGTGCTCGTAGCCGGCGAGCCCGAATGGCGCGCCGAGGAGGATCGCCGCAGGACCGGCATCCCGCTCAACGCGGGCGTCTGGGAAGAGCTGGTGAAAGCGGCCCATCGGCTCGGCGTGACACCACCGGACGCAAGTCACAGTCCCCTCCGGCTGCCATAATTTCAGGAGCAATCGCCGTGCGTCGTCTTATCTCATCGGGTTCTACGTTTGAAGCCGAGATCGGTTTCTCCCGGGCCGTGGTTGACGGCGACTGGGTCTTCGTATCCGGCACCACCGGATTCGACTACCGCGCCATGACGATTTCGGACGACCTGATCGAACAGACCGAGCAGTGCTTCCGCAACATCGAGCAGGCGCTCGCCGAGGCGGGCTGTTCGCTCCGCGATGTGGTCCGCATGCGGTACATCCTTCCGAAGGCGGAAGACTTCCCTCTCTGCTGGCCGGTTCTACGCAAGTACCTTGGCGACATTCGCCCCGCCGCCACGATGTTCGTCGCCGGCCTCATCGACCCTCGTATAAAGATCGAGATCGAGGTGACGGCAAAGCGGGCCGGGATGTAGCGGCGACAACATGCGGACGCGTTGGTAGTTCTCCAATGCTTGGCTTGTGTCTACAATGAGTCCTATGGAGCAAGTACGTCGGGTGACCGCAGTGATCGAGCGCGAGCATGATGTTTACGTCGCACTTTGTCCTGAGCTCGACATCGCCAGCCAGGGGAACACGATCGAAGAGGCTCGGACGAACCTTGTAGAAGCTCTGACCCTTTTCTTCGAAACCGCCGATCCATCCGAGGTCGAGCATCGCCTCCGGCAGGAGGTCTTGGTAACGCAGGTTGAGGTCCGCGTTGCCTAAACTGAGGGCGTTGTCCGGCTCAGAGGTGTGTCGCATCCTCGAGGGGTATGGTTTCAGGGAGGCCCGAAGTCGGGGAAGTCACAGCGTCATGCAGAGGTGATCGGCGGGGAGCACTGTCACCGTACCTGTTCCGCTCCACGCCGAGCTGAAGCGAGGAACGCTAATGAGCATCATCCGGCAGAGCGGCGTTGCGAGAAGCGCCTTCGAAACAGAAAGCTGATGCTTACTAAACTCGACAATCCGGCATCTTCGCTAAAATAAGGCGATGGCCAAGACGCCCGAGCCGGAAAAGCAGCCCCTCGCCAGCTTTGAAGCGAGTATCGAGGATCTGGAGAAGGTCGTCAAGGAACTCGAAGCCGGTGACCTCCCGCTCGAACGCGCTCTCGCCCTCTTCGAAAAAGGCGTCGGCCTCAGCGAAACCTGCCGCAAGCAGTTGGAAGAGGCCGAGTCGCGGGTCGAAATCCTTCTCAAACGCAACGACAAAGTGCAGCCCGAACCGTTCCATCCCGAAAACGAATGATCCTGTCCGAATACCTCACCGAGCAGATCCGCCTCGTGGACGCGGAGCTTGACCGGTGGACACCGGCCGAGTCGACGCCCCCTTCGATCATCCATCGCGCCATGCGCTACAGCCTCTTCGCCGGCGGCAAGCGGATTCGCCCCGTCCTTTGCATGGAGGCTGCCCGCGCCGTCTCCGGCCAATGCGAAGGCGTCGAAGCCGCCTCTTGCGCGATCGAGATGGTCCACACGTATTCCCTGATCCACGACGACCTCCCCGCGCTCGACAACGACGACCTCCGCCGCGGCAAGCCTACCTGCCACAAAGTCTTCGGCGAAGCCATGGCCATCCTTGCCGGAGACGCCCTGCTCACCTGCGCATTTGAGGTCCTCGCCTCCGTCAGCACGGTACCTCTCGACCGCCGCGCACGCATGGTACGGGAGCTTGCGTCCGCCGCCGGCACCCCACGCGGAATGGTCGCCGGACAGGTCGCCGACCTGGAAGGCGAACACCAGGCCCCTGAACCGAAACTCCTCGAAACCATCCACCGCGCGAAGACCGGAGCGCTCATCCGCGCCAGCCTGCGAATCGGCGCCATTTACGCAGGAGCCGATGACATGCAATTCGAGGCCCTATCCTGCTACGGCGAGCACGTCGGCCTGGCATTTCAGATCGTGGATGACATCCTCGACGTCGAGCAGTCGTCAGAAGCACTCGGCAAGACCGCCGGCAAGGACGCACAGCAGCACAAGATCACGTTCCCTGCCGTTTACGGCCTCAAGGAATCTCACCGCATGGCCGAGGAGGAACGTCTCAGCGCGCACCGGGTTCTCGAGAGGTTCGGGGATCGCGCCGCGCGCCTCCGCGAGCTCGCCGACCTGATCGTCCACCGTAAGGCATGAAACTCGTCTTCAGGCAGCGACTCGACCAGCTTCTGGTGGAACGCGGTCTGGCCGAATCGCGCGAGAAAGCGAAGGCGCTGGTACTGGCGGGGCATGTCCTGATTGACGGACAGAAGGCGGGCAAGCCGGGACAGACGGTCTCCACCCAATGCCGGTTGGAACTGGTGGAGCGTCTGCCTTACGTCAGCCGCGCCGGCATCAAGCTGGCAGCGGCTCTCGATCGGTTTGGCATCGACGTAACCGGCCGTGTCTGCCTCGACATCGGAGCATCGACGGGCGGCTTCACCGATTGTCTGCTCCAGCGCGGCGCGCTCCGTGTCTACGCGGTCGATGTCGGCTCCGGCCAGCTCGATTGGAGACTTCGCAACGACACCCGTGTCATTGTCCGGGAGGGCATTAACGCCCGATACCTCCGCTTCGAGGAGATTGGCGAGCGCGCCGGCCTCGCGGTCTGCGACGTGAGCTTCATTTCCGTGACGCTCATCCTGCCCGCGGTGGTCCCGATCCTGCAAGCAGAGGCCGAAATGGTTATACTCGTCAAGCCGCAGTTCGAAGTTAGACGCGGCGAAGTCGGAAAGGGCGGCATCGTCCGTGATCCGGAACTGCACCAGGCCGCGTGCGCCCGCGTCGAAGGTGCCGCGCGCGCGCTCGGCTTTCGGACAACCCTGATGAACAGCCCGATTCTGGGCGCCGAAGGAAACAAGGAATTTCTGCTCTATGCCCGGCATGAAGACGATCGGAATCATCTCTAAACCGAATGTCCGCCAGGCGTCCGCGATCGTCCCGGCACTCATCGAGTGGCTGGCCTCCCGGGACCTCCATGTGCGCTGCGACGAGTTCACCGCGGCGTACGCGGGCCGTACCGATGGTTTTTCCCGCGCGGAGACTCCGGAGGGCTGCGATCTCGTCGTTGTGCTCGGCGGCGACGGCACCTTGCTTGCAGCCGCCCGCGCCGTTTCCGCGCGGGAGATCCCGCTGTTCGCCGTCAACCTCGGAGGTCTTGGGTTCCTGACCGCCATCTCGACGGATGAACTCTATCCGGAACTGGAGCGGGCCCTCCGCGGTGAGCACCGCATCGGCAAGCGCCGCATGCTGCATTGCGACCTGGTACGCGGCGAGCGAACGGTTTCGAGTTATGAATCGCTCAACGACGTGGTTGTCACCAAGGCCTCGATCGCCCGCATGATCGACCTGGAGGCATTCGTGGACGGCCACTTCGTCTGTCACTACAAGGCCGACGGCCTGGTGATCAGCACGCCGACCGGTTCCACCGCCTACTCGCTCTCGGCGGGCGGACCGATTATCTTCCCGTCCGTCGGCGCGTTGTGCATCACTCCCATTTGCCCGCACATGCTCACCAACCGTCCCGTGATCGTGCCGGAGTCGAGCGTCATCCGTGTCTGGAATCACGGTGATGACAATGAAACCTATCTCACCGTCGACGGCCAGGTCGGTGAGCCGCTCATGCGGGATGACCGCGTCATCTGCAGCAGTTCTAGCCACTACATTCACCTGATTCGTCCGCCCCGGATGCTGTTCTTCGACGTGCTCCGCGAAAAACTGCGCTGGGGTGAGCGATGAAACAAATCTCACTCACAGCCTGGATCTTCATCGGAATGGCGGTGGGCATTGCATTCGGCTTGTTCGCTCCCGGCTTTGCCCTCAACCTTGCGCCCGTCAGCAACATCTTCCTCCGGCTCATCAAGTCGATCATCGCGCCGCTGCTGTTTGGAACCCTTGTCTACGGCATTGCCGGCACGGGGAACATCCGCGCGATGGGCCGGATCGGCCTTAAGGCCCTTGTGTACTTTGAAATTGTCACCACAGCCGCGCTGTTCCTGGGTCTCGCCGCCGTCAACCTCGTCCAGCCCGGCGCGGGCATGAAACTCGAGCGGACCGCGTCGGAAAGCACTGTTGCCGTGCAGCCGCCAACCCTTGGCAATTTCCTGGAGCACGTCTTTCCGGCGAGCGTGTTTGACGCGATGGCACGCGGTGAGGTGCTCCAGCTTGTTGTCTTCGCGTTCCTGTTCGGCACTGCCTGCGCTGCCATTGGCGCCAAAGCGAAGCCGGTGGTGGATTTTGCCGAATCGCTCGCCGAGGTGATGTTCAAGTACACCGGCTACGTGATGTGGCTGGCGCCTGCCGGCGTCTGCGCCGCTATGGCGGTCACCGTCAGCTCCAAGGGACTCGACGTGCTGTTCGGGCTGGGCAAACTCATCCTGACGATGTACGCCACGCAGGCGATTTTCGTCGTGGTGGTTCTCGGCGCCGTGATGGCGATCGCCCGCGTGCCGGTCGGGCGCTTCTACCGGGCCGCACGGGAGCCGTTCTTGATCGCTTTCTCGACCGCATCCAGCGAAGCCGCCCTGCCCCGCGCTCTGGAGAACATGGAACGGTTCGGTGTGCCGAAGCACATCGTGTCTTTCGTCATCCCGACCGGCTACAGCTTTAACCTCGACGGCAGCACGCTTTACCTGTCGCTGGCTTCCGTTTTCGTGGCACAGGCGGCGGGCATCGAGCTGACGCTCGGCCAGCAGCTACTGATGATGCTGACGCTGATGCTCACAAGCAAGGGCGTCGCCGGCGTTCCTCGCGCCGCGCTGGTGATTCTCGCCGGCACGCTGGCAACGTTTCAGTTGCCAATCGAGGGCGCCGCAGTGCTGCTCGGCATCGACGCAGTGATGGATATGGCCCGAACATCGGTGAATGTCCTCGGCAACTGTCTCGCCACTGCCGTTATCGCCCGCTGGGAGCGTGTACCGGTCGAGAGCTGAGCCCGCGCGTCTTCACAGTGGCAGGATGGTTCCGGCGCCGCTCGCCACTGCCCGCCGGTAGATCTCCCGTCCGACCACAACGTCCTCGACGCCCATGCCGATGTTCATGTCGATGATCAGCTCGTCGTCGCGTTCTCGCCCCGGCTTTAGTCCCGCGACCACCTCCCCGATCTCGGCGTGCAGAGGCGGCAGGCCGTGAGGAAGATAGCCGACCGTCATGAAGTACTTCATCTCGTCCAGACTGTCGACCAGGAACTTGTCGGCTCGCGAAAACGTCGCCCACTCCCACAGGCTGTCGAAGTCCACCGGCGCGAGGAACGCCCCCGGTTCCACCCACTCGTCGCGGATCTGCGGATCGGGCGCCATCAGGATCGCCGTTCCTGTCACCACGACGAGCGACCCGCGGACCAGCTCCTCAAAACCCGGGACTTCCACGAGTTCGACCCCGGGCACCTCGGGCTGAAGGTCAGCAATCAGCTTTCGCGTAACCTCCGGGAACTTGTCGTAGAGTTTGATCTTCTTCAGCTTCGGCAGGACCTCAGGGAGCACCAGCACGTGTTCCCTGCCCTGCACGCCCGCTCCGGCGATTCCCACCACCGCGGTATCTTTCCGGGCCAGCGACTCGCAGGCAAGCGCAGTTACGGCGGGCGTGCGCTTGGCGGTCACCCAGATCGCGTCAAGAATGCAGATGGGCCAGCCAGTCTCCGGAGAGTTCAGCACCATCAGCCCGCTCGTCTGCGGCAAGCCGTACTTCTCGTAGTTGTCGGGGAAGCATTCCGCCCACTTGATTCCGCAGGCCTGGCGCGCTGGAACCCAGGCGGGCATGGCGTGCATCAGCGTGTCTCTCAAGGGATGGATGCCAATTTTGGCCGGCATCTCACAGCGTTTGTTGCCGTGCTCGGTCAGCGCCGCCCGAACCAGTTCCAGGATGTCCTTCTTGGTCAGGCCGATGTCGATCACCTCTTGCCGGGTGAGGTACAGGATCTCCTTGCCACGTTCTGGTTCTTTCATGGTGCCCTCCTTGACGTCCAATGCGCGCTCGGTCTGAGCTGCGTTTCGGAAAGTCTACCACGTGAAAATCCGCACGGAGAGATACACTGGCTCCCATGACAGGACGGCTTGCTTTCCTTCTCGTGATTGCGGCCCTCGCCGCGGCCCAATCCACACCGCAGTACGACATCGTGACGGCGAAGAAGGTCATGGTCCCGATGCGCGACGGCGCACGACTCAGCACGGACATTTACTTCCCTGCCCGCAACGGTGTCCCGGTTCCCGGCAAGTTCCCAGTCATTCTGGAGCGCACGCCGTACGGTTCCCACACGATCGAGTCCTGGGCGTCGTACTTCGTCCCGCGCGGTTACATCGCCATCGGCCAGAACGTGCGCGGGCGCTACGGCTCGGAAGGAGAGTGGTTCCCCCATCGCGACGACGTCCGCGATGGCTACGATACCGCCGAGTGGGTTGGCAAGCAGCCTTGGTTCAGCGGAAAGATCGGCACCGTCGGCACTTCGTATCCGGGAGGAACCCAGCATGCGCTTGCAATGGGCAACCCGCCGTATCTCGCAGCGATGGTCCCCGTGGATTCGATGTCCAACCCCGGCCTGTACGGAGTGCGTCACCACGGCGCCTTCGAGCTGCGTTTCTTCAACTGGATCTTCTCCCTCGGCAACAGTCCCAGCGGAGGCTACGGCCCGACGGTCCCGCAACACTACCCGACCTCCGACCCCGCTACCCGCGCCGCCCTCGCCGACCTGCGAAACCACGTCATCGAATACATCAAAGCGCTGCCGCTCCGTCCGGGAACAACGCCGCTGCGCTTTGCTCCGGAGTATGAAAGCTGGCTTATCGAGGCAATGAGCCATGGCGACTACGACGAGTTCTGGAAGAACTGCGGGTCCGACGTCGTGAGCCATATCGCCGAATACAAGGACATTCCCGTCTACCACGTCAGCGGCTGGTATGACTCTTGGGGGCTGCAAGTCGCCAACCTGAACTACGTGGAGCTCGCGCGCGCGAAGAAGAGCCCGCAGCGGTTGATCATGGGCCCGTGGACACATGGCGGGCAGACCGCCAGTTTCGCCGGCGAAGCGGAATTCGGCCCGGACGCGGCCATTGACTTTAACGCGCTGCGCTTGCGCTGGTTCGACTGGTGGCTGAAGGGTTCGGACAACGGTGTGGATCGCGACACCCCGGTACGCATCTTCGTCATGGGAGGCGGCGACGGGCATAAGACGACCGAAGGGCGGGTGTTTGTCGGCGGCCAGTGGCGAGACGAGCGCGAATGGCCGTTGGCGAGGGCGAAGCCGACATCGTTCTACCTTCACACCGGCGGACGGCTGGCGGCGGCGCCGCCAGTGCAGGCTCCTCCGACGCGGTATCTCTTCGATCCGCGAGACCCGGTGCCGACGATCGGCGGCAACGTGTCATCCGAAGGACTGCTGATGCCCCGTGGCGCGGCCGACCAGAAGTGTCGCAAGGAACTCTGGTCCTGCAAGGATACCCTGCCGCTCTCGGCACGGAATGACGTCTTGGTTTTCAAGACCGATCCGCTGGAATCACCGATGGAAGTCACCGGCCGCCTCATTGTGAACCTCTGGGTTTCTTCGAACGCGCCGGACACCGACTTCACCGCCAAACTGGTCGATGTTTACCCGCCCAACAGGGACTTCCCCGCCGGCGTGGACCTCAACGTCGCCGACGGCATCATCCGCGCCCGCTATCGAGAATCCGTCGAGCTTTCGAAGCTGATGCAGCCGGGAGAGATCACGAAGGTGACCATCGAGATGTACCCGACCTCCCTCGTTTTCGGCAAAGGCCACCGTATCCGGCTCGATATCTCCAGCAGCAACTTCCCGCGCTTCGACCTGAACCCAAACACTGGCGAGCCGCTTAATAACAACCGTCGATGGGCGATTGCGGAAAACAGCGTCTACCACGACCCGCAGCACGCCTCGCATATCGTGCTGCCGGTTATACCGTAAGGAAATCGCGCACGCCGAATCAGAGCGGAGCCTGCAACCCTGCCTCCACGCTCGCGTGGTTTCGTGTGTCATATCCTGGTAAAGAGGCGCTCCATGCGCTATCAAGCTCCTTGGTTCGTTCTTGCAGCACTCTGCCTTCCGCCTTCACCCGCCATCGCACAACACTCCGGCGACTCGGTCCGGGAGGTCTTCTATCCCACCGTCGCTATGAGCAACTCCTTCACCCAGCCCATGGTCGTTGTGGACCGTGGTTTTCTGATCGCCATCCGCAACCGAAATTACCTCATCGTCCACGACCGCGACGGTAAGTCCATTCACGACATTGAGCTCAAGCTCCCCGGCACCGAAACCGTCTCGATTAGTGACGTCGCCATGAAACGGGACGGTACGGCTGTCTTAGCCCTGATCCATACGCCGGCCGAAAGAGGCTACGGCGGGGCCATCGCGATCCTCGACCCAGCAGGAAAGATCCGCCGGTTCATCCAGACCGGCCTGTACATGCCACTGCAAATCTGCCTCGATGAAGAGGACCGGATCTGGACCGCTGGCTGGCAGCGTGACGCAGACCGGATATTGGAAGAAGACAAAGCCGACTACCCGTTGATCCGAAAGTACGGACTTGACGGAACACTGATCCTCGGAGCGGTCAAGCGCACGTCGGTGGACAAGGGCTTTGTGTCTGGAGGCCACGGACGCTGGAAAATGCGCGCCGCTCACGGCCTGATTGGAATTCTGTCGTTCCGCATAGACGATAAACCAGAGGTCTGGACGGAACTGAACCTGAAAGGCGAGATCGTCGGCCAGTGGACTCTCGGTCCGGTTCCGCTGGGTCGGAAGATTGACGGCGCTGAGTTCGACGACCACTACAGCCGTTTCAAATACTCATTGGGATTTACGGTGAATGGTGAACTCTATGCCCTCTGCTGGAGCTGCTCCACAGACGACAAGCACTTCCGGCTCGCGCGCCTCGACCGAAAAAGCGGCGACTGGAAGATAATGCGGGAGACGCCGCGCGATAACGGCATTCTGATCGGCTCGGACGGCAATGAATTGGTTTTGGCTCGGGGTTTCGGTGGCGTCCAGTTGACCTGGATCAAGCCCACGATGAACTGACGCCGCAGCCGGTGCTTTTTGCTGTACTCGCGGGATTTGTGTTCCCTGCCGTGGGAGCCGATAGCGATAGAATGTCCCGACAGCTATGGACGCTCCGGCGCTGATCCGCGCCCTCGCTCTCATGGGTGAGCGCTTGCGGGAACAAAAGGACTGGCTTTCGGGCCTCGACGCTGCCTGCGGTGACGGCGATCACGGCGTGAGTGTCGCCCGGGGATTCGAGGCGGTCGAGGAAAACATCCTCGCGTGGGCGCAACTGGCCCCCGGCCCGATTCTGCGCCAGTGTGGGAGAGTCTTGCTCTCCTCCACCGGCGGAGCTATCGGTCCGATTCTGGCCACTTTCTTCTCCGAGCTCGGTAAAGCCTGCGGTGACAGCGGCGAGATAGACACACCCACCATGGCGGTGATGTTACAGGCGAGCCTGGACGGAGTCACTCGCCTGGGCGGCGCGCGGCCAGGCGACAAGACACTCCTGGACGCACTCGCTCCGGCAGTCGATTCGCTCCGTCGTGATGCCGATGACGCCGTGCCACTCCGACGTGCGATGCACCGGGCAGCCGAGGCCGCAGCAGGTGGAGCACGTGAGACTGCCGGACTCGTCGCACGCCAAGGGCGCGCCCGCTATCTCGGCGAGCGGTCCATCGGCCATCCCGACCCAGGAGCGCATACCATGGCGATCATTCTCACCGCCGTCGCGGATGCGATTCGCGAAGAGGAGCCAAGAGCATGAAAAAGTTGATCAATGATCCCAACAGAGTACGGGAAGAACTGTTCGAAGGCTTCCTTGCCGCATACGGGAAGCAGTACAACCTTATCCGGGTGGGCGAAGGAACAGTCGCCGTCCGCCGCGACATTCCAGATGGCCGCGTCGCCGTTCTCACCGGCGGCGGCAGCGGGCACGAGCCTCTCTTTCTCGGCGCTCTCGGGCCGGGCATGGCGGACGCCGCCGTCTGTGGCGACATCTTCTCCGCCCCGTCGCCGGATCTGATCGTCGCCGGCGCCGGTGCAGTTCATCGCGGTGCCGGCGTTTGCATGATTCACGGCAACTACGCCGGCGACAACATGAATTTCCGGATCGCCTGCGAGATGCTCGCCGAAGAAGGGATCCCCACGTTCCAGTTGCGGGTTTGGGACGACATCGCTTCCGCTCCGCCCGCGCGCAAAGAGGAACGCCGCGGCATGACTGCCGATGTGTTCCTAATCAAGATTGCTGGGGCACTTGCCGAGCGTGGCGCTTCGCTTGCCGGCATGGTTCCCGTGATCGAGCGTGCGAGGGAATACTGCCGCACGCTCGGGGTCGCGCTCACCAGCGCCACTGTGCCGCAGACCGGCAAACCGACGTTCGAGATCGGCGAGTCCGAGATGGAAATCGGCATCGGAATGCACGGCGAACCCGGGGTGGGTCGGGAGCCGATGGCCTCCGCAGACTCAACCTGCCGCAGGATGATCGACCGTATGGTTGCCGACCTGCCGTTCCGCGCCGGTGACGAAGTCCTGCTTCTCGTGAACAGCATGGGCGCCACAACGTACATGGAGTTGTACATAATGGCCCGAGCTGCGCACCGTGTTCTAGCCGAATACGGGATTTCCGTTCACGCGACGCACGCCGGTCCGTTCTTTACGTGCCAGGAAATGGCCGGCTGCATGATCACTCTTATGAAGCTCGACGAGGAACTGAAGTCGCTTTATCACGCTCCTGCCCACTCCCCTGACTACTTCTTAATGAGGGCGCTGGAGTAACCTCGCAGGCCGGTCCTCCGCTTCGGCGGCGGCCGTCCTGTTGTATTCTAAGCTTCGGTAGGCTTGCTCGAAGCATCAGACTCTGGGGGTCTCGTGGCGCGCATCGCGAGTCGCATCTTGGGTATCGGTGTCGTGATCACGGCGGTGGGTCTGCTCGTCGCCCGGCAAACGGTCCGTCCGTCCGACCCTTCCCGATCACCGGGACACTCTAACGCCGCCCTCGCATCGATCACGATTGACTACCCGGAGGAAGGATCGATCTTCCCTCCGGAGATCATACCCCCCACGTTTCTTTGGCGAGACGCCACGGAGAGCGCCAGGCTGTGGCGCGTTGATGTCACGTTCCCGGACGGCTCCGCCGCCATCCGCGCAATGTCGACTGGTGAGCGCTTGCAGATCGGTGAAATCGATCCCCGCTGCATCGCGAACACAAACGAGCTGCCGAAGCTGACGCCGCAGCAGGCTGCGGCGCGAACGTGGACGCCAGACGCCGAAACCTGGGCGGCGATCAAGACGCGCTCGACCACCCACCCTGCGACGGTGGCTATCACCGGTTTACGGGGCACAAATCCGGATCAGCCGGTTTCCAGGGGGCAAGTCAGCATCCGAACCTCAAAAGATCCCGTCGGTGCACCGGTCTTTTACCGTGATGTGCCGTTGATGCCCTCGGAATTGGAAAAGGGGGTCATTAAACCCCTGCCCCCGAGCGCGATACCGCTGGTTGCCTGGAGGCTGCGGAACATCGCGGAGCCCCGCAGCCGCCTGCTTCTGGATGGCCTGCCGACGTGCGCCAACTGCCATTCGTTCTCCCTCGACGGCAAGACATTAGGGTTGGATCTCGACGGCCCCCGGAACGACAAGGGCATGTACGCGATTGCCTCGATCTCCCCCCAGATGTCCATCCACAACGAGGACGTGATCTCATGGGATTCGTTTCGCGACCGCCCGGCGTCCCCGATGCGCGTGGGCTTCATGTCGCAGGTTTCGCCGGACGGGCGGTTCGTCGTAACTTCTCTCAATGGCGAGAAGACCGATCTGGCCGGCAGTTACTATGTCGCCAATTTCAAGGACTACCGCTTTCTTCAGGTCTTCTATCCGACACGCGGAATACTTGCGTGGTACAGCCGGGACTCGCGCCGTATTCAATCCCTGCCGGGCGCTGACTCCCCTCGCTACGTGCAGACCGATGCCGTTTGGAGCCCCGACGGCAAGTACATAGTCTTCGCCAGGGCCAGGGCGAGGGAGCCTTATCCCGTCGGACGAAAAATGGCCGAATTCGCCGGCGATCCGAACGAGACCCCGATTCAGTACGACCTCTACCGGATTCCGTTCAACGAGGGCAAGGGCGGTGAGGCAACTCCGATTGCCGGCGCTTCGGGGAACGGCACGAGCAACTGCTTCCCGAAGGTCTCTCCCAACGGCCGGTGGCTCGTCTTCGTGCAGTGCCGAAACGGTCAGTTGATGCGGCCTGACAGCAAACTCTATATAGTTCCGGTGGAAGGCGGCGAGGCACGGCGGATGCGCTGTAATACCCCGCTCATGAACTCCTGGCACAGCTTCTCGCCCAACGGCCGCTGGCTCGTCTTTTCCTCCAAAGCCCGCTCGCCGTACACGCAGATGTACCTGACTCACCTGGACGAGGACGGCCGCGACAGTCCGCCCATCCTGGTCGACAATGCAACGGCGGCGAACCGGGCGGTCAACATCCCCGAGTTCGTGAACATACCCCCCGAAGGCTTGCTGAAGATCGACGTGCCGGCGGTCGAATTCTACCGCCTGTACGAGCGTGCCTGGGAGCTGACGGAAAAAGGCCAGGACGACGCGGCCATCGCTGCCTGGAAGCAGGCGCTCGTAATGAGTCCTGGGGACGGCCGGGCGCATAGCAATCTGGGCGCGGTGCTGCTGCGGCGGGGGAAGCTCGACGAGGCGATTTCTCATTTCGAGCGGGCCCTGGAGGTGAACCCCGGGTCGCCGGCCAGCTACAACAATCTGGGGGCCCTCCTACTGCGTAAAGAGCGCTTCAACGAAGCGACCTCGCAGTTTCAAAAGGCGCTGAAAATCAACCCGGAGTTCGCCGAAGCCCGCTTTAACCTGGCCAGCGCTTTCTACATGCAGGGGAAGACCTTCGACGCTGTCGCTCAATGGCGCGAGGGACTCCGCCTGGAACCCACGCGTGTGTCAGTACTGACCCAGGCGGCCTGGGCTCTGGCAACGTCTCCGAAGGCTTCGGTCCGAAACGGAGCCGAGGCTGTCGTATTCGCGGAACAGGCTGTCCGTCTGTCCGGCGGCCGGGATCCGGAGATCCTCGACACGCTCGCCGCCGCTTACGCCGAGGCGGGCCGATATTCCGCTGCCACGCAAACCGCCCGCCGCGCTCTTGCGCTCGCTGAGAAGTCGAACAACGGATCTCTGGCGGACGCGATCAAGGGTAGGATTGTGCTCTACGAGGCCCGAAAGCGATTCCGGGAAACGAAGCCCCTCTCGCCCTCCCCTCCGCGGTAGCGGTTCCCTGGTTGGACTTCAGTGGGTTCGTCAGAAAGTTAGCGAGATCATTCCCTCGATCTGGTTGCGCTCAGTGATGGTGGAGAACGCGTTGAACGTATGTCCCGCCCAGCGCGTGTAGCGCACTTCGGGGACAACGCGGATTCCGACCGGGTCAATCAACTGCACTCCGGCTCCCGCGACAAATCCCCGCAAGGTTCGCCGTTCCGGAGTCCTTGGAGTAGTATCACAGCACTGTTTATCGCCGGTGCCAATTGTTGTGTCGATCGAGGTACGGATATTGGACACCCTGCGGAGAACGCCGCCGCCTTCCACAAACCAGCGCGGACCCCTCTGATGACGGTCTTTGCCGTAGTAGCGAACGAGGACGGGGAGGTCGTAAAACTTGACCCGGGTGTCTTCATTCCGCACGGTAAGCGTGCGTTCGTCGGCGCTGGTATTGGGATCGTCCGTGCCCTCAATGATGTCGCTGTTCATCTTGTATCCGGCTTTGCGCAGGAACAGGCTCGCGTTCACTGCGAAACGGTCTGTGACCGCCGCCTGGAGATTGAGTCCGTACCCGACACGCTTTGACGCGCCTGTTGTTGTGTAGATGGCGTCAAACGCGGGCGACGACGTCACCACCGACGTTGTGCGGTCGGGCACGAGACGAAGGCCGAGGACACTGAGCGTGGCGCCGAGCGAGAGACGGCGGACATAAGCTTTCCGCCGCACCTCTTGCTGAGGAGCCGGAGGAGTCTGGGTCTGAGCATGGAGCGAGGCGCCGCACAGCAGCGCGCCGGCGAGACACACGAGGTTTTTCATCAGAACAATGGGATTGAAACCTCATCGTACCATCGACGCGTCCGGCTTTGCGCAACTACGGCTCGAGCTTCAGCGTAGCCACGACGCCGGCGTGGTCGGAGCCGTACGGTACAACGAGCCCGGTCCGTTCGACGGCGCGGATTTCCACTGGCCCACGCACGAAGACCAGGTCGATGCGCTCGAACGGCGCCGCCGGCGAAGTGAATGGCGGCGCCGGGAAATGGTCCTCGAGGAACAGCGGCCACGTGTAGCCGGGATCGTTCGCGTGAAGCGCCTGCCAGGCCTCGGTGAATCCGGCCTGCTGCAGCAGTAACACGCTGTCGGGCTTATCCAGCGCTGCCGGATTACCGCTGGCGTCCGAGTTGAAGTCGCCCGCGAGCACCAGCGGCAGGTCGTCCTGCGACAAGACCTGGATGAGCTCGCCGGTCTGTGCCACTTGAATCGACGTCAGCAGGCTCTCCAGGTGTGTATTAACGAACCGGAATTTCTTCCGCCCGTCGTTGACCTCGGCCGAGATCCAGCCGCGATAGACCGGAAACGGGCCGAAGGGAAGGAATACCGCATACAGGTTGGTGCTGACGTTCGAGATCTGCAGCTCGGGCCGCGCCAGAACCACGTCGCGATCGAGCAGGTTCACGTAGCCGTCTCCGGTTTCGAGCGGCTGCGTGATATTGGCGAGATTGTTCACGGCCACGACGTCGTAGCGCAACCGGCGAGCCTCGAGTGCAGCCATGAGTTCTTCCAGTAGGTCGAGCACGAGCACCGGCTGGCCCGCCGCGGAAAGTTTGGTCCAGACGCTGATTTCCTGAAGCGAGATCAAGTCCGGCCTCTCGGCGGCGATCTCCGTGGCCAACCGTGCCGAACGCGCCGGGATATTGCTGGCGACGACCTCGTCGAAGGTCAAGCTGATTGCGCCGGGCACGCCTCCGAGGACGTACAGGAGGTCGGTGCCGTTATCCACGTTCCGGGTCATGACGGAGAACACGCGCTTGCCGCTATCATCCGCGGCAACGAAGAGGGAGCAAAGAGCAACTAGAGCAACGATTCGGGTGAGTTTGCGAACCATATCGCCTCCCAATGCAAGCTGCCACACAGTATACTGCCTCCCCCGCGACTCAGAGTTGGCCCGATCAAGACGGCAGATCCCACTGGTCCCTGGAGTACGCCGGCAGTACAATGTGGAAAAAGGCAATCCATGGCAATCTCAACGCCCGAACGACCTCGCAATCGCCGGTTCCAACTCCGCGCTACCGCATCGGACGAGTAACTGATCAAAGTGGCCGCGGACTGCCAGGGCGTCAACGTCACCGAGTTCATCATGCGAAGTGCTTGCGAAAAGGCGGAGCACGCACTTGCCGACCGAACCCGGTTCGTCCTTGAGGAGAAACAGTGGGAAGGCGTTCATGGCCG
>DATIFQ010000500.1:0-2573 GCA_035455185.1 Bryobacteraceae bacterium | reverse complement strand
GCCGACAGGGCCGCCCTGCGGCGAGCGAGCGGGCGGCTGATCCACCAGGTGATGGCGGGGGAAGCGAACCACAGGGCCAGGATGGGCCCGGCCGTCGCCAGCGCGACCGGCCTCGAAACCCCGAGGTGGATCGCCGCGGCGACGGCGATCACGGGGGCGATCCACATTGTTCGACAAAAGGCCGCCAGGCCCTCGCCGCGATCGGGGTCCGGGGTCCCCGACGGTCGCCATTCGAGAAGCCGCCTGTGCGTGAACAGCATCCGCCAGGCCGTGCGTACGACCGCATCCAGTCCGAAATAGGCCTCGTACGGCAGGCAAGCGAGCGTAACCGCCACCTGGGCGAAGCGCCGCCCGGCGGAGCGCGCTTCGGCGGCAAGGTGCTGGCGCAGCAGCGTATCGGCGGGCTTCCGGAGCATTTCCAGGGCGGAGGCCAATACGGACGGAACCAGGAGGATCCCGAGCACCGGGAAGGTCCAAACCCAGGGGGAGGAGAAGGAGTTCCAGCCCAGCAGCAACAGGAGTGTCAATGCGGAAGGTTCGAGGCTGCGCCGAAGATTGTCGAAGATCTTCCATTGGGACAGCCCGGAGAGCGGGTTCCTGCGGCGGGTGCCGCCGGGTCCGGGAACGCGCGACAGCAGCCACCCGGCAATCTGCCAATCCCCACGGATCCATCGGTGGCGACGGTTCACGTCGGCGATGTAGCTGGACGGATATTCCTCGTAAAGATGCGCATCGCTCAACAGTCCTGCCCGCGCGTAGCACCCTTCCAGGAGATCGTGGCTGAGAATCCGGTTCTCGGGCAGCCGTCCCTTGAGGGCCTGCTCGAACGCATCGACGTCGTAGATCCCCTTGCCGATGAAGGAGCCTTCGTCGAACACGTCCTGGTACACATCGGAGACGGCGCGCGTGTACGGGTCGATACCCGGTTCGCTCCCGAACAGACGCGCATATCGCGACCGGTTCGTGCCGGACAGGCTGTCGGCCACGCGCGGCTGCAATATGCCGTGCCCCTCGGCGACCAGCTGCTTCCGCTCGTCGTACCGCGCTCGGTTCAGCGGGTGCGACATCGCTCCAACGAACTGCCGCGCGGAGTCGCGCGGCAGTTGCGTATCCGTGTCGAGGGGGATCACGAATCTGACGCCGGATACATTCGCCGTATTGCCGACGACGATGGAAAAGCGATCCCGTGCCCCTCCGCGAAGAAACAGGTTCAACTCCGCAATTTTCCCCCGCTTGCGTTCGTGGCCCATCCAGGTCCGCTCCTGCGGATTCCATCGGCGCGGCCGGTGAAAGAGGAAGAACGGGTCTCCCTTTGCGCCCCCGTACTTCTCGTTCAGCTCTTCGATCCCCCCCCTTGCCAGTCGCACAAGCTCCCCGTCCTCCGGGACCGATTCCTCGTTCGCATCCTGGAAATCCGTCAGCAGGCCGAAATACAGGTTCTCATCCCGATTGGCGAGGAATCGGACTTCCAGGGACTCGAGCAGGGATTCGATGCCGCGAGGGCTCGTGAGCATCGTCGGGACCACCACCAGGGTGCGCGATTCCGCCGGAATTCCTTCGGAGAAATCCATTCGCGGCAGCGGAACCGGTTTCACGAGCAACGTGGCGAACCAGTTCACCAGCGCGACCGCCAGCGGGCTGACGCACAGCAGGGAGAGGGCGCCGAACAGGGCGAGCGGCCAATCCCGCAAACCGCCGGCATGCGCCTTCGCCAGCAAGGCCCCGGAAAAGATGGCCGCCAACAACGTGATCGAGCCCAGATAAAGGAGCAGGGGACACCGGCCTGCCGTCCGCAGGAGGGTCTCGAGAAGGGGCAGGCGCACCCCGGCCGCCCGTTCCAACCGCAGCGATCCCTTGTCGATCAGGTAAAACCCGACATGCGCCGAGCGATCGTCCGGCCCGTTCCTTGCCGCGCCATCAACGGCCATCCGGATCGCCTCGCGCGCCACATCGGCTTCGTGCAACCGGCTCCGCTTCGCGATCTTCTCGATGACATGGCGGTAGCGGTCGCGGGTGGTGAAATCCATCCGGCCGTAAGCTCCCCCGGGGTCCTCGCGCAGCACCAGGTCGACGACGCTCATCGTCTCGACGAATGCGCGCCAGTCCATCGCCCCCAGGAACCGGAGGCTGCCGATGCTGTTGCTGATGGAAACCTGGTCGGCGGCCTTTTGCTGGTTCTCCGACCGCACCAGCTGCTCGATCGTCCGCCCGGACTCGGAAAGCCGCTGTTCGATCCAGGTGAGCGGCAACGCCAGGGCCGTGCTCTGTCCCTGCAATCGGCGGGCGAATTCCGCGACGAACGAGCTCAGCATCGGCGGGTCCGACCGCGCCATGTCCGCGGTCAGCAATATCAGGCTCTTCGGATCCTTTTCCGCGATCTCCAGCATCTGATCCGCCCAGCGGGCGGCGAGGTCCCGGTCGATGCTTCCGGCGACAATCCGCGCCCCGACGCGCCGGAGATTATCGATCAGGGCCAGGCGCAGCATGATGGGGATGGCCCACAATTCCCCCAGCGTCAGGACGGTCACCTTCTGGTAGGACATCACGAAACTGCTGAGACTTTCCGGGTCCAC
>DATIFQ010000499.1:0-5257 GCA_035455185.1 Bryobacteraceae bacterium | reverse complement strand
ATTGGGAGGCGATATGAGCGACCCGACGGCAACGGGACGGCGCGGATTCCTCAAGATGACGGCGATGGCGGGCGGCCTGGCGGCAAGCCAATCCGCACCGGCGGGCCAGACGGACCAGCAGGCACAGACCGCGCAGTCGATCCATGAGACGAAGTATGAAGACCGGACGGACAGTGTCGAGGAGAAGTTGCGGCTTCTGGCGGCGGCGTATCGGAAACGGGACTACCGGCTGTCGCGCGCGCTGGCCGCTTCGCTTCGGGAGACGCTTCAGTTCGAACAGCATGACCAGGAGAGCTCGGGAGAGGCCGTCATCGCGCCTGACACGTTCGGGGCGGTTGGCGATATGCCCGAACCATGGCGGCGCTGGGCCCGCACCTGGCGCTACTACAAGGTGCTTGACATTCAGGAGACCGCCGGCGCGGAGCGGAGCGGCGAACCAGTCGAGGCGCTGATCGGTTTTCGCGGAGACCAGGCGGACTCCCTTCGCCGCGAGGTGCGCATCGCGCGCGTCGAACCGGATGGCGGGCTGCGTGAAGTCGCTTGTCAGGTGTCAGGTGACGTGCGGCGAGAAACGACGCTGTTCGCCCGCGTGCAGTTTCTCGCACACGTCCTAGCGTCGGGACGAACGACCTACCTCGTCTTCTATGGCAACCCGGACGCGGAACTCCCCAGCTATCCAAGCGACCTGACGGTGTCGGGCGAGGGTTTCGGCCTGGATATCGAAAACGACTACTATGTCGCCTCCCTCTCCCGGCAAATGGGGCAACTGGAACGCCTGAAACTGAAGCGTGAGCATGGCCTCGAGCTGTTCGCCGGCGGCGAAGGGCATGGCGAGCCGCCCGGCATCGACTGGGCACACGATTACGTGGCCTCGAACAACTTCCAGAAGTTCCGGATCACCAACTGGCCCACCTGCCCAGACTACGAAGTGATCCGCGGACCGCTTTGCGTCACCGTGCGCCGTTGGGGCTTCCCCAACTCGACCATCCACCCGTTGTTCACACCGAGCCGGATGAACATCTTCGTCGAGTACCGTTTCTACGCGGGTGCGCCGTACTTCATCAAGGAAGGCAGCATGGAGGTGATCAAGGATATGGAGATCACCTATCTGCGCGACGACGAATGGGTCTTCTCCGGGCACTCATTCACCGATACGCTCTGGATGGGCCGCAACGGCAAACTACGCACGGGACCGGTGGATGCGGCCGCGCAAGACGACCTCTGGGCGACCGGCTTCTTCCACCGTGTGAGCCGCGATGCCTTTCTGGCGCTGTTCCTGAAACATGAGGCGGAGGGAGTCGATGGGTTGAAACACACCGGCGCGCCGCAGCTCTATTACAAGTGGCACGGGCCGCTCTGGAGCCGAGCGCTCTTCCAGAATGCGCGGATGCCCAAGGGCTCGGTGCTGCGGCAGAAGAACGCCTACCTCGTACTCCCGTTCCCCGAGCAGGGAGGCGCGGAAATGGCCGAGGGCTGGCGGCAGCGCTTGATCAACCCGCTCGTGCTGCGCGGGGGGGACCTGCCATCCGACGCCTCAGCCACTCCGGGAAGTCTCGCCCGTCCGGGCGAGGCTGCTGACAGCGTGATCGACAAACAGCGCATCTGGGAGGCGCTGGCCGACTGCAAGGATTACCAACTCTACACGGCCGACGTCAGCGTGGTCGATCTCGGCCTGATCTACGATGTGCGAGTGCGGGGTGAAACCGTCCACGTTGTGATGACCATGCCGCACCGAGGGCGGCCGAGACACGGTTACTTCGCCTGGGGATCGGGGGGCAATCTCCAGCCAATCCGCGACCGGCTGCTCAAGTTGCCGGGCGTGCGGAAGGTGGTGGTGGAACCGGTGTGGGAGCCGGCCTGGTCTTCCAACCGGGTCACGGAAAAGGGACGGCGTGCGCTGGGTTTACCGGACTGAAGGAGGCGATCTTGAGAGCAAGACGAGCATTGGGAATGTATCTTCTGGCGCTTTTGGTTGCGCCGTGTCTGCGTGCGGGCGGCGGCTTCCGGGCGTCGGTAGTCAAGGTGGACATCACACCGGACCGGCCGCAGTGGCTGCTTGGCTACGGCGCGCGCCAGTCGACGAGCGTGCACGATCGTATCTACCACCGCATCGTCGCGATGGACGATGGCAAGACGCAGTTCTTCCTCATCTCCTCGGATATCTGCCTGATCTCGCCGTCGGAATATGACAAAGTCACTGGCGAACTCGAGAAGCGGACAGGTATCCAGCCGCTGAATGTCTGGTGGACGTTCACGCACACTCACTCGGCTCCCGAACTCGGGCCACCGGGACTCCCGGCCGTTTTCATGGGCAACCGCTACAAGCACGAGGGCGATACAGAATATTGGGCCTGGGTCGAGCAACGGCTGATCGACGGCGTGATCGAGGCACGCTCCAAGCTGGAACCGGCACGGATTGGCGCCGGCTGGGGTCTGTCGATGGCGAACATCAACAGGCGCGCCCGGGACGTCGAGGGCGAGGCGTTCCTGGGACTGAACCCGGACGGTCCGGTGGATCGGCGGATCGGGATCCTCCGGATCGACCGTGCCGACGGAAAGCCGCTCGTGCTGATCGCGAACTACGCGATGCACGGCACTGTGCTTGGCGGCGAGAGCCTCGTGATCAGTGGTGACGCGCCCGGCGTTGTTAGCGAATACGTCGAGCAGAAAGGCGGCGCACCGATGCTGTTCATCAACGGCGCCGCGGGAAACGTGGCGCCGATCTACACCGTCCAGCGTGACCCGAAGAGCGGGCGGCTCGGCCAGTTCCGTGTGTTGCTCGGCGACCGGATCCTGGCAGCGAACCGCACGATTACGGCGACTTCTTCCGAGGTAACCCTCAAGCTCGGTTCTCTGACGGTTGAGACGCCGCGGAAAGCCGGGCTTGGCTGGGCGCCTGACCTCGGTGATTACACCCGCACCGATGCCGCGGGGACGGCACTGGTCCGCCTGCCCGTCCGGTTTCTGAGGATCAATGACGACATCGCAATCTGGAGTGCACCGCTGGAGCTGTTCTGCGAAGTTGCGATGGAGATCCGGGACCGCTCGCCGTATCCGTACACGTTCTACTACGGTTACACCAACGGCTGGCTCGGCTACCTTGTGACGGAAGAGGAGCTCAAGTATGGAGGCTACGAGCCGAGTGTCTCACCGTACACCGCACAGGCCGCGAGCGACCTCACCGGCGCGGTGACGAGCTATCTCGACAGCCGATAGCGCTCCGGTTCATTCCTCCCGGCTCCGCTTGAGACCGGTGAACATGTCGCGCAGGTCGCGAGCGCCCTTCACGATGACGACGACGGTAATGGCTGCGAACGACGCGCCCGCCACCAGCAGCCACAGCGTCCAAAACGTGAGCCAGCTACGCATGTGGAACCTCCAGCGCGGCGTCGCCGCGTTTCCAGAGCAGGGAACCAGCGACAAACCCGAGCGCTGCGAGTCCGAAGGCGGCGAAGCCCGTCACGTTCTCGCCCCAGTGCAGGAAGAAGTACGGCACGATGGCTCCCGCCGCCCCAAGGAGCATCGCCGCGTATCCTCCCGCGACGTTCGCGCGCCTCCAGTACAGGCCGCCGACGGCGCAAGTAAATGCGCCTGCCAAGTAGATGGTCGCGGTGATATGCAGATAGAGGTAAACCGCGCCGGGAAGCGTATAGTAGAGCCCCCAGAACATCACGAACAGGCTGACGAAGAGGTTCGCCAGGCGGTTGAGCAGGATTTGCTGCCGGGAGCTGAGCGGTCCCTTGCCGAGTCGCCGCCGCACCGGCAGGATGATGTCCTGCGAGATCACCGAACTCCATCCGAGCAGATAAGAACTGTTAACAGACATGGTGGCGGCGAGCATACCGGCCACCACGATGCCGCGAACGCCAGGCCCGAGAATGCGGGCGAGCATCGCGGGCATGGCTTCAACGGGCTGTAGGACCTGCCCGCCCACCACTGGCAGCAGCACGCCGTCTTTCCCCGCCGGTCCCGTCCCGAGCATTGCAAGCGCGGCGATACCCCAGAGAATAGGGAGCATGCCGCGGCCGAGGAAGATGAACCCGGTCCACGTCATGACCTTCTTCGAGATCTCCGGACTGCGAGTCGAGAACATCCGCATGGCCGTGGTCTGCCAGCACGTGTGAAGAGCGAACCAAAGCAACAACTGCCAAATGAGGAAGGTGACGCCGAACCGTGGATTGGTGAACGGGCTGAAGCCGTCGTGGCCCATTGTGGTGACGACTTTGGTCACCATGCTGTCCCATCCGGTGTGAAGCACGGCCCAGATCGAGACCAGGATCACGGCCACCGACAACAGCGCGTACTGAATGAAATCGGTGATAACGACGGAGACCATGCCGCCCAGAACGGTGTAAGTCAGCTCGAGCAGCAGGATCACCGTCATGACCGTGACCAGGTAGCGCGGGTCGATACCGGTGACGATAGTGAGGAACTCGCCCTCCACCTTCAGGAACACGCCCATGTTGAGAATGCCGCCGGTGGCCACCAGGATGCCGGTGAGGATGCGGAGGCCCGGGCTGTACTTCCTCTCGAAGAACTCGGGAACGGTCATCAGCTTGAGTTCGCGGAAGCGGCTGATGATGAGCCCCGTGCGGCCCACGATTATCATCACCACGCCGGAGATGACCGCCGCTGCGAAAGCCGCAAAGCCGTACTTGTATCCGAGTTCGGCGTAGTACATGAACGTGATGGTGCCGATCTCTGTCGCCGCCAGCGTGGCGATACCGACGTACGGGCCGAGCTCGCGCCCGGCCACGAGGTAGTCGGTGATCGAGCCGACGTAACGCTTGCCGATCACGCCCATGATCAGCGAGGCGGCGAGATAGACAACGACGATGATCCAGTCAATTGGAGCGAAATTCATCCCCCCGGTCCTCCGGCCGGGACAAGCAGGCACCCATTCTATCCCGGAGTTTGTTAGCCTTGTCTCCGCCGGAGGTAAACAGTCGTGGCTTATGTGCTCCGCTTCGTGCAGCGATTCAGGGTGTCCGAGCAAGCGGCCTTTCTCGAATTAGAAAACCAGTTCGCCGAGCTGGAGCGGCGCAGCGAAGGATGGCCTCGCGGGCGGCGCATGAGGCCGCTGAGCGGCCGCGAGCCGGGCAATACGCTCATCTGGGAATGCGAGTTCCCGACGCTGGAGGATGTCCATGCAGCCATTCGCACGATGGATGCGTCGCCCGACCACGCGAGGCTGTTCGCGATGCAATCGCCGATGATGCTCGACGCGTGGACCGAGATCCACGAGGTTTTGTGTGAG
>DATIFQ010000498.1:0-4996 GCA_035455185.1 Bryobacteraceae bacterium | reverse complement strand
GTCTTGCAGTTTCATCATCCGCTCCATCTCGGCGGCCGAGTACTGCCGGGTCTCCCTCACCCAGCCAGCCTCTCAGACCGCAATCCTCAAAGCGGACAGATCATCTGTGAATTCCACCGGACAGATCACATGTTAACGACAATCCGCCCGCTCTTGGTCTTGACATGCAGTTGCACTGGCGGTATCGCATATATCGTCAGTCGATATAGTCATGGTCAAACGAAATATGCGCAATGCCCAAGCCGCTCCCGTTACGCCGGCGGAGTTTTACATCCTGCTCGCGCTGGCGGACGAGGACCGGCACGGCTATGCCGTGATGCAACAGGTTGCCTCCGACAGTGCGGGCTCGGTGCGACTCGGCCCCGGCACGCTGTACACCGCGATCAAGCGCCTGCTGGATTACGGGTATATCCGCGAGGTCGAATCGCGCTTCGATCCTGACCTCGACGACGCCCGGCGCAAATACTACCGGTTGACGCCCTCCGGCCACGCGGCTGCGAACGCGGAAGCCGAACGGCTGGCAGGTCTGGTGAGGCTGGCGCGCACCAGGCAGATTATCAATGCTCAGCCGAGAGCGCAGGGGGGCCGATCATGACCGACTCGGCGATAAAGCAAATCGCTGCGTGGTCGGTGCGTGTCTATGCGCTCATTCTTCATGTGTACCCCGAAGGATTCCGGCTTGAGTTTGGGGAGTCGATGACACAGGTTTTTCGTGACCTGGCCCGTGACGCCGGTAAAAGGTCGGGTCTTACCGGCCTGACCGCGCTGTGGATGCTGACCTTCGCCGACGTGCTCGCCAGCGTCGCCGGCGCGTACTCGAGCGAACGGAGGAAGTCGATGTTCAGGGTGGTTATCGCCGCGGGTATTCTTTACGTGTGCACACTGGCCCTGGTGACGGGCTACGGTGCGATCCGATTTGGCGAGTTCTATGAACGGCCCGCCTTCAGCGGGTTCCGCGCAGCGGAGCCTGTGAACGAGGACAAGTTGACTGCGGCATACGAACAGGCGCTGACGGGCGACTTCGGCCGCTACAAGACATTTGCGGTTGGCGCCGGGCTCGTGCTCGCGGTCTTGTTGGGTGTCGCTTCCGCGCTGTTCGGCCTCTGGCAGAAGAGCCTTCTGAGAAGCGCGGGTGCGTTCGTCGCCGGCTCGGTGCTGACCATCGTTGCGGTCTCGTTACTGCCGACGATCTGGTTTCCGCTGGATCGCTACCCCGTGGGGTTTGTCTGGATGCTCCGATGTTTTCCCGTCGCGGCAGGCGCATGGCTGCTGGTGACCGTGATCGGGCGCTTTGGGCCAGGTCGGGCCCGGTTCAAACTGGCGTAACGGAGCCGGACATTCAGGACCAGACGAGGTCGTGAGGGTTTTCGTCTGTCGGAAAGCGTGGACCCAGCTTGCCCGGCCCTGTAACGAGCGGGCCGGTCACCTGGGAGCCTTTGCCGTCCTCACTGTAGGCCTGTTCGGGCTCGGAGGGATTGATATCGGGCATTTCTGTTCTTCACGATACAACACTCACCGATCCGCTAGGTGCGGCCTTCGAGGTATCTGACGATGCCGTCTACCTGCTCGTCGTCTATGCGAGCAGATAACCAGCCGCCCTCGGTGGGCGACATTATCTCGCCGGCAAAACGTGGCAACTTTATCCATGGCGGCGGAGGAGGAGGCCCTGCGGATCTCGTTTCGTACAACCAACGGCCGTCAAGGACGGTCACAGTTGCGATACCTCGCGCACCTGCCAGCAGGATTGCGCCTTTCTGGAAGCCTGACGTTGAAAACAACATTCCCTTGTGCCCTCCGACAGCTCGAAGCTTCCCTTCGAGTATCAGTACCTCATCTCGTTCCACCGGGCGCCGCTGGTTCTTGCACTCGACCAATACTATGATCTGGGCCCCGGAGAACAGCGTCAATTCGGCGTGGATATCGACGGAGTATTCGCCACCCTGGCCAGTGACACAGCCTTGGTGGGTAGCGTGAAAACCGGTGAGGCGGTCTGCGCCCCGGCAGAGCCATTCGCGAACTTGGAGCTCAAACTCGGCGGGGGACAGTTCGATTGGAATTGCCGGGTTCCATGGTGAGTTCGGGTTTCGCTCCATTTCTTCCTGAGCCCAGGTTCTATTCAATCACAGCTGGAGAGGTGAAGAGCTTCGCCATTACGCCAGTATTGCGTTTCTCGAGCAGGGAATCAGCAGTTCATCAGTAATTAACGAAAAGATTGCGCTTTCCTATACTCGAATCGTTCACATCAGACTTGACACTGCTAACCCGAAATCGACTAGGACACAGTCTCACTTCTTCCCAGCGATGAGGACACCGATCAGCTGGTTCTCTTGTACCAGTAGGTTCTGCAGCTTAAGCTGAGCATTATTGGCGTGGTAGATTTGATGATAGACTGACTTCGTTTCCCACGACGCGAGGTCCCTGACATAATCGGAGAATACTTCTACCCGCTGCTTCTCAAGATCGGCAATGCTCTTTAGTACACTATCGGCCACAGCTTGTCGCCGTTGACGCTCTTCCACAATGAAATAGATGTTTGTTCCAAGTAGCACAACAGCTAAGATGAGAACGACGAAGATGGCCACAAGGGGCCGCTTTGTCGCTCCGATTCCGTTCTCCATTGATTCTCTCCTCTCCTGACCGCTGTGCCAGTTTACCGCCAAATGTCCAAGTTGTGTCTAACTCCTGCTCGTCCCAGCCTCCAAAGATCGGGCGTAGGTCGGTGCTACATGAAGTCGCCAGCGGCGAAACGGGAGGACTAGGGCCTTGACTCTGGCCGCTTCCTCTGTGCCGAGGTTCCATTCATAGCCCGACCGATGGTCGCGACGAGCCCCGATGAGCTCGCGAGACATCTTTCGCAGGAACTGTACTGGGGAGTTGACCCCGTCGTCGGTACAATCCAACGGGTCTGCGAAGACTCGTTGGTTGGCCTGTGTCGCCACGCGGTTTACTCCGTCGGGTTAACTATCGACGAAAAGCGAAACGCCACCGCAGACTGAGCCTACACCCCCCACTAGACCGTTGTGCGCGACGGTCGGGATGCTGTGCAGGTTGGTGGGCACGCCGGGCCTTAATCCTTTCTTCCTCGTCTTAGGAGCTGGAGTTGCCCGCCTTCAGACGAGGGCCGAGGGAGGCAGCAGCGCCCGAACTTCTGCCCTGACCGTTTCTGCCAGTTTCAGGCACTGAATCGCGTCGTCACGTTGGACTTCACGCCAATCGTCTGCGTATCGCACGTCCACCACATACGGATTTGAGGTCGCGAGATCCGCCGCCGGCACCAACAAGCGTCGATCTGACGGAAGCATAGTTGCCAGCGCCTCCAGGTCATGAGTGCGGGGCGCCTAAATGTTCGCCAAAGTAAGAAGGGCCTTCAGATACTTTTCCGCAATCTGCTGGCAGTGAAAACAGGCCGTGTCATACGGGCAGCCTTCGTCCACGGTCATGATCCGCCGAGCGGCCTCCAGATCGTGCTCCGCCTTTCGAACCCACTGGCGAAGTACCTCAACGACTTCAGGCGGCACGCTCATAGAGGACTCTGCCCTCGCGGGCGGCCGGCCAATAGACTGTGTTGGCAACGTTTCTGAATCGTTCGAGGCGAGACGTGGTCGACACTACGATGTCCTTCGGCAGTGTCGTCCCGGCTACGGCTGCGTACAACTCCGCCGCCCGTTGCCGAGGATTGTCGACCTCACGGAACAGGACGAGCAAATCTATGTCGCTGTCCCTGCCGGAGTCACCGCGGGCGTGTGATCCGAACAGGATGATTTTCTCCGGCGAGAAGCGGTCCGCGATCAGGCGCACCATCTCCTCAACACCGCTCGGAAGATCCATCAGTCGACTCATCTCTGCTGATGATAACCCGTTTCCTTGGATTGGCTCACGCTTCCCGCTTGTTTCCCGCTGAATTCCGTGTATCATTCCATGAAGCCCGCCGGCCGGTTCGCCGCCGCACGGGCCGACTGGAGGTTCGGAGATGTTCCACACGCCGCGACCCCGCTGGCTCCGCCCGAGCCTGTTCACCTTGTTCGGCGCACTTCTCATCGGCGCGTGGCTCGTCCACACAGGCCAGTCCGTCCAGGCTCCCGCGCCCGCGCGGCCCGATCCGAACGTCATATGGCGCATCGGCCAGGGCGACGGCCTTTCCGATGAATTTGGCCTCGCCCCAGCGGACGATCTCACCTACACCGTGGGCAAGAGCACGCCCAGGGAAGGCTGGCGTCACCGGCAGATCGCCCGCGCAGCCAATCCTGCCTCCTATCGCGTCCGCTTCACACTGGACGCCGTCCCTCAGCACGGTGCTGCGCTAGATGCCGGCCTCTTCTTCGTCGAATCCGCGCCGCACGCGATCCTGCTCGACGTAAACGGCAAGCGCGGATCCTTCCGCCTTCGCAGCGCCGCCGCCGAAGATACCGACGAGCGGCAGGCCAATTCTATCCTCCATTCCCGCCAGTCCCTCCGAATGCCCATCCCTGCCGCACTTCTTCGAAAGGGCGAGAACGAAATCGCCATTTCGCTTGTGGGCGATACCGGCGCCATCGAATACGACTCGCTCGCTCTGCTCAAGGCGGCCGCGCCACTCCCGAAACTCGACGCCGCCGTCGAACCGACCATCTTCTTCCGCCGCCACGCTGGTCAACTCGCGGAGCTTACCGAGGTCGTCCTGCATCACACAGCGCCTATCGGCAAGGTCCAAGTCAGCCTCACCGCTGGCGGCACGGCCGTCTCCTCCGTGAGCGAGGACACCGGCCACGACTTCGGCGAGCGCGTCATAGAACTCGACGTCCCTGTCCCCTCCGGACCCGCGCCCTACGAAGTCACCGTCGTTTCCACGGGCAAACCCGTGACCTTCCGCGGGGATTTCCGCCCTGAGAAGCAGTGGAAAATCTTCGCCGGCCTGAAGATCCACAACGATATCGGCTACACCGACCTTCAGCCGCACGTTCAGGAACTCGACAACCGCAATACGGACGGCGTCCTCGACATCATCGCCCGCTCTCCG
>DATIFQ010000497.1:0-26094 GCA_035455185.1 Bryobacteraceae bacterium | reverse complement strand
GAGACCCGTCAGTTCATGGTCGCCTCGGGCAACAAGAATCCCAGGCTCACAATCGAGTGCGACCGCCTGGTGACAGGGCAGCGAATCGAGTTCGAAGCCGGGTTGAATTAGAGCCGCAGCTACTTGGCCCAGTCGTCGCTGGCGAGGCCGTTCAAATCCCAGACCACTCTGCCGTCGCGCAGCGTGAGCTCCGCAACCAGCCTCTTCGTGCCCTGGAGGCGTCTATGGCTGGAATCCACGAAGCCAAAATTGCCATCCACAATTCGCAGAACGGCGATATCGGCCGAGGATCCGACCGAGACGTGCCCGAGTTCCGGGTGGCGGATCTCCCGCGCAGGGTTCCAGGTAGAGCGCAGAATCACGTCCTCCAGCGACATGCCCATATTGAGGAACTTCGACATGACGTTGAGCATGTCCTTCATGCCTGCGTTCATGCTGCTCACATGGAGGTCGGTCGAGATCGAATCGGGAACAAGACCCTGCCGGACGGCGGGAACCGCCTGCCGGAATAGGAAACTTCCTGCGCCATGCCCGACATCAAAGATCACTCCCCGTTTCCTTGCCTCAAGCAGGTAAGGCAACACTCGCCCTTGCGGGTCGAGCATGGGCACCGCGCCCAAATACAGGTGTGTGTAAATGTCTCCAGGCCGCAGCTTCCTCAAGACCAGGTCCTGAAACGGCCGCTCGGGGCGGAATTCCGCGAAGTCAACCATCACGGGAAGATCCGCCCGCCTGCCAGCCTCAACCGCCCGTTCGACAGCGGTCCATTCCGGACCGGCATAGTGGGCGATCTTGATGCCGACGATGAGCCCTGGATAGCGCGCAGCCTCGGAGGCGGTCCGCTCCGGATCCATGTCGGTGGTATCCTGCTCGACCGTCGTGCGCCCCGCCATGCCCCGGCCGACAATGTTGAGCATCGCCAGCACGCGCGTGCGGGAATTATCGATGATCTGCTGCTTGAATTCCGCGAAGTTGCGCCAGCCGGAACTGCCCGCGTCCACGACGGTCGTCACGCCATTGCGGAACGTGAAGTCGTCCGGCCGGACACTCAGCGCTCCTGTGTACTCCGGCGCCATCGTGCCGGCAAACGCATGGACATGAATGTCGACTAGGCCTGGGGTCACATACAACCCGCTCACGTCGACGACCCGGCGCGCTTTCGCGGGCTCGATCTTCTCGGCCACTGCCGCGATCTTCCCGCTCGAGATCGCGACGTCGCGAATTGCGTCGACCCGGTTCTTGGGATCGATGAGGTGCCCGCCCTTCAGCAGCAGATCATAGGGCGGCTGTGCAAGCGCGGCGATGCCCGCGACGAAGCAAAGAGCAATGCGCAAGGATGGTGTATTCATAGCTGTTCGTGGCTCGCAAGTCCGACGATCCCGTGAGCGGGGAAACTATCCCCGCCCGAGGTTGCGGCGAAGGGTCAGTGAGCCATCAGGGTTCGTCTTCTGATGACACGCCCATCGGACCGGGTGCCGCACCCCTTTCACTTCCAGTTCCGCCTTAAGTTGCAACCCTTCCCATTTCGTGCCTTTCGGCAGCGGGAACTGGGCCTGCCGGATCTTGCCAGGCAAAGGATATCCCGCGTCTAACCCGCCGGATGCGTACGCTTTGCCGTCTTCGCCGAAGACAGTAACCCGTAACACCCCGGGCACGCCGGCAACTCCATCGTTCGCGAACCCGATAATCAGTCCGGGATTATCGCCCTCGTAAACCCAGACGAACGAAGGCCGCACATTGTAGCCGATACTGCGGTTGATTTCGTCGATCTTTTTCGGGTACTGGCGGTAGTAATTCAGAATGCCTTCCGCGCTGATCCGGTGGAAATTCCACAGCGACCAGTAGTTCGCGCCCACGTCGAGCACGTGTTGGATCATGTTGTCAGTTGCCGGCACCCCTTCACTGATGCGCAGCGAGTTGGGTGATCCGTCGGACATTCCGACTTCGAGAACCGCCGCCACCCATGGCGGACGATTGCCGATCGCCTCGATCTGTACGTTCTCGATGAAGATGGTGTCGGTGCGCAGCCAGTTGTAGCTGCGAACCGTGCGATCGACGAGCTCGGAATTGCCCACCAGGCTGAAATCGGGCTGCGTATTGGTAGCCAGCGGCGTCTTTGTCCACTGCTCCAGTTGCTTCTCAAACATGCCGGCCCAGGTTCGCTCCGCTGTCTGGTAATTCGGAAACGGATTGTTCCGGAAAGGCCAGGTGTGGCCCTCGCCCCAGAAGCCATACATGAACGTGTCTACGAACTCGACGAGCGGGTTGCCGTTCAGTTCCGCTGCCAACAGCCCGTTGAGCTCTTGAAAAGCCTCCTGGAATGCCGGATGGTCGTAGCGCGGCTCCTGGAATTCACGCTTGCTGTTCCGTCTCCACTGCCCTTCCAGTTTCACCATGGGCACTTTCTCCAGGACGAAGTCCGGCAGGGCTTCCTCCGGATAGTCCGGAGCGCGCATCTGGATTCGGAAACCTACTTGCTTGTTGTATTGCTTGGCTAGATCGAAGGTGAGTTTCCAGTAATCGGGAAACTCGAGGCGGCCGCGGCGGGGCTGGACCTCGCGCCACGTCGGACGGATGTAGAGCTTTTGGCCGAGCGGGAGCTTGACGAGTTCCTCGATAGCTTTGGCCTTGTCTTCGCCAAGAATTTCGGCTGTCCCCATATCCGCAGCGATGTACGTAATCAGCCCGCGGCCGAAATTCGGCACTACTTCATCGGACGGCGTGGTCGCCATCACCACGTCCCCACCCGGAAAGATCTGTTCAGGAGGGTATTGGGGAAACGGCCCCTGATAGAGTCGCTCCTTGACGGGCGGGCCCGAGCCGAAATCGTACTTGTCCCAATTGTGGGAGACAACATAAGCGGCCGACGGTTTGACCGCGATGGGGATGGCCAGTCCTGCGGTCCGGAAGAAAGCTCGTCGCTTCATGCACACACCTCCTGGTTATGCGCTTACTGCTTTTGCAGTATACTGCCGTGGGGCGACGGGTAGTGTCCGCTTTTGCCCCACACATCAAGGAGGATCGGCTGTATGCGCACGGTAAAGCTCTTTGCGTTGGCGTTCCTTCTGCTGGCGGCGGGCCGGTCCCAGGACCGTCAGGACTGGACGCACTTCGTTCGAATCGGCGGGCATGGAGTAAGTCTCAGCAATGTCGACCAGATCGTCCGAAGCGCTACCGACACGTTCGTGTTCGGCATCGAGGTGGACAACGATATCCCCGGCCGTTATGAAAGCTTTCTCGACCCCACTGAGAAGCTCACTGCCTTGCGGGCGGTCGCCGCGAAAGCGCACGAGGCCGGCAACTACGCGTTCGTCTATATCGCAGGAACCGAGTGCATCACGGCGAAGGCCGCCTCCCAAGCTCACTCGATGGCAAAGGACCATCCTGACTGGCTGCAGCGGAAGATCACTGGCGAACCTGCCGTGTTTGGCGGCGGGGCAGCCTTCTGGGTGCGAGAAGGCGATGAGGACGTCTGGCTCACTCCGTTTGCGACCGACTGGATGAAGACCTACCTGGAACGCGTGCGGCAGATCGCCGCTACCGGAATCGACGGCGTCTACGTTGACATCCCGTACTGGATGACCCACTTCAAGGGATGGGGGGATTCCTGGGTGAGCTTCGACGATTACACGGTGGCCGCATTCAAACGGAAGACGGGACTGAATGCCAAAACTGATCTGAAGCTCGGCGATTTCCGCGACGCCAATTTCCGCAAGTGGATCGATTTTCGGATCGACGCCTTGACCGATTTCATGAGGCAGATCGATGCCGCAGTCAAGTCCGTGAACCCGAAGTGCAAGACGATCGCGGAGATTTATCCAGGCATCGAGGACCCCGCGGTCCGCGTCGGCACGGATGTCTACGACCTCTATCGGGTTGTAGACACGATCGCGCACGAGTACAGCACCGGTGGCCGGGCCGCCCGGCGCACGCCGCTGACCTGGTTCCAGGACATGGTCGGGATGTATTCGTTCCGGGCGTTTGCAGGCAGCAAGCCGACCTGGATGCTGACCTACTCGTGGGAGAACGAAAAGGAGATCGTTCCGGGCGAAGCGATGAAGAATCTGGCCACGGCGCAGTTGATGGCCGGCACCAATACGTGGGACGCGCGTGGGCACGTCATGTCAGGCTCGAACGACATCGAGACCAGAAAAGTGATCTTCCAATGGATCCGGGATCACGAGAAGGTGTTCTTCCTGCCGAGAATGCCGATTCGCCCGATTGGTGTCTATTTCTCCCCGAAAAGCCGCAATTACTTCTCAAAGGAATTCATCGACTCCTACCGGGGCACCATGATGCTCCTCATGCAATCGCACCTGGAATTTCAGGTGGTGACTCCGCGAACCCTGGATGCATTCCATGGCAGCGTGCTCATCCTGCCCGAGGCCCGCTGCCTCGGAAAACAGGAACTGGATGTTCTGCGCTCCCGTTTCAACTCGGGAATGACCCTGATCGTGACTGGCGAGACCGGTAAATACGACGACACCGGCGCGGAACAGCCGGCCAACCCCATCCACAAGCTGCTGGGCATCGCCGATCCCGCCCAGGAGGGAGCAGGAACTTCCCGCAGGAAGTTCTTGTACTATCCGCGCTGCCCCGGGGCTGAGTACTACGCGCAACTGCGGAAGGAATTCAACGAACTGGCAGCCTCCGGAGAATACCAGCAGGCGCAGTTCGAGCGTCTGAGAACCGCTTGGGCCGCCAAACTTCTCGGGATGTCGCAGATCAAACCAGCGGTAGAGGTGGAGACCTCGCCATTCATTTCTACGCAAATTGCACAGGTGGATGGGAAGACCCGCGTGTTCCTGGCGAATTTCAAGGGACTGAAGGCGAGCCAGGTGGCACAGCAACTGCCGGAGCGCAATGTACGGATCACCTTCAAAACCGGCCGAAAAGGCTCCGTGTACGTTCTGCCGTTCCTCGGTGAAGTCGAGAAACTCGCGGGCGAATGGAAGAACGGATCGTTGACCTGCGTGATCCCAGAGGTGAACAAGGGCGCGGTCGTGTGGCTCGACTGAGTGATGCAATTTCAGTTCATCCGAGACTGTTTTCGTGTTGCCAGCGGCTGCGCCGCGCTGGCGATCCTGGCCGGCTGGCTCCCGTCTGCGCCGGCCGGCCCGGATCCGATAACTTTCCAGAACGTCGCGTCACACGCACGCGTCGACTTCATCCTGCGCAATTCGGCCACCCCGGAGAAACACCAGATCGAGACCATGGTGTCCGGTGTCGCCGTTTTTGATTACAACAGCGACGGCTGGCCCGACATTTACTTCATCAACGGAGCGCGGCAACCGAAACTCGAGAAGGACACTGCTGCTTTCTACAACCGGCTTTATCGTAACAACGGCGACGGCACGTTCACGGACATCACGTTACAGGCGGGGGTGAAGGGCGAAGGCTTCGCCACCGGCGTTGCCACCGGTGACTACGACAGCGATGGCTTCACCGATCTGTTCATCGTCGGCGTGAACCGCAACATTTTGTACCGGAACCGGCGCGACGGCACGTTCGAAGACGTCACGGCACGGGCGGGGCTGACTCACAACTCCGATCGCCGCAAACCGTGGTCGATCGCGGCGGGCTGGTTTGACTACGACAGTGACGGATGGCTCGATCTGTTCGTGGTGAACTACTGTGTGTGGATCCCCGGCAAGGAGCCCCCCTGCAGCGTAAACGGGGTTCGCACATATTGCAGCCCCAAGTACTACGCCGGCCTGCCGAACAGCCTGTACCACAATAACGGAGACGGCACGTTCACTGACGTTTCGGAGTCCTCCGGAATCGCCGCGCATATCGGCAAGGGAATGGGCGTCAGCTTCCTGGACTTCGACCAGGATGGCAGGCTCGACGTCTTCGTCGCCAACGACACGTATCCGAACTTCCTGTTTCGGAACGAGGGCGGCGGCCGATTTCGGGAGGTGGCTCTCTGGGCGGGCCTTGCCTTCAACGAAGATGGCCGGGCTCTCAGTTCGATGGGAGTCGATGCGCGCGACATCGACAACGATGGCCGCGAGGACGTGTTCATCGCAGCCCTAGCCAATGAGACGTTTCCTCTGTTCCGCAGCCTCGGCAAGGGTCTGTTCGCTGATATCACTTATATCAGCGGGCTGGGGCGCCAGACCCTGACGGCCACCGGTTGGAGCAATGGGGTTTTCGATCTCAACAACGACGGGCTGAAGGATCTGTTTGTAGCCTGCAGCTCAATCGACGACAACACTGAGATGTTCTCGCCGCGAAAATCGCGTCAGGCGAACATGGTGCTGGTGAACCTGGGCGGCGGGCGCTTTCTCGATGTCAGCACCCGGGCCGGGCCTGATTTTCAGCAGACGGGGTTCCATCGGGGCGTGGCGTTCGGCGACTTCGACCGAGACGGCAGGGTGGACGCCGTAGTAAGCCGGATTGACGAGCGAGCGGAACTGTTTCGCAACACCTCGACCTCAGGAAATCACTGGCTCGCCCTACGCCTCCGCGGCCACCGCAGCAACCGAGACGGTCTCGGCGCTCTGGTTCATGTCATCGGCTCCTCTGGGCGCGGGCAGTGGAACCGCGTCACTACATCCACGGGCTACGGATGCGCGAGCGACCGGACGGTATTCTTTGGCCTGGGCAAGGATGCAGGCGCGCAATCGATCGAGATCGAGTGGCCGAGCGGCGTGCGGCAAAGGCTGGAAAAGGTCGCCGGCGACCGCTACTTGACGATCGAAGAATCGTAGTGTTCCCTCGCCCACCCCTCTTGGCCCAGTCGCATCTGTTCGTTGCCTTCCTCTTTTCGACCGAGTCGGAGATAAGCCCTACCGAGTAGCAAGCGGGCCGTCCAGTTGCCTCGCTCCAGCCCGATCGCTCTTTCCAACTGGACCGCGGCTGCATCCGGTCTCCCCAATTCCAGCAGAACCCTTCCCAGTTCGGTGTTCGCGCGCGAGGAGGATGCCAGTGCGGCGGTAGCCTGCTCCAAAGTCCGCAGGGCTTCTGCGGTGCGGCCCTGGCGGAACAGGAAGGCTCCGTAGTCGATGTGCGGATCCTCGTTGGGTCGACCATCGCCGCGGTGCAGACGGACGGCTTCTCGAAAATGACGTTCGGCCTCGGCAGACCGCCCCAAGGCTTCCAGATTCAGCGCCGCAGCCCGGTCGACTTTCGACCGCATTCCTTCGGGCGCGGCACGCAACGCTTGCGCGAACGGCTCGCAGGCGAGGTCGTATCGATGCAGAGCGTAGAGGTTGCGTGCGAAGTAATAACAAGCTTCCTCGTCGCTCGGAGCGAGTTGGCAAGCCTTCCCGAACGGCGTCAGGGCTTCCTGCAGGTTGCCGCCCGCCGCAGTCACCAAGCCCAGTACTTTCCATGCTGGCGCGCTGGTGGGCGAGAGCTTCACTGCCCGGTCCAGATACGGGCGCGCCGCGGCTGGGCGACCCGCCCGAAAATGCAGCAGGCCCATGTAGAAAAGGGCCTCCTCAGAATCGGGATGAGAGCCGAGAAATCTCGTCAGGGCCTGCTCGGCGTTTTCGAGCCGGCCGGCTTCGACATCCGAAATCGCCTGCTGCAGACTCTGCGCCCGGAGCGAGCACACGATCACACTCAAAATGACCAGCACCCGCACCACGCCTGAAGTATATCCGAGATGACGGGCGCACAGCTTGGCTGTTATCGTTACCGGGCCACAAGTCTTGCGTTCAACGGTGTATAGTCGTCTGGTCAACATTCCGTTTACTGCGGAGAAGAGTGCGATGAGAAAGCGTGGTCTGACCCGGCGAGGGCTCTTTCCGGCGAGTCTGGCCGGAGCGGCGTTGGCAGGGAAGAGCGCAAGCGCCGTGCGCCCGGCTGAACCGGCGACGAAGTACCCGGTTTTGAGTACAGTGGATGTGCTGGTCGCGGGCGGCGGGCCGGCTGGGATCGGCGCGGCGCTGGGCGCCGCCCGTGCGGGCGCCAACACACTGCTGGTCGAGAACCACTCGTTTTTCGGCGGCGTCGGGGCGTGGGCGCTCGGGATGCCGATCAACCAGGTGCGTCCCGGGGGCAAGCCGCGCTCTGCGATCCACGAGTTGCTGGTGCATAACCTGCTCCGTTACGGCGACCAGGCGGTGAAGATCGGCGATCACCAGTTGTGGTGCAACGTCGAATACCTGAAGGTCGCGCTCCTCGATGCGCTGGACGCGGTCGGTGTCCGCTATCTGGTTCACGTTCGCGCGGCCGATGCGATCGTCGAGCACAACCGCGTCGCCGGCGTGGTCATTGCCACCAAGCGGGGATTGATGGCGGTTCGCGCGAGCGTCGTGGTGGACTGCACGGGAGACGCAGACGTGGCCTACTACGCCGGGGCGGAAGTCATGATCGATCCCGAGCAGCTCATGCCCATGACATTGTCACTGGCGCTGACGAACATCGACAAGGCGAAGACTCGATTCGACGACATTGAGGCAGCCATCCGCAAAGCAAGAAAGAAGTACCCATTGGTACCCGCGGGCTTCATCGAGCTGGGAACGATCGCTCACGGCAGCAGTTGGTACATCAATCACGCCGGAACGGCGGACCTCGGCCGTCTGGATGCGACCGATCTGGTGCAGCGCACGCAGGCCGAATGCACCAGCCGCCGCCAGGCGCTTCAGATGATTCAAGCGGTGCGGGAGTCGGACAATCCGAGTCTCCGTCAAATCGAGTGGATCGGCGCCGGGCCGCAGGTCGGCGTGCGCGAAACCCGCCGTGTGAAGGGCCTGTACGTCATCACCGAAGAAGACGCAATGCACGGCCGGCGGTTTGAAGACGCAATCGCCTGGCGGACCGGATACCTGGATTTTGGGGGACAAAAGGGAGCTAAGTTCACCAAGTTGAAGATCCACGACGTCCCTTACCGGTGCCTGGTCCCCGAGAAACTCGATGGCCTGCTCATGGCTGGACGTTGCATGTCCGCTACCCACGCCGGGGCCGCTGCCGGCAAGAGCATGAGCAATTGCATGGCCACCGGCCATGCGGCTGGTCTGGCGGCGGCCCTGGCAGTGGGGAAGCGAATTCCGCCCCGCGAACTGAGCGTGCACGAACTCCAGGAGAGGTTGCGCGCCGACGGCGTGAATCTCGACGTGCGCGACCGGGATCAACGGGACCTGAGAGATGCCTAGTCAGGCAAGGGTTCCGCCCTCGGTATCCCTTCGGGATTAATGGAAGCAGAAGCCCGGAGCCATAGAGGGCGATAGACACTACGGCCCGGCTGTAAATCAATAGACCGCCAACGCGAACTGTGGCCTAACGTAGAAGCGCCAGTTCCTGCTCTACCCGAGAGATCATGGGGCCGTATTGCGCGCGTGAGGCCTTGGCCAGAAACGCTTTGAAACACGCTCTGGCCCGGGTTCTGTCACCCGTCTTCTTATAGATGAGACCGAGGTTGACCCGCGCTTCCAGAAGATCTGGGTCGAGTTCCACCGCGCGCTCGAAGTTGGCGCGCCCTTCCGCCAGGTCCTGCCTCCGAACGGCAAGGATGCCGAGGCCGTTGTATGCATCGGCGGATTGATCGTCAATACTGAGAACCCGGCGGAACACGCGCTCCGCCGCGGTCGCCTGGCCCTTTTCGAGATAGGCCATCGCTAGGTTGTTCTGCGCCTGCGCATCGGCTGGATCGACCTGCGCCGCCTTCTCGTAGTATGCGATTGCCCGGTCATTGTCGCCGTTTCTCAGGTACAGTTCGGCGATGTGCCCGTATAGCTTCGGGCTCTGCACGCCGTGCTTCATCGCACTCAGGTAAAGCTCAAGGGCATCCTGGTAGCGCCCTGCCGCCGCGTAGGCAACGCCGAGATGAGAATACATCAACGGATTGGCAGGATCTGAAGCAACCGCTTTGCGGAGGAGCTCAATCCTGCGGGCGAGCGGCGGCTCGATTTCCATGCCAGTCGCGAGGTGCTCCAGTTTCAGTATCTCGACCCGTTCCTTCGGGTCGATGCCCTGCCCCGTAAGCTCGATCTGCCGAGGCGAAAAACCGGAGGCATAGCCGAGCGACTTCAACTGCTCCATCGTGCGCGGGTCGACGGTACTGCTCTGGACTTTGTCCGGACCCCGGTTCGTTCGCGACAACTCATTCAGTTGCGCCCTGAGCTGCTGTGCCGCTGCGGGCCGGTCCAGAATGACGTTCCTGGTCTCCCCGCCGTCCCGCGACAAGTCGTAGAGCTCCGGCTTCGGCGCCTGGATGTACTTCCAGGTACTCGTGCGCACAGCCCGCAGTTCCGCCCACCCCATACTCATCTTCGGGAAAAGAGTCTCGGCGTAGGAGATGGTTGCAGGGAGCGGGTTACCGAGAAACGCCTGAGCCAGGCTGATACCTTGTACGGCAGAAGGTGGCTGGCGGCCCACCAGGTCCAGGATAGTCGGAAGGATGTCGATGGTCCGGGCTTGTTCTCTCACACGTCGGCCAGGGGGAATCCCGGGGCCAACCATCACCAACGGGACCCGCAGCGTTGCATCGTAGAGAAAAACACCGTGGCTAAACTCGCCGTGGTCGCCGAGGCTTTCTCCGTGATCCGCCATGAGGACGGTCAACGTCGTGTCCTGCGGAGCCTTTCGGTCGGCGGCGTCAAACAGCCGGCCCAACTCGTGGTCGGCGTAGGCGATCTCCCCGTCATATGGCCTTCCCGCGTACCTCAGCTTGTAGGCAGCCGGGGGCGCGTACGGCGCGTGCGGGTCGAAGAGGTGAACCCACAGGAAAAACGGCTTCCCGGACTGCCCGTTGAGCCACTGCACGGCCCGGTTGACAACCTCTGCCGCCGGACGCTCGGCGTATTCGCCGTACTGGAGCGCCCTGGGCGCCTTCGGCATCTCGTCGTCGTAGATGGCAAAGCCTTGGTCGAGGCCGAAGGTCTTCTTTAGGACCGCCGCTCCGACGAACGCGGCCGTTTCCCACCCCTGCTGCTGCAAGATCTTCGCCAGAGTAGTCGCTGAAGGCGGCAGCTTGAACATCCCCGTGTTGCGCACTCCGTGCACGTTCGGATACTGCCCGGTGAAGATGCTGGCGTGGGAGGGGGCCGTGAGCGGCGCCTGTGCAACGGCGTTTTCAAACAGAGCGCCTCTGCGCGCGAGACTGTCGATGACGGGCGTTTCGATACTCGGGTATCCGTAACAGTGCAAATGGTCGGCACGCAGCGTATCGATGGTGACCAGGACGACGTTACGCGGGCGCCGGACAGGCCCGGCTTCGGTTGCCGGCGCGCTCTTGTCCGGGGACTTGCAGGCCAGAAGCGCAATCAGCGCTACAAGACAGCCGAACCCGCGGTGTCGCATTCACCGCCCAGTATATGCCATCGTATCTGCCGGAATGAGCTTCGGGGCGGTGGCGGCGGATTGCCGCGTGTACGTCCACGCGCGACGCCGTGAGCTGGCAAATCCTCCCAAGGGCTTTCGAAAAAATGACCCTTGACAAACTCGCCAGATTGCACTAATCTTCAGGACGTTAACCCTACCGCTTCCGCGTGGGGGCACAGGGCTGTCTGGTCACGTTGCTCGGGGTCGGTCTCGTATGTGTCGGGATATCGACACAGGGGGGGACCAAGGAGGGCCCATGCTGAGACGTTTCGCCATTCTTTCCTTTCTGGCAGTTTTCATCGTGGTGGCCGTGGCCTGGCCGCAGGCTGGTGTCAGCACGGTCCGGGGTACGGCTCGCGATCCATCGCAGGCCGTTGTTCCCGCAGCCACGGTCAAGCTGACCAATATCGACACCAATGTTACACGCACCACCAAGACCAATGATGTCGGCATTTTTGCATTCCCCAGCGTGATTCCAGGTCGCTACCGGATAACCATCGAGGCCTCAGGCTTCCAGAACTTCGAGGGCACGCTGACGGTGATGGTGCAGCAGGATGCCGAGGTGGACGGAGTTCTGCAGCTCGGCCAGACTGCTACTCAGGTGGAGGTTGCAGACGTCACCCAGATGGTAAGGGTCGACTCTCCGACGCTGGGCCACGTGCTCGAACGGCAGCGCATCGAGCAGCTGCCGATCAATGGGCGCAGCTATCAAAACCTGCTAGCCACCGTTCCGGGTATCGATTCCACCGGCATCCCCCAGGCGTATGGGATGCGGACTAACACCAGCGTGACGCTGTTCGACGGCACGGCGGTGAACGAGAGCTACGAGGGATGGGACTTCGGGCGCCCGCCGGGATTGGATTCTATTGCGGAGTTCCAGATGGAAGTCAATAACTCCTCGGCGAAATTCACGCGGCCGGCCACGATCATCCTATCGAGCAAGAGCGGTACGAACGTTTTCCATGGTTCGCTGTTCGAAACGAACCGCAACAGCGGCTACGGTGTGGCCCGCCGGCGGCAGGATAACTTCCAGAAACCGCCGTTTTTGAACCGCAACGAATTCGGCGCCTCGGCCGGAGGGCCGATTTATGTTCCCAAGCTGTACGACGGGCGAAATCGGACGTTCTTCTTCTTCGCCTGGGAGGCCTCACGCAACCTCTCTTCCTCGACCCAGCAATGGTCAGTACCGACCGAAGCGATGCGAAACGGGGACTTCCGCGGGCTGGTGGATGATTCCGGCCGGCAGTACCAGCTTTACGATCCGTTCACCACCGATCCGGTCACCTGGGAGCGGCAGCCGCTCACCTACAACGGCGTGGCGAACATGATTGACCCGGCCCGGATCAGCCCCACGGCCAAGTACCTGTTCAGCATTACCCCTCTGCCAACCTTGCCCCAGGTGAACCCGCTGATCGACGTCAACTGGGTGGGTCCGTTCTCTGGCTACACCAACGGCAGCAACACCAGTATTCGCATCGACCACCGGATCTCGGATGCGGACCTGCTGTACGGCCGGTACTCGTTCAACACTTACAAGCGGCTCACCAGCTACGGCGGCCAGCCGATGCTAAACGGAGTCGCCGGCACCGAAAACTACGACCGCCCGAACCACACCGTGGGGGTCACGTGGGTACACACCTTGTCCCCGACGATGACCAATGAAGTGGTGGGCAGCGCGTCCCACGAAAACCACTTTCGGGGAATGGGCGATCGCAAGACGAACTACGTCAGAGATATCCTGGGGCTGCCTAACCCGTTCAACGAAGTCGACTGGCCGAGCTTCGAGGGCTTTGACCTCGGCGAGTACACGTTCGGCACCGACGGCCTGTTCACTCTAATCACCAACTTCGTTTCGCTCCAGGACAATGTCACCAAGATCCAAGGAAAACACGAATTCCAGTTCGGCGTCCATACTCGGTTCGAACTACTGAACAACTCCCGGGCAGCGTACCCGAACGGCCCGTTCAGCTACGCCACGCTAGGGACTTCGCTATACGACCCCGATTCGACCCCCGATGACCCGCTTCCATTTGAGTACACGGGCCACGGAATGGCCAACATGTATCTCGGAATCATGGACTACAACGTGAACTTCCTGCGGCCGGCCTTCGACTTCCGCCGGCGGGAATACGCCGGGTACCTTCAAGACAACTGGAAGGTCACGCCGCGGCTTACGTTGAACTTGGGCTTGCGCTACGAGGTCCGGCCGCCGATCTACGATGCGAGGGGCACGCTGATCGGTTTCAGCCTCGATAAGCGGGCGTTCGTGGTGGGTGAGTCGGTCGACAAGTATCTCCAGCAGGGAATATCGCTGCCTTCGATTGTGAACGCCATTCAAGGCTATGGCGGCAAGATCATCCCCTATAACGAGGCCGGCCTGCCGCAGCACCTGATGTACACGAACTGGAGGGAACTCGGCCCGCGGCTCGGCTTTGCCTATCGAGCGCTGGATGGAGCCAAGGCGTTCGTGGTGCGCGGCGGTTTCCGGATGTCCTACTACCCGCAGAAAATGCAGGACTGGGCGGAGAACCAATACTCTTCGCCGCCCGGGTCGGCAACGTTCTCTTACAGCGTGACTGATCCGGCGTTTTCGCCCGACGGCCTGCCCAACTACGGGCTACGAAGCGCGCCGACGTACATAGCCGGGGTGAACAGCACGAACGACATCATCGACGTCAACAATGCCAGCACGCTCACCCGGGGCTTCTCGGCGCGGGTGTTGCCGTCCAACTACACCGACGGCGGGGTGGCGGACTGGAACTTCACCCTCGAGAAAGAAGTGATGGCGAGCACGGTAGTGCGAGTGGCCTACGTCGGCAACCATGGGTACAACCAGCAACAGTACGTGGGTTATAACGACTCCACCCCGTCCTATGTTTGGTATGCCAGCCGAGGCGAGCCGTTGCCGACTGGCGAGTTCGCTGGGGTCGCGACCCGGCCTTACGATCAAACCGTCTATGGCGGCATCAACATGTTCAGCTCGATCGGCTGGTCCAACCACACCAGCTTTCAGTTCGAACTCGAGCGGCGCTACCATAACGGGCTGGGCTTCCAGGTGTTCTATCGGACAGCCAAGACGCTCCTGACCAACCGTGACACCGACGGCACACAGAGCGGGGAGACGATCCACTCGCTGAACTTCTACATGCCGGACGCGGTCCCCACGGACTTGAAGGAACGGAACCGGTTCCTGAACTACCGGATGGATCCCAACACCCCGCATCACCGCCTCCAGTGGAACTTCATTGTCGAGCTGCCGTTCGGCCGGGGGAAACGCTTCGGCACCAACATGCATAGCGTTCTGGACAAAATCATGGGCGGCTGGCAGATCGCTGGTCTCGGCAGTGTGACTAGTAGTTGGTGGTCGCTGCCGACCACTTACTATCGGACCGATCAGAACATCGAGGTCTACGGCTACAAGTACCCGATTCAGGACTGTCGCAGCGGGCGGTGCTATCCGGGCTACTTATGGTGGAACGGCTATATCCCGTCGAACTTGATCAACAGCCACGATGAGGATGGCAATCCCAACGGGATCATGGGAGTGCCATCAGACTACAAGCCGGCGGCCCAACCGCTGATACCCTGGGGACAGACGGAATTGCCGCCGAACGCCCCGCCGGGAACTGACCTGGAATCGTACTGGGACACCAACACCGTGTGGCTCAAGCTCAACAATGGAAAGACGCAGCGCGTCACTTACAACACCAGCCTGCCGCCGTGGCGCAACCAGTACTCACCGGGTCCCCGGCAGTGGTTCCAGGACGCCTCGCTGTTCAAATTCGTGAGGCTCAGCGAGAGGCTGAACCTACGCTTCAACGTCGACTTCTTCAACGTGTTTAACAACCCGAATAACCCCACCAGCGCCGCGGCCAACGGCGTGCTCGCCACCCGCAACTCGGGTAGCGCGGCACGGACGACTCAGTTGACCGTAAGGCTCTCGTGGTAACAGCTTGGAGCGGCCGGCCGTGCCGGCCGCTCCCTCCTCATTCGGACAGACCCCGGCAAGTCTTCCAGCGATAATTCGAGAGGCTGAAATGATTCCGAGGAATTGTTATGGTGTAGCGCTTGTTGCGTCGTTGCTCGTCTTTCCGGGTTCCACAATGTATTCTGCCCCGGCCAAGACGTATCAGTGTATCAGCGTTTCCGGTGGATCCGACCGCAGCTCGCCACGAGCTACCGGCCGGGACTCGCGGTCTGGTGAAGTTAGAGCGTATGTAGTGGTCGTCGACATTCCCGGTGCGCTCGCTAACCCGGGACTCGTGGTGCTGGCCGAGGGCCTCAAGGCAGCGGGCGCCGGCAGGGTTGACCTGAACGGCAACCCGTACGAGATCCCACCATCGCCGGGCGGCTTGCTCGCCAAGATCGTCATCCCTCTCAGGCCGGATCACCTCCGCGCGGGGCTTAATCGGGTGGTATTTTCCAGAAGCGTTGGCGCCGAGTCCTACCAGGTCGTGGATGCCCGCATCGAAGATGTAACCGAGCGGACCGGGCGTGACGCGCGGGTGACGTATCTTCCCGTCTCTGCGGCTTCCACGATCGCCAACTTCGACTTCGTCACCAATCCCGACAGCACGAACAAAAGGAAGGAGAGCGAGCTTGCGGATTGGGCGCTGCGGGGCAAATTGCGCTTTTATCGCGCCGGAGTGGACCTTGCGCTTCTCAACCGGATGTTCGAGATGTTCAAGGAAGCTCACATCAACATAGTGATGCTGCAAATGCCGACTCCGACTGACACACAAACTCAGGAGTACAAGACTTACAAAGACTTCTTTGACAGATGTCACGCCGCAGGAATCAAGATCATGTACGATGGCGGCAACGGCGCCCAGCCCATCCGGCTGAATTCAATCAGCCTCGAAAGCGTTCTTTTGTACCCTTACATGAGAGACTGGATCAGCAAGGACGAATACGGAATTCCTCGCTGGCGCACGCCCCGACGGGCTTTTTGGCCGGATCTGAGCAACAAGGATTACAGGAACGAAGTCCTAAAGGTCGCCGAGATCGCTCTCGATGCCGGCGCCGATGCGTTCTATTACGACTGGGCCATCGGCGGGACCGCCGACCTGGTGCGGTTCTTCGCCGAGCTTCGTGACCTGACGAAGCGAAAGAACAAAAACATCCCGATGTACGGCAACTGCAAGGGCAATATCGTCGTCGAGGAGCTATGCGATTTCACCAAGACTGAGGCGATCGAGGAGCCAGGCGTGTGGGACGGCAAGTGGGTGAATAATGTTGCCCAGGCGCGTTTTTACTATGCAGCGGGCGATGGGTGGAAGCCTTACGAAAGCAAGTACGAGGGGGCCGATCCAGGGGCCCCGCATCCCGGAGCGCACGATGTGAAAGATGGCATGAAATGCGGTTGGAAGAGGCCGATGGCGGAGGCATGGGCATTCCAGTCTCATTGGGTGATAGCCGAGGCTGGCCGGACTATGTTCCAAGGCTGGGTGCAGAAAAACAACGCCCTTGCGATGACTGCTTGGAGCGATATATGCCGTTACAACGCATTCTTCGATGAGAACGAGGATCTCTACACGGATGTGAGGACGGTGAGCAACATCGGTCTCGTGGCGCCTCCGGCGATACCTAGCTTCGAACTGCACCTCCCTCGGGCCCCCCTCTACGACGCGCTGGGCGAACTGAATTTCTTGTACGATGTCCTGCTCATCCCCAAGCTGGGCGAAAAGGATCTGGCAGCATACCAATCACTGGTGATCCCGGATATCTCCTGGCTGGATGACAATCACCTTCGGCTGCTCGAAGACTATAGGCGCTCCGGAGGTCAGATCCTGACCGTTGGAAGCTCCGAGGCCATACGGAAGATCTCCTCGGCAACCCTGCCGGCCTCGACCATTCAGGACATTCAGAAGCGGTCCGTAAGAGACGAATTCAAACGCGAGTTGCTGAAACTGTCGGGCGATCCCGTGGTTGACGTACAGAACGCGGAGTATGTCATTGTGAACCTAGTCAGGAAGAGGGAATCACCCAAGGTGATCGCGCACTTCATTAATTACGGTAAGCCTTTGGACAATGTGACCGTGCGATTGAACCTCCGGGGAACCTCGAAGCAGATCGATACCACACATATCCGGCTGCTCTCCCCGGACGATGTTTCCAAGCAGCTCAAAGACGTCTCGAGCCGGGGCCCGGAGGTGGCGTTCACGATACCCAGCATCGACGTATACGACGTCGTCGTTTTCAATTAGCCCGGCTTGGCTTCGAGCAGCAGGTATTTCTGGAATTGCACTTCCAACCTCCCGGCCGGACCACGGAGCGAGCCCAGAGTTTTCCCGTTCACAAAGTCCGTGATCGTGTAGCTGCGGCTGCCTAGGCCTCGGAGTTCGACTACACCCTTAAAGTCGGGCGCATAAAAGGAGTAGTACATATTCTCAGCCTTGCGGATGGCATGGGTTTCCGGCCGGTCAAAGCCAATATCGTACAGGTCGCCCAGGTATTCGCCTCGCGACAGCATCTTGTCCCGATAGATCTGGATCCACTTCGCCCAGATCTGCTCCTTCTCCGGTGTCAGCTCGCCACGACTGCGCCCGCCAGCGCCTGGCGGCCAGGTGAACTCCGTTCCCACCACACCACCGACGCCGATCGTGGAGGCGAAATCGTCCCGGCCGGTGCTGAGCTCTACGTGATCGCCGAAGTATGCCGTCGAGTCCCCGTGTAGGGCTTTGAGCGTCTTCCCTTTGGATCGGATTTGGAACGACCCTCGCGGGTCCGACGCTACGCTCATATTCAGATAAGGTAGCGTGTAAAAGTTGAACGACGTGCCGCACGGGCACCACTCTATGAGTACATCCGGCTTAACGCTTCGCGCCGTGTCGTAGATCGCCTTGAAAACCTGGGGCATCGCCTCGACCGAGTCCTCGGGCCGAGTATGCTTGTGTGCCGGGTTGTAACATGGAGCCGCGCCGTTCATGTGCATGCCGTCCAGTTTCAGCCCATCGAAGTCCCAATCCCTCAACGCTTTCACGACGATCGTCCGCAAATAGTCCACCACCTGCGGATCGGCCGGGCACAAATACCATCCGTTCCAGAACGTGATCCGCTGTTTCGCACCATCCGCACTCAGCAGCGCCTGCTCCGGATGGGCCTTGAGCGTTTCGCTCTCGGGTCCTGCGATGAGAGGTCCCCACCAGAGTTGGGCCTTCTGTCCATTCGCGTGGATTCGCCGGACGAGGGCTTTCATATCCGCGTCGCCGTGCGGAAACTTCTTCGGGTTCAGGCACCAATCCCCTTCCGTGGTCTGCCAGCCGTGGTCTACCGTAACCCACCCAAAGCCCAGCTTCTTAACAATGGGCAGCGCGCCGTCGATCTGCGCAGGAGTAAAATCCTTGCCAAAGCCCCACGCACACCAAATCGGCTCGAAGGCGCTGGCCGGCGCCGGGTCAAACTTGATGCCCCGCTTGAGCATGGCCCTGCGATACTCGGTCAACGTTTGAAAGTAATCGCCCCGGTGCACGGTGACAAACGTACGAAACGTCTTCAGGGTACCGCCTGGTTTGAGAGTCTCCGCGTGCTCATACCTGATGGCGACCTCCGCTGAGTGATCATCTACCTGGTCCACCGGTAGCGATACCAGCTTGGGAGTCAACTCGACGTGGCCTACGCCGATCCCCACATCCCTGCGCCAGACATCGACAACGGGCGTGCCGCCGCCGTAATCAGAAGAGTTCATCCCAAGAAAGTTTTCCTGGTGGAACTTTGGCTTGAGCGGGAGTACCCAGTCCGGCCGCTTCGAGTAAGACGCGCTCTGATAGGACCAGAAGGCCGGGTCGCCGGCGGGTTGTCCGGCAGCGATCGAGTAGTGCTGATTCGTCCAGGCTGTCACTTGCCTGTCCGAGATCCCGGTATTTGTGTATTGAACGTCGTAGAACGCCAGGCGCGGGAATTCGTCATAGATGGTGACCGTCACGGTCTTGATGAGCGACGCAGCCTCACCCGTGATCACAAGGCGCCGGCCGCGGCCAAACTCGTCCGCCAGCGGCTCCGTCTTTTGCCCCGTCTGACGGAAATCCTTCACTTGGGTTCCGCTCACGGTCACGAATTCGGACGGCGAGAACGGGCCGACGACGATCTCCTTGCCTCCTATTTTGGCGATGACGCGGCTGTGCAGCGATGAGTTGAACTCGATGCGGATATTCTTCCCTTCCACGCGAGCTTGGGCCTGCAGGAGACCCGTCAGGCCTGCATCGAGGCTCATAGTCATGAGAAGGATAGCCAACTGTCTGCTTTCGACCATAACGATTCCCCTGGGTCCGGGCAATCTACATCTTCTGCACTGCTCTTGAGCAAAATCGGGCGGCGGCGCTTGTTCGCACTTGGATCAGAGATCGCTGAGCCGCCTTCGCCCCTGACGCTAACCCTAGCAGGCATGCGAGCAAGACATAGTTCCTCATTCACTGGTCTCCCGACACGTTCAAGCGTTTTTCCGCGCTTCGGTCAAGACCTCGCGCAGGCGCCGAGCCACCAGCAGTTCCTCACCGGCCTGCATGGTCAGTGAAACGATTCGCAGTTGGTCGGCGCGCGGTGAGCGCGGGTTCTTGGGGTCACCCTCGCGGGCGCCGGGAACCGCGCTGGGATTGTGCGCCGTCAGGACTTCAATGCGCGGCGTGCCGTCCCGCAGCTTGCGGGCACATTCGGTTACGGTGAGTTTGAAGGCCGCTTCGTCCCATTTCACCGTGAGGCTTTCAGACGCATAGATCGTTTGCGTCTCCGTGGTCACGCCCGGCACTGTCTCCACCACTTTCGAGATGCGCTTCACTCGCCTGCTCCATTCCCGATTCAGAGCGGCCAGGTCGATCTTCTTCCATGCTTCCACCGCTGCGAGCAGGCCCATGATCTCTTCTTTGCCCACTTTCATGGGCCGGCATACTGCCCCTTCCCAGGGATTGTAGTTGGCGAGCGCGGCCTCGATCAGGTCCTTTCGGCCCAGCAGAAGGCCCGTACACTGGGGACCGCACAAACCCTTGCCCCCGCTGAATGTGTATAGATCGACGCCCATCTTGGCCAGCAGTGATAGGTTCTCGATCGGAGGTACGCCGGCCGCCCAGTCCACCAGTAAGGGTATGCCCGCCTTCCTGGTGATGGCCAAAGCCTTCTCCAGCCCCTCCCCGCGAGCGGTCGTGTAAACCATGACCGTGTTTTCGTTCAGGGCCGCCTGCAGCTCCTCATAGGTATTTGCGACCACGAGCCTGCCCCCAGCCAGCCGGATCGCACTGTCGAACAGACTGCGCCCACCGAACATCACGACTTCGTTCTTTAGCCCGGTGGTGTCGGGAAGCTGCCAGATCTTGGCCGGATCAGTCCCAGCTATGCAGGCCGCGGTGGCTGCGGCCATGGCGCCCGCTGCGCCGGAGGTGACCATTCCCGCTTCGGCGCCGGAAAGCTCCGCCAGCCGCCGGCCCACGGCGCGTTGCAGTTCCCACATGTCCACGAAGTACTCGGCCGCCTGCTGCTTGGCGGCCTTGACCTCGGGCAGTTCGAGCGTGCCGCTGATGTAAGTCCAGGGCCCCGGGGCGTTGATTACCGGCCTGACGCCGATGCGCGTGTAAATGTTCTTGCTGTAGTTCCGTTTCGCGGCGCCGAAGGCCTTTTCCAGAACGCCCTGGGTGGCTATATACCCAAGCAGCGGAAGCGCGCCGACCCATTTCAGAAACGCGCGCCGACCCGTTGCGATGGACTTCTCCATAGGTCCTCCTCTTGACTCCACTTCACGCTTTCATCCCTCCTCGATGCGGCGGCGGACGATGTCCGGCCACCCTGAGCTAGTCGAAGGTGATCACGTCGTACACCTCCAGAGCCGGCACGACAAACTCGACCGACTTGCCGGTGGCCCTGGTGACATTAACCGTCTTGGGAACCGCGTCAGGAGAGTACAGGCGCAGACCTTTGGCATTGATCGACTCGGCGATGCCGTCGAGATTCACTTTCACCCGCACGTCCTTGAGCGGCCGGTCATAGTTCACCAGGTGAAGGAAGAACCGATTCTGGCGGTTCTTCTTGGCAAGGTTGGCTGCGACATACGGGGCTCCTTCCACCATCACCAAGGGCTCGCCTTCCAGACGGCGCAGAGATTCCGCCAGCGTCTTCCGGGCCGAAGGCTCCGACAGCTTCGCGAACAGGTCTGCAGGCGATACGACATCAGCCATGTCGCGGAACTTCTTCGCGCCGCCGATCGCGTAGATCTTGCCGCCCGCCTGCTTGAACGTCTTGATGGCCGCTGCCTGGGATGCCTCCATCCAAGGGATGTCGGTGATGATGACGGTCTTATAACGGGCGAGCCTGTCGGCCGAGATCCGGTGCAGCAGCAACACCTCATACATGATGTTCATCTCGGCCAGGGCTTTGTAGAGGCTTTCGCGCCGGAGCGAGACCTCGAAGCTGGGGATCAGCGGCGGCGCGATCACCCCGATCTTGCTGACCGTGGATACGTCCGTATATAAGTCGCGATTGTCGTGGCGGAATCCGAAGTATGTGCAGATTTCTTTCCACGATTGCACCGCGAGCGGATGGTTCAGATGGATCCAGCCACTCAGGAGTTTCTCGCCCGCCTCGGCAATGGCGAACTCCGACTGGAAGGCCGACGCCTCGGCGATCGGTTTCCTCCAGCCACATTTCATTCCTTCGCGTACGTCGTGCGCGCCGGGATTGGGCACGCCCGGGTCGGCACCTTCGTATTTGCTCTCATAGCGTTTGCCGCCCTCGGCGACGCCGTAGTAGAACCGCGCCTGCGGGATGTTGTGCACCCATTTTCCGTCCCAAACGCCCGCCTCTTCGGTGCCTTCGGACTTCACCAGGTCGGCAATCTCGTCCACCAGGATGTTGCCCTTGCAGTTGCCGAACACCGAGATGTTCTTGCCCTTCTGTTTGGCGATGGCGCGGATTTCGGCGAACAGCGTGCGAACATCGCCGGTGCCTCCGAGGGCGTAATCGTAATAGAGTTCGTCGACGCCAGCGTCTATTTGTAGCGCTGCGTGATCGAGAACAGACCGGCGGTAACCCTTGTCGGAGATATCGGCGGCAAACGAGGACCCCTGGACCTGCCAGAGTTTGTTTCCGTACTCGTCGCGCGCGACCCAACTCTCCACTTCCGGGTTTAGGAGAACTTCCCTGAGAGGAACTCCGCCCAGGGAATTGAAACCCACCGCCTTGAGGCCTTTTGCGTGACATCGCTCGATCAGCGCTCTCGCGCGGCTGTAGGCTTCACTGTCTTTCTGACGGGGAACCCCGACCGAGATCAGGTTGACGTGAGCCTCCTCGAACATCTGGAACATTCGCTCGAGCTGATCCGTGGGCATCCCGGCACGATAAAAATTCACCATGCCCCGCCTGGCCCACTCGGGCACCTCCTCGGCGCGGCGATGGTCCTCCGGTTTGACAGCAATGACCGCATCGAAGTCACGGACTGTCGCCGGCCGTCCGCGGGACAACAGGTGGTAGGTCTGCCCCAAAACCGCAGGCTCTCTCTGCTCGACCGATTCCACCTGCGCGGCGGGAATTTCGAATCCATCACTGTCGGGGCTTCTGTAAAACTCCACCTGGTTGGCCCCAGCTCTCAGATCACTCGCCTTCAACGGAACGACGATCTTCGCAACCACGTCGTCGCCACCTCGCTCGTAGGCATAGAAGCCGGATTTCCCCGAGGCCTCATTCGCGGTGGGCTTGGCCCGCCCACTGAAGTCGCCTTCCAACGGAGGCACGTCATAGTCTTTGCCGTTGACTTTCAAGAGGGCCTCGCCGGCATGGTCGATACCGCTCGCCAGGAACACGAGACCGGGATTCCGGATCGCTTGCGGATCGTCGATCCGGACGAAATAACCCTTGATCCAGTCAGTTCGTCCGGACATGTGATACGAATAAGACGGACTGACGGTCACACCCCGATAAGCACGCTGCTCCTGGGCTTGCCCGAACAACATCGAAACAGCCAGGATAAAACTCAATGCGATAAGAGAAGCTTTCCTCATGTGATCACCTTGGCCGCTCCGCGGCGCCCTCACTGCCTGCTCACTTCTAGCAGCAGGTGCTCGGAGAATTCCGCCGTCAGCTTGGGGTTCGCCGCGGGAACTTCGCCCAGCTCCTTTCCATTTGCGTAGTCGAACACACGGTAGCTGCCGGGCTTGAGCCCGCGTAGCTCAATCTCACCCTTCCACACGCCCGACTGTTCCGGCAGAAAAAACGCATAGTACATCTTGCCGTCCTTCTCGATGGCGTAGCCTTCCGGAAAGTCGTACCCGATCGTGTACAGGTTCAGGAAGTTGCCCCGCGAGAGCATCTTTGAATTGTAGATATCGATCCACTTCTTCCAGATCGCTTCCTTGTCCGCCGTGAGCACGACGTCGCGGTAACGAGGGCGCGGTGGAAGATCGGGCCAAGTGAACTTGGTGCCGATGACGCCGCCCGCGCCTACGGTCGAGGCAAAATCCCTGCCCGTCTCCACCCACGTGACTGCGTTGGTCGACGTGCCCACTTGCTTCATGTCGGTGAGTTCGACGTGATCACCGAACACGGCCGCTCGCGGGCCGAGCAGCGCCTTGTACATTTTGATCCGGCGCCGAACTTGGACGCTGCCCACGGGATCGGCAGTAACTGCCTGATCCTGGAAAAATACCCAGGCTAAGTTGGGCGTGGTTCCGCAAGGGCAAATCTGGACGATGCTTTCCGGCTTTACCTCACGCGCAGTCTCAAAGATGACCTGAAACACCTGTCCCATCGCCTTGATGGAGTCTTCCGGCGATTGGTGATGGTGCTTCGGGTTGTAGCAGGGCGGGACGGAATAGACGGAATCCATCTTCAACCCGTCGTATCCCCAGTCACCCAGGAACCGCTGGACAAGTTGCCTATGGTACTGCTGCACTGCCGGCAGCGCCGGGCACATCGCCGTACCCGTGCTAACCGCGCTGACCAGGCGTGCACGCTTTCCATCTTTATCGAGAATCGCCCAATCCGGGTGCTCTTTGATGATTCTCGACATCGCCATCGGTTTGGGCAGGCCATGTTTTCCCACGCCGTCCTCAGCCGAGAGCGGCTGGTACCAGAGCTGCACCAGGATTCCCTGTTTGTGGTACTCATCAACGACGTTCTTAATCGAGTCACCGGGGAACGTGTCGGGGCGCGGCATCCAGTCGCCGTAATTGTCGAACCACCGCAAGTCCAGCGTCGCCCACCTGAAGCCTAACTGCTTGAGCTTGGGAAGCGTGCCGAGCATCTGCGCGGTGGTGAAATCAGACTCGTAGCCCCAGCCGCACCAGTTTGCCTCATAGGACTGCGGAATAGCTTTGGCGATCGACCAACTACTCTGCCGCTGGATGGCCCGCGACCACATCTCCAGGGGTTCGTAATAGTCCCCCGAATGCACGGCGACAAAACTGCGCGGGGCCGAGTATGCCTCGCCTGGTTTCAGAACAGCCCGCGGCTCGAGCGCGATAGACGCCCGAACGCGGCCGTCTTTCTCTACCCGGACCGGCAGGGACATCACCAAGGGCACCGGCTCGATATGGCCGATGGCGAGCCCGACGCTGCGGGTCCAGAAATCAACGATCGGGATCCCACCGCCCAAGCCTTGCGGCCCGGGGCCGCCAATCACGTTCGGCCGGTAGAAGGCGGCGGAGAGCGGCAGCACATCATCCTTGCCCCAGTCATAGCTCGATCCTTGGAAGGACCAGAGACTGTAGGACGCGGCCTTTGCATCGCCGAGTGCAGCATTGAGACGATGGCTGGCAGCCACCACTCGATCTACTGCGAATGCGCGATCGCCGGCGTTCCTGTACGCCAGGCTGGTCACCGCAAGTTTGGGGAAATCATCATAGACTTCGACCGCTAGCGTTTTCTCGATGACGGCGCCGGCGGCCGCGGAAGCGCGCCCTGTGACCTCAACGCGCTTGCCGTGCGTTCCTACCTTGCCGTGGGCGTCCATGACTTTGGCACGAGTAAAGTCAAGCTGAAAATTCGATATTTCCTCGCCAGCGCTGATCAGAAAGTCACTGCCACCGTCAGGCTCGTCTAAGGACAACCGGCTAGCGCCGTTGAGTAGGTACGCCCGTATGTAGCCACTCGGTAGGATTTCGAACTCCGCCGCCGCCGTCTTGAGGACAATGGGACCCGCGGGGTTGATGGTTGTGGCCACCTCCGATCCCGATCCTTGCCCCCTCCGGCTCGGGTTCGGAGCCGTGCCGCACCCCATCGAGATCACACAAACCGAAAGCTGCGTCGTAACACAGACCAGACGAAACAGTCCTAGAGAATTCATCGGCTAACTCCCGCACTCTGGAACTGGCTGAGGATTCTTTCTGCGTTCCGGTGATAGACCTTCTCCAGGACCGGGTCGGGCAACTCCAGCCCGTATATCATCCACCGTCCCATCGATGACAGGGTGTCTTGCCGGCTGGACTGCATGCGCGGCGGTCTGAAGCATCGATCTCGGCTTGAAGTCGTGGAGCAGCAGCGTGCGTCTTTGGACCACCCCCGGTGTTTCGCCGTACTTGATCTGGCCGAGGATCGGACTCGGCTTCGCCAGGAAGACGAGGGTCACGCTGACGGACAGAATGATCCGCCGATCGCTCCGGATCATTTGAAACCAAGAAGGCATAGGGCGGCATCCTTCGTGAACGTTACCGAAGAGACGCATCGTACCGGATCGGGAGCCGGAACGCAATCCCCGCCTGGACGCCCTGTCGTTAACATGTGATCTGTCCGGTGGAATTCACAGATGATCTGTCCGCTTTGAGGATTGCGGTCTGAGAGGCTGGCTGGGTGAGGGAGACCCGGCAGTACTCGGCCGCCGAGATGGAGCGGATGATGAAACTGCAAGAC
>DATIFQ010000496.1:0-8656 GCA_035455185.1 Bryobacteraceae bacterium | reverse complement strand
ACAGCCGCCGGGTTGCCGGAGAAGAGACGGCTGGTGAAGGCGTCGATCTGGTAAAGCGGTATCCGCATATCCCCATGTTAATTTGGATACGGCGGTCGTGTTCCAATGAGACGTTTCACTCTCCTTCTGCTTTTTGCCCTTTCTGCTGCGGCACAAACGCCGCTCTCGCTGAGGGACGCGGTATCGCAAGCCCTTTCGATTCATCCGCTGCTCTCCGCGGGCGCCGGGCGTGTGGCGGCATCGGAAGGACTGCGGCGGCAGGCGGCGCTGCGGCCAAATCCGAGGATGTTTTTCCAGGTCGAGAACCTGCGCGGCCACGGGCAACCGGGATTCGTTTACGGGCGCGACGCCGATACCTATGCGTACGTCTCGCAAGTGATCGAGACCTCGGGGAGGCGCGGACTGCGGACGGAGGCCGCGTCGGCCAACGTCCGGCGCGCTGAACTCGAACGGGAATTGCTTGCCCGGCAGATCGCTGCGCGCGTTAAGCATGCTTATTGGAGCGCGGCTGGTGCACAGCGAGTCCATGAACTGCTCGTTGAGTCGATGAATACGTTCCGGCAGGTGGTGGAGTATCACGAACTGAGAGTGCGAGAGGGGGCGATGGCGGAGGCCGACCTCCTTCGCGTCCGCGTCGAAAGCGAGCGGTTTGCGATTGCCGCGAACTCGGCGGCGCTCGACGCTGAGCGCGCCCGGATCCAGCTTCTGCGTGAGATGGGGCGGACCGAGTTTCCGAAGGTACAGTTGACGGACAAGCTTGACGAGACGGGCCCGTTTGCAGGGACAGTCGACGCCGTGAGGGCGTTGGAGGAGCGGCTGGAGGTACGGGCCGCAAAGCAGGCGGTGGAGCAGGCGCAAACGGCGTTACGGTTGGAGCGCGCATCAGCGCGGCCGAACGTCGATCTCCTGGCGGGTTACAAGCGTTCCGGGGGATTCAACACCGTGCTCGGAGGCGTACAGGTTGACCTTCCGTTTGCGAACCGGAACCAGGGGAACATTGGCGCCGCCGAAGCCGAGGTTAGGGTGGCGGAAGCCTCTCTGGCGGCGGTCGAGGCGACGGTGAAGGCCGAAGTGCGGACGGCGCAGTCGGAATACGAAATACGACGGCGGCAACTGCTGGACACACTGCGCACGCTGCGGGAGCACGCAGTGGAATCGTCCAAGATCGCTCTGGCGGCGTACCGGGAAGGCGGGCTGGACTTGTTGCGCCTGATCGACTCGGAACGCGTCCGCTTGGACGTGGAGGCACTCTATGGCCGGACGCTCGCCGAATACCGGCAGAGTATTGTGAATCTGGAGACAGCGTTGGGGGTAGCGCCATGAAGGCATGGACGACGGCCGTACTGATATTGATCTTGACGGGGTGCTCGCGCCAGACGCCGACGGCGGCGTCTGAGGCGACGTCCCAGGCGGGTACGGCTACCGGACGCGAAGTCACCCTCGATGAAAAGGCACAACGGGAGGGCGGAATCGCCGTCGCCGCGATCGAGGTGCAGGCGCTTCCGGAGACGCTTCAGGCGGCGGGCCGCATGACAGTGAACGAGAACCGCACGTGGCGGGTCGGCGCAATTACCGAGGGGCGAATCATCCGAGTTTTTGCGAATGCGGGAGACGGGGTCGAGGAAGGCCAGATTCTCGCCCGGATGCATAGCCACGATATCCACGAATCGCGCGCTGAACATCGTAAGGCAGTGGCCGAGGTGGCGCGGCTCAAGAACCTCGAGTCGTACGCCCTTCGAGTTCGGGACCGCGCGAAGAGGCTGCTTGAGCTGAAGGCTGCTTCTGTCGAACAGGTGGAGCACGCCGAGACGGAACTCCGAAACACGCAAACACTACGGGCGAACGCGGAAGTGGAACTCGATCGAACTCGCAAGCACCTCACCGAATTTCTGGAGATTCCAATCGAGGAGCCGAAAGAGCACCACTCGGGGATGCAGGAGCGCGACGACGACCTTATCCCGATCAAGGCGCCGGCTACGGGTACGCTGCTCACGAGGAACGTCACGCCGGGGACGGTGGTCGCCTCGAGCGGGGACCTTTTCGTGGTGAGCGACCTCTCGACGCTCTGGATGATCGCTCTTGTAAACGAGGAACACTTGCCTGCGTTACGGGCCGGCATGCCGGTGCGAGTTCGTGTGCAAGCGTACGGCACGCAGGCTTTTCCGGGGCGGATCGGCAAACTGGGCGAGGAACTGGATCCGACAACCCGCACCGTCAGGGTCAGGGTAGACGTTCCGAATCCGCGGGGACTGTTGCGGCCGGAGATGTACGCCACCGCGGAGATCGAGCTGGGGAGTTCGAAGCCCGGGCTGTACGTACCCCAGGAGGCGATCCAGGAGGTGAATGGCCAGAGCGCGATCTTTGTGCGCACCGCCGTGGACCGTTTCGAGGCGCGTCCTGTCCGCGCGGGGACGCCGGTCCAGAATTCGGTCGAGATCGTGAGAGGGCTGAAGCCGGGTGAGCAGGTGGCGATTGCCGGAAGCTATGTGCTGAAGTCGCAGCTCATGAAGGCGTCGCTCGCCGGGGAGTAACGCGGCCATGCTCAACCGGATCATCGATTTTCACCTTCGGCACCGCTGGTTCGTGCTGGCGGGGCTGGCCGGGCTGATCGGCCTCGGCTTGTATGTGATGCTGCAGATTCCGATCGACGCCTTTCCCGACCTCACGAGCAACCAGGTGGTGGTGATCACCGAGTGCCCGGCGATGCCGCCCTCCGAGGTCGAGCAGCTCGTGACGTTCCCTATCGAAACAGCGCTGATGGGGATTCCGCGGACCCAGGGCATCCGATCGATCTCGAAGCTTGGCCTTTCCATGATTACTCTCGTGTTCGACGACTCGGTCAACACGTATTTCGCGCGGCAACTGGTAAACGAGCGGTTGCAGGAGGTGCGGGCGCGATTACCGGAAGGACTGGAGCCGACTCTCGGTCCGGTAGCGACCGCCTTCGGCGAGGTGTATCAGTACACGCTGGAGGGCAAGGGCTACTCGTCGATGGATCTGAAGACGCTGCACGACTGGCAGATCAAGAACCAGCTCCGGACGGTGCCCGGCGTCAACGAGGTCAATACTTGGGGCGGCGAAACCCGGCAGTACCAGGTGCAGGTGGACCCGGTGAGCCTCCAGAGATATGGCCTCACGTTGCGCGACGTTTTCGAGCGGATCCGCGAGAACAACGCGAACTTCGGCGGGGGCTACATCGAGCACGCCTCAGAGCAGTACACGGTGCTCGGACTGGGGCGAACGCAGAACATGGCCGATCTGGAACAGGTCGTCGTGCTTTCTCGCGCCGGCGCCTCGGTTCTACTGAAGGAGGTGGCGAAGATCTCCGTGGAGCCGATGCCGAGGCAGGGCGCGGTGCTGAGAGACGGAAAAGGCGAGTCGGTGTCCGGCATGGCGATCATGCTGAAAGGCGAGAATGGGCTCCGGGTGATCGAGCGGGTGAAGGCGAAGCTCGCGTCGCTGCGCCTGCCGGAGGGCGTGCGCATTGCGCCTTTTTATGATCAGTCGACCGTGATTGACGGCACCATCCGAACGGTTAAGAAGAACCTGTTCGAAGCGGGCGTTCTGGTGATCCTGGTGCTGTTGCTGTTTCTCGGAAACATCAAGGCGGCACTGATTGTGGCGGCGGTGATTCCGCTTTCGATGCTCGTCGGGTTCATAGGGATGAGGGTGTTCGGCGTGTCGGCGAACCTGATGAGCCTTGGCGCCATCGACTTCGGAATGATCGTGGATGGCGCGGTCGTGATGATGGAAAACGCGGTCCGCAACCTCCAGCGCTCGCCGGGCGACGAGCACTTCGACGCGACGGAGCGCGTGCGCCGGGCGGCGCACGAGGTTGCACGGCCGATCCTGTTCGCGGTGGCGATCATCATCGCGGTCTACATGCCGATCCTGTTCCTAGAAGGGCTTGAGGGACGGATGTTCCGGCCGATGGCGATTACGGTATGTTCGGCGCTGATCGGCGCGCTGGCGCTGGCATTGACAGTGGTGCCGACGGCGGCGACCATCGCGCTGCGGGGCGGTGCGAAGGAACACCAAGAGCGATGGTTCGAGCGGCTGCGCGGGTGGTACACGGCGGTGCTCGAGTGGTCCCTGGAGCACCGGTTGCTCGTGGTTTCCGTATCCGTCGGGGTCCTGGTGGTCACGCTCGGATCGCTTCGGTACATCGGGACCGAGTTCATGCCGCGGCTGGACGAAGGGTCACTGCTGGTGGAGACGCGCAAGCTGCCGGGCATCTCGCTGACGGAGTCGATCCAGCTCAGCAACCGGGTAGAGCAGGTGATGGTCAGCTTCCCGGAGGTGACCGGTGTGGTTACGAAGATGGGTCGCCCGGATCTCGCCACCGAGGCGATGGGAATTTACCAGGGCGACGTGTACGTGCTGCTGAAGCCGCGTGATGAATGGAAGCGGTTCCGGACGAAGGAAGAGCTCATTGAGGCGATGGCCGCGAAACTCGAATCGGTCCCTGGAGTGAACTACAACTTCACTCAACCGATGGCGATGCGGCTGGACGAGGTCGTCTCCGGCATCAAGGCGGACGTCGCTGTGAAGATTTTCGGCGAAGACGCGCGGGTGCTCGAACAGCTGGCCGAGCGGGCGCTGAGGCTGGTGTCAAACGTGCCCGGGGCCGCCGACGCACAGATGGAGATCGTCTCGGGGGTGGCGGAACTGAGGGTGGAGGTGGACCGTCCGGCCTTGGCGCGCTACGGGCTGAACGTCTCCGACGTGCGGGAAATCGTCGAGGCAGCCGTCGGCGGCCGCCAGGTGTCGGAGATGATCGAGGGGCAACGGCGCTTCGCGATTGTGCTGCGCCTGCCGGAACGGTACCGGCAGGACGCGGTCTCGCTGAGCGACGTGACGCTGTCGGCGCCGGGCGGGGAGCGCGTGCGGCTCGGCCAGGTTGCGAGGGTAAGCGTGACGCGCGGACCGGAGGTGATCTCCCGGGAGGACGGTGCGCGGCGGATCGTCGTGCAGGCCAATGTACGCGGCACCGACCTTGGCAGCTTCGTGGCCGAGGCGCGGAGAAGAGTGGAGGCGGGACTGCCGTTACCGCCTGGGTACTCGATCGACTGGGGCGGCCAATTTGAAAACCAGGCGCGCGCCATGCGGCGGCTGTTGGTGGTGGTGCCGGCGGCGGTGCTGATCATCTTCGCACTGCTGTTTGCGACGTTCGACTCGGTGCCGCAGGCGCTGCTCATTCTTCTTAACGTTCCGTTCGCGCTTGTGGGCGGCATCGGTGCATTGTGGGCTCGTGGGTTAAACCTGAACCTCTCGGCGTCAGTCGGCTTCATCGCGCTGTTCGGCGTGGCGGTTCTGAACGGCATCGTGATGGTGAGTTACATGAACCGGCTGCGGGAAGACGGCATGGCATGCCGCCAGGCGGTGATCGAAGGCGCTCAGGTACGGCTACGGCCGGTGCTAATGACGGCGCTGGTGGCGAGTTTCGGTTTCCTGCCGATGGCGATCTCGACCTCGACCGGCGCGGAGGTGCAGCGGCCGCTGGCGACGGTGGTGATCGGCGGGTTGATCACGTCGACGATGCTGACGCTGTTCCTGTTGCCGGTACTCTATCCATGGTTCTGCAAGGGAGCTGCGCGAGAGGGCGAAACAGTGCGAGTGTAGCGGCTACTGGAGGCGGGGTTGCCGCTGCTCGTGCAGCACCAGCTCGTCAAAGATGGCGAGGACCATCTTACGGTACTGGTAGACCCGCCGAAGGGCGTCGCGGAAGCCGGGTTCGTAGTGTGGGGCGTGCAGCCATTTCCGGATCACGGCCTTGGGGACGTCGATGTCGCGGCGAAGCGTGTCCACGGCATGACCGCGCAAGAAGAGCCCATAGAACATGGCCGCTTCCCGCTGGGGAGTGGTGAGTTCGGCTTGGTCCCTGTGCATCATGCAACCCCTGCTCCGCTGAAGGAGCCCCCCGAAAACCGTAGTATAGACAGCCTCCACCGGCGCGGGCAACGGGGGGTGGTGCCGAGCACGTCCCAACATGCGGCGAACCGCAAACTGCCCAAGGCGTCCCCGGCGGGGCCGGTTCGCGCGATCGGCGGTGTCGGCGGTCTTGCCGGCAGATGCACAGCCTGGCGGCACCGGACCCTCCCGCGCCACGGCTGGCCCCAGTCACGCAACTGTTCCGAACAGCGCCCCGACGCCTGCGGTGAGGGCCATAGCCAGTGCACCCCAGAACAGGACGCGTATTGCACCCACCGTCACGCCTGCCCCGCCCACACGTGCAGCGACGCCCCCCAGAAGCGCGAGGAATGCCAGTGAAGTTCCGGAGACCAGGGGGATCAGACGCGCCTCCGGGGCGATAGCAGTGACCAGGAGAGGAAGGGCCGCTCCAACGGCGAAGCTGCCTGCTGACACCAACGCTGCCTGGATAGGACGCGCACTGAGCGTCTCAGACATGCCAAGTTCGTCCCGGGCGTGCGCGCCGATCGCGTCATGAGCCATCAGTTGCTCGGCCACCTGCTTCGCAAGCGACGGATCGAGCCCGCGAGCGATGTAGATCGCCGTCAGTTCCTTGTGCTCGCTTTCGTCGTCTGTCTTGAGTTCCACACGCTCACGCGCGAGTTCGGCCTGTTCGGTGTCTGCCTGTGAGTGGACGGATACGTACTCACCGGCAGCCATCGACATAGCCCCCGCGACCAGTCCGGCGACCCCGGCGACCAATATGTTGCTGTGAGTCGAATGCGCGGCTGCGACACCGAGGACCAGACTTGCTGTTGAAACGATACCGTCATTCGCGCCTAATACCGCGGCGCGTAACCAGCTGATACGTCCTGTGAGGTGACGTTCCTGGTGGCGTACAGGCATTCTTGAGCCTCCTCAATCCGAGAACCGCAGAATAGATTACAGGAATCGCCGATCGCGGATGCGGACACTGTCGTTCCGGGCTAGCATGATCGCCAGTCCCCGGGCAGTTTGGGTTGAGGTGGACGGGCCGGCTCGAGGGATCAGGAACGGCGGAACAGCTACGATGCGAGGAGAGTTTGCGGGCATGAGGAATACGCAGCCAGACGAAGGCAACATCGGGCTCACTGGACGGATAGGATAGGTATTCTACGGCAGCACCGTATTCGACTCAGTAACGGATTCCGAGCAATCCACCTTTCTCGCCTTCGTCGGTAAGTTCGATTCGCACAAACGGTTGAAGCGAGAAGCCTTCGCTAAAATCCTCGTTGGGAATACCGTCGGAATTAAGGCAACAGATATATTGAAATCCCTGTTCGCCCGCAGTCTTGGCTGTCAGTTCAAGTGCGTGGGCTCTCTGGCGCTCATCCACGTCCGCAAAGATCGTGCTGTCATGAATCAAGAATCCGGGACTAGTACGCTTTGCCGCCCAGAGAGTCGCTAGCGCAAGGTCGTAGCAAAAGACCTTCATCTGCTCGACGCCTTGGCTGTCTTGACGTTCGATGTCGACATCAAAGCTGTACCCACCCCCGACAACATTGACGATCAGCTTGCCGGGCCTGCTGTACAGGGCTTGCGAAAACCCGTTGAAGAGCGAAATTGCTCTCTCCCGGTCAACACGTCGCTCCTCATAGAAGGAGCGCGCCAAGATCTGGAGTTGTTCTCTTTCGATCCGCGTCTGAGACCTGATCTCGTCGATCCGCTTGAGATTCGCGATCTTTTGATTCACGGCGCTAAGCTTGGCTATTTCCTCGTTTTGTAGCCGTTGCATCTCGGCATACTCGGCCAAGGCCCCATGCGTATTCAGAAGTGAGAGCAGACTCGCCCGCTCATCGCTCCGTTTGCGAAGTTCTTCGGTTCTTTGCGAAATTGCGCGCCTGAGCTGGGAGGTTTCTGTCCCTAGGAAGGCGCGCCGATTCACGATAACCTTGTCGTGAAACGCCTGAACGTCCTCAAGCCGTCTTTGAACCCCGTCCGGCCAACTGACCCCAGCTTCTTGATAAAGCTTTGCGAGTTTGGTCGCCTCGGGTGGGCGTTCCTGAACGATGCTCTCCTCGTAAAACGAGAGCATTGCTTGGTCGGTCGTGTTTTCCTGGTTAAGCTGCCGGATGGCGGCCTGCAGTATGTTAGCTTGTTCTTGGTATTCCTGATACTGCGGATGAACTCGGAAGGTACGCAATTCCTCGCCACGGCGCGCAACGAGTTCCTCAAGCCGGACCTTTTGCGATTCCATCTCGCCCACCGTCCCCAGCAGGTCCGAAAAGGTTCCGGCTCTGATCGCCGAACGAAGTTGGCTGACAGCCTTCTCCTGATCCTTCAACTTCTGGAGCTTTGATGGGTACTCCCAAGAGAGACCCAAGAGGAACGCATTGTTAACCTGCTTGTCCCAATCCGCCTGTTTACGGAAGTGTTCAAAGGGAGTCGAAAAAGCATCACGTCCCCGGCGAACGAAGTAGGAAAACAGACTGCGGAAGGTTGGTTCAAAGGAATCCGCCTTGGCCTGAGGAGCGAGGTCAAACATCAGCCAGCCCAGCAGGTCGGTCCCTTGCGCCGTTGAGACGACGAACTCTCCGGTCTCGTTGTCCCTCTTGGGTTTGATAGGCCAGTCTTTGAAATCACCTTCCAGAATCACCCTCCGAGGGTTCTTTGTGTTTCGGCTGATTCGATACAGCTTCCCCCGAAGATCCAACTCGACGGTGGACGTCCATCTCCGAAGCTGAGGTGCCATCAGGCGGTTCTTCTT
>DATIFQ010000495.1:0-15398 GCA_035455185.1 Bryobacteraceae bacterium | reverse complement strand
CGGCATCTACTCCGAGCCGGCGACGACGATTGCCGGCGCACGGGGACAGAACGCCAGCAGGCGCAACGGGCAGAGTTCGCGTTGCGAGAGGTCATCGTCGTCTTTATCGAGGGCGATGTGGAGCGCCTCGTGGAGCAGCAGCGCTTGCTTCTCTTCCCGACTCCTGAGACGCCAAGTTCCTTCACGCGGATCGCCTTGCTCGAAGTACCCGCGGCTCAGGACCACGTTCCGCGTGCGAATATACCCCCGGTTGTCCGGATAGCCGAGGACGAACGCGTCCGCGGACAAGCCGCGCGAGAGGTCCCGCAGCCGGCTGTCCGGCGAAGCGGGCCTGCCCACCACCTCGCTGAAACGCAAGTCACCCTCAGGGCCTTCGGCGTTGTAGAAGCGAATGCGGCGGACTGTCATCCGGACGCGATCGAGGTCTATCATTTCCTTTCCGAACTCCTGCCTGCACTGCCCGTTCCTCTCTATCGTGTCGATCCTTTCGAGCACGAGTTCCCGGGCGAGCTCGGTGGTCTGCTGGGCTCGCTGATGCACCACCTGACGGGCAGGAGTCGCCGCCATCGAGAGGAAAGCCACGAGGAACAACGGAGCAGTCGCGCGCACGCCTACCTCCCCTCGTCCACACGCAAGTTGTTCGTTACCGAGAAAACACCCGGAACGGAATTGGCCTGGGTATTGGCGATGTTCTTGTCGAACTCCGTAGCCACGGCTCCTTCGAGAGTGATGTCTCCGTTCTTTACGACGAGGTGGATCGATGGCACAGCCATGAGCGCATAACGATTTAGCGCGCTGTGACCGTAGATTGCGCGGTAAGCGGCCAGTCGGATACGGTCGTCGTTGGGGGAAGGCGGCAACACCTCGATCCGATTATCGAGGCTCCCTACGCCCTCGATCTGCTTGACGACCGCCTCCGCATCCCTTTTTAGGGACGGACGCGTGACCTGGCCCAGCAGCGTGATCTTGTCCCCCTCGACCTTGAAGGCGAAATTGTCGAACACCCCATAGAACGGAAGCATCACTAGTTCGTGACGTACCTCTTTCTCCAATCGCCCACGTTCGGGCATTGACTTCGGCGCAGCGGACCCAGCCGCAGCCAACAAAACCACCAAGAACAGAATCGAAAGCTTCACCTCTCCACCTCCTCCAACTGAACTTTTCCGCCTACCGGCTTTTGAGATCGATGTGTGCACCTGGATGTCGACAAACGAGTTACAGCTTTTGCGAGCTTGCGGCGGGCTCGGAAAAGCTTCACCTTGACAGTGTTCTCATTCGAACCGATCATCTCAGTCAATTGCGTCACCGAAAATCCTTCGACTTCCCTCCAGAGGAGCAGAAACCGGTCGTCTTCAGGGATCCGCGCCAGCGCCTTGTTTACCAGGTCCCTCTGGATGAGATCACGCTCAGCCGCCGTGCGCACGTCCGCCGCTTGCAGGCTGATGGAGCCTCCCGTGGAGTCCCCATCGCAGACGACCGCGACCCGTCTTTTTCGCAACCACGAGTAACACTCGTTAACCGCGATCCGACAGATCCAGGTCAGCACCGAGCTGCGGCCGTCAAAAGTACCAATGGAAAGATATACTTTCGTGAAGACCTCCTGGGCGATGTCTTCCGCATCGTCCCGGTTGTGAAGTATTCCGTAGATCACCCGAAAGACCTTCGATTGGCACTGCTCGACAAGTTCGCGAAAGGCCGTCTGGTCGCCGGCCCGGATGCGCCGCACGAGCGCCATGTCACCAACCTTACCCGCACCGGCCGCCACCCTGCAGGGTTTCAAAGGACAACTTAGAAAGTGTTCTGTCTCGAGTATCAAAGCCTGCATGTCACTTACCTCCGATCATCCGAGGTCGTACGAAGAGCTGCGTGGGCGACCTCTCTGGCGTCGCGCGACAGAATAGCCCTGGCGCTCGCGTTCACTTGTTCGGCGTAGCTCTTTCGGTTCAACTTGCGTAGTACGGACGCGTATGCTTGCAGATTCGCTGCATAGTCAGGATGCCTTGGGCCGAGGGTCTTCTCCTGAATGGCGAGCAACCGAGTATAGAGGCGCTCTGCGCTCCCGTACTGGCGTTTCGCGACGTACAGGTCCGCCAACTCGCGGAGGGCCGGCGCCAGACTTGGATTGTCCCCACCCAGCGCCGCTTCGCGCATCGCCAGCGCTCGTTCAAGCAGCGGTTGGGCTTTCCCGTATTTGTGCTGAACCAAGTAAAGTCGTCCCAGGTCATGCGTGGCAGCAGCTACATTTGGATGTTGAAAGCCCAGCGTCTTCTCCCAGATGTCCAGTGAGCGCCTCAATAAACTCTCGACCTTTGGGAGATCGTTCTGGCGCGCGTAAAGGTTAGCCATGCTGTGCAGCACACCGGCCAAATCCGGGTGCTCGGGCCCGGCAGTCCGCTCGAGAATCGCTATCGCTCGCTCGTAGAGCGGAACAGCTCTCTCGTAGTACTCGAGGTCCCGATAGAGGTTTGCCAGATTGTGCAGGCCAGGCACAAGAGTTGGGTGTTCCGGCCCCCAGGCTTTCTCACTGATCGCAATTGACCGCCGGTAGAGAGGCTCGGCCTTAACATAACGGCTGCGCCGGGCGTAGAGTTCGGCCAGGTTGCCAAGAATCAAGGCGACTGTGGGGTGCTCCGGTCCAAGCGTGGTTTCGGCGATTGCGAGTGATCGCCGGTAAAGAGCCTCCGCTTCAGCCAATCTCCCTTGCGAATGGTAGAGTGCCGCAACGTTGTTCAATGTGTTTATGATGTCGGTGTGCGCGGGTCCCAAAATCTTCTCCTGGATGGCGAGGGCCCTCTTGGCGAGCGACTCGGCTTCAGCGTGGTTGCCCAGGTGATAGCAGGCGGCAGCCAAGTTACTTAACACTATGGCCAACTGCGGTTGCACCTGGCCCGGCGACTTCTCGGCAATAGCTAAAGCCCTCCGATGGAAGGCCTCGGCCTGGTGGAAATCGCCCAGACTTGTATAGACCGTGCCCAGTTGGGTGAGAACGTTGACAAGGCTTGGGTCGTTCGGCCCGACGGTTTGCTCCATTTTGGCCAGTTCCTGCCGGTAGATCCTTTCAGCCGGCTCGTACATCCCCTGCACGTACAGGAGCGCCGCCTGGTTCAGCTCCGACTGGGGCTTGCTCGCCGTTTCCGGCCGCAAAGCAGCCGCGCTCGCCAGACAGATCATGCCGCAGATAATGCCCTTAGTTAGCTTTCTCGCAAAGGGCGGATGGTCGGTGGCTGCAATCATCGCCCTCGTCCCTGCCTGAAGTGCCATAACACTCGATACATCCCGAAGAGCGATGGAGATATTCCGTTCGATACCTACCGCGGCGGGCTCAGTGGTCTACAATGAAGAAACTGCTGACACGAGGGCTGCCGAGCTATGGAGATTCGTGGCTACGACGTTGCGCAAGAAGTGTTACGCGACGAGCGCTACGTGATCAGTCGGGGCAGGGGCACGGAGGACAAGAGGCCAGTCCTGCTGAAAGCCGCAGCTCGGGTCCCCTGCACCGTAGCCGACGCAGTGTCCCTCGAGCACGAGTTTGAACTGCTGTGCGGGCTCTCGGTAGCCGGCGTGCCTCGCGCCTATGAGCTCGTGCAACGTGAAGGCGGGCCCTGCTTGGTGCTTGAAGACCGAGGTCTCATCCCACTCAGGCGCCTGATCGAGACGGGTCGGCCAGACCTCAACTCGTTCCTCCAAATCGCCCGTACGCTCTGTGAGATCCTGGCCGAGCTGCACCGCCAGGACATCATCCACGGGAGTCTGACTCCCTCTGCCATCTGGGCGCCGCCCGATTTCAGCGTCCTCCAGTTGATCGACTTCACTCTTGCATCCGGGTGCTCCCGCCAAATCCGATCGTCGCCGGCCATACTCCTCGGAGGGGCGCTAGCCTACGCATCGCCGGAGCAGACGGGCCGAATGAATCGTGCCACGGACTACCGGACGGACTTCTACTCCCTGGGGGTGACTTTCTACGAGCTCCTGACCGGAACTCTGCCGTTCAAATCCGGCGATGCCCTCGAACTCATTCATTCGCACATCGCTAAGACTCCAGTACCACCCGCCGAAATCCTTCCAGAGGTACCAGAACAGATATCGCAAATCGTTATGAAGCTCCTCGGGAAGACCGCCGAGGACCGATACCAGAGCGCCCTCGGGCTGAGCCAGGATTTGCAGATCTGCCAACAGGAGTGGACCGAAAGGCGGTCGATCGCACCGTTTGTCCCAGGGCAGCGAGATGTCTCCGATCGGTTTCTGATTCCGCAGAAGCTCTACGGAAGAGACCGCGAGGTCGGCGATCTGATCGAGGCGTTTGACCGCGCCGGAGAAGGCGGCACGGCAATGGCGCTAGTGTCCGGCTACTCCGGGATCGGGAAGACTTCCCTTATCCAAGAGCTGTACAAGCCCATCGTTCGCCAGCGCGGGTACTTCATTGCCGGCAAGTTCGATCAGATCGTAAGAAACATCCCATATGGCGCGTTGATCCAGGGCTTTCGAGATCTCATTCGGCAACTGCTTACGGAGACCGAGGAGCAGCTCGCCCGCTGGCGCACTCAGCTCTCGAACGCTCTCGGCGGGGGCGGAGGCGTGCTGGCGGAGGTCATCCCGGAGATCGAGCTGGTTCTGGGCAAGCAACAGCAGCCACCCCCGCTCGGTCCGGCGGAAGCCCAGAACCGTTTCCGTTACGTGTTCCAGAGCTTTGTGGGTGCACTGGCGCGTCGAGAGCATCCCCTGGTAATCTTCCTTGACGACTTACAGTGGGCCGATGCGGCTACACTCGGTCTGCTTCAGCCGCTGCTCACGAGCCACGACATCCGCTTTCTGCTGTTGATCGGCGCCTATCGAGACAACGAAGTCGATGTACGACATCCGCTGGTGAGGACCGTGAGAGCTCTGAAATCGGCCGGCGCTCCACTTAGTCACATCGTGCTCGGGCCGCTGCAACTTTCCGAATTGACACTTCTGGTCAGGGACACCCTGCACGGGCAGTTAACGGATGTCGAGCCGCTGGCCAGAGTAATTTTACAGAAGACGGATGGAAACCCATTCTTCGCGATTCAGTTCTTGAAAACACTCAGGCAAGAGGGTCTTGTCACGTTCGACCATGCGCAGGGCCGCTGGACCTTCAGCGTGGAGGCGATTGCGGCCGCCGCCATCACCGACAACGTCGTGGACCTCATGAGCCGTAGAATCCAGCGCTTGTCCCCAAAGGCCCAACATACACTCACATTCGCCGCCTGCATCGGCAGCCAGTTTGACGCCGGCACGCTCGCAGAGATCAGCGAACAGCGAACCCACGATGCGGAGTGTGACATCCGCGAGGCGCTGCAGAAAGGACTCGTTCTGCCGGCCGATGACGAAGGCGGTGGTTACACGTTTCTGCACGATCGAGTGCAGCAAGCCGCCTATGCGATGATTCCGGAATTGCAAAGGCGGCAGGTGCACCTCACTCTAGGCCGCTTCCTTCTCGCCCGATGGGATCCCGGCACCAGTGAGGAGAAGCTCTTTGATATTGCCCAACATTTCAACCACGGCAGTAACTTGATCGATGACGCAGTCGAGCGTGTGAACCTGGCATTGCTCAATCTCAACGCCGGACGTAAAGCGAAGTCCCAGGCGGCTTACCAATCCGCGCTGATCTATCTGCAGGCCGGTCTCCATCTGCTTAGCGAGGAGCGTTGGAATTCCGACTACAACCTGATGTGGGAGCTTCACATTGAAGAAGCGGAATGCGAATACCTCACGGGACGATTCCCTGAAGCAGAAACTTGCTTCGACCGGTTGGTGACAAGGGCGCGGACCAATCTCGAGAAAGCCCGGATCTCGCTTCTGAGGATCGTCCAGTGCGAGAACATGGCTCGCTACGCCGCTGCTGTCCAGTACGGCCGAGAGGGGTTAGCGCTGTTTGGCGTGGCCTTTCCGAGTTCGACTGAAGGGGAGCAGGCCGCGCTGGAAGTTGAACTCTCTCACATCCAAGCACTCCTCGAAGGCCGAACCATTCATAGCCTCGTTGACCTTCCGCCCATGCAGGACCTTGAGTTGCGGATGGTCATGAACCTACTGACGGCGCTCTGGGCCTCCGCCTACCTTGTAGGCAGCCAGGCGCTCACACGCCTGATTTCGGCCAGGATGGTACGTCTCTCGCTGGCCCACGGAAACACGGAGGAATCGGCGTACGGCTACGTCACCCATGCCATCACCGTCGGCCCTGTCAGGGGCGACTACCAATCCGCATATGAGTGGGGGAGGCTGGCTCTAGCCGTTAATGAGCGCTTCAATGACAAGAAGAGGCGTGCCAAAGTTCACCAGCAGTTCCAAGCGCACGTTAGTCTCTGGCGGCGGCCGCTCGAAACCTCAATTCAGCACGCGCGCGAAGCGTGCCAGGCCGGCCTGGAAACAGGTGACTTCACTTACGCGGGTTACGGAGCGCTCACTGAAACCTGGGCAGCGCTGTTGACTAACCGGGACCTGGAACGCTTTGTAAGCGACTGCTTGGCGAGCATTGCGGTGCTCGAGAAGATCAAGATGAGCAGCCTAGTTCCTCCGCAGACCGTCATTATGAACTGGGCGCGGGCCCTCCAAGGGAGAACCGCGGATAGACTCTCACTATCGGACGACAGTTTCCAGGAAGAGACGTATCTGGAAACGTACGGGACACATCCCTTCTCTCTGACCTTCTACCATGTAGCGAAGCTCTCTCTTTATGTGACATTTGGAGCCTATGATCGGGCTTTCGAAGCTGCCCAAAAGGCCCGTCAGGTGGTGCAGCACCTGAGCGGCACGATCTGGCCGGTTCTCCTGGATTTCTTTTACGGCCTCACGCTGGCGGCGTTGTATCGCGACGCCACGGAGGAGCAGCGCGGTACGTACCTTACCGAACTGACTGCCCTACGGGACTCCCTCGGTGTGTTGGCCGAGAACTGCGCGGAGAACTTCGGTTGTTACTCACTGCTCCTGCACGCTGAAATCGATCGCATATCCGGGCACGGCTGGGAGGCGATGGCGTCGTACGAGGAAGCCATCCGCAGTGCACGGGCCGCAAACAGGGTCTGGAATGAGGCCCTGGCAAACGAACTCTATGGCCGTTTTTGGCGCGAGCGGGGAAACGAGGCCATCGCGGCTCTTTATCTGAGGGAAGCCTCGCGCGTTTACGAACGCTGGGGCGCTGCCGCAAAGGTGCGCGATCTCGAAGAAAAGGGTGGACTTGCCCCGGAAACCGGCGTCACGGATTCCGTCTCCGTGGACATCGCTTCCGTGATCAAGGCGGCCCGGGCCATTGCTGGAGAAATCGTGCTCGAGGATCTTCTCCGCAGGCTGTTGCGAATTACGCTCGAGAACGCTGGGGCACAACGGGTTGTTTTCCTGGACGAGAATGACGGGAATCTGCACGTCGCGGCCGAGGGAACTGTGGACAGGGAGGACGTTCGTGTGCTCCAGTCCGTGCGGCTGGACGAAAGTCCGAACCTGTGCCAGTCCGTTGTGCGATACAGCCGAAAGACCGGCGAAAGCGTGGTGATCGGCGACGCACTAAAGGATGAGCGCTTTTCCGATGACCCCTACGTCAGGTCAGCCAAACCTAGGTCAATCCTGTGCGTCCCCGTAGTGCACCAAGGGAAGCTCGGCGGCATTCTCTACCTCGAAAACAGTCTGGCTGCGGATGCTTTTAAAGCCGACCACATCCGAGTCATCCAGATCCTGTCGTCACAGGCGGCGATCTCTCTGGAAAACGCACGAATTTACGGAGAGATGAAACAAGAGGTCGCACGACGGCGCCAGGCAGAAGAGGAACTTCGATCGGCGCTTGCCGAGGTGGAGACGCTAAAGAAAAGGCTGGAGGCCGAGAACGTTTATCTCCAGGAGGAGATTCGCAGGGAGCACAATTTCGAAGAGATCATCGGAAACAGTCCGGCTCTGCTCGAGCTGCTCCAAAAGCTGGAGAAAGTAGCGCCGGCCGACTCTGCCGTATTGATCTGCGGGGAAACGGGGACCGGCAAGGAGTTGGTTGCCCGTGCGGTGCACAACCGGAGCCGCCGCCGCGATCGCCCGTTGGTCAAGGTGAACTGTGGCGCGATCTCGGCGGGCTTGGTAGAAAGCGAACTTTTCGGACACACCAAAGGCGCCTTTACCGGCGCCCTCGAGCGCCGCACTGGGCGCTTCGAGCTGGCAGACGGTGGCACCCTGTTCCTCGATGAAGTCGGCGAGCTGCCACCTGAGACACAGGTGAAACTACTGCGGGTTCTTCAGGAGGGGGAATTCGAACCTGTCGGCAGCAGCCGGACGCAGCGTGTCGATGTACGGATCATCGCGGCCACAAACCGCGACTTGGCTGAAGCAGTTCGCGCAGGCCGTTTCCGTTCCGACCTTTTTTACCGCTTGAATGTTTTTCCGTTGGAGGTGCCCCCTCTGCGAGAGAGGCGGACGGACATACCGCAACTGGTGATGTTCTTCGTGTCTCGCTTCGCCAAGAGGTTCGGAAAAGCAGTAGAGGGCATCTCGCAGGACGCCATGGATCAACTGGTGAACTACTCCTGGCCGGGCAACATCCGCGAGCTTCAGAATCTGATCGAGCGTGCGGTGGTCCTTTCCCCAGGTCCGGTCCTGGCATTGGAGCGCGACCATTTGCCCCCCTTTGCCGCGAACCAGGCCGCCAGCTCTTCTGTCATCCGCACAGCAGAGCCAACCTCGGCTGATCCTATACAGGCAGAGCAGCCAACCGCCATCGACCAAGTAGAACGCCGGCACATTCTGGCTGTGCTCGAGAAGGCCGGATGGGTCATCGAGGGGCCGGGAGGCGCAGCGAAATTGCTCAACCTCCACCCCAACACCCTACGCAGCCGGATGAAGAAACTTGGGATTCAGCGTGTCCGCCACGCTATATCGTAGCGTCCAGGGGGCCGCCTTCCCGCCCCCCACGACATTTCGTGGCCACGACGGCGCACACGTACTGATTCGCAAGGACTTAATTCAAATCTGACCGGTCTACCATTGGCATCCGGCGTGCGCTGAGTTGCTACAAGAACGGGAACTGAAGATGTTGAGGATCTCAGAGGGCGCCATGGGGAGCGATTCCGTCACGTTTCTGATAGAGGGGCGTGTGATCGGTCCCTGGGTGATGGAACTCAGAACTTTCTGCGAACGCTTTCTGGGCAAAGGCTACCGGCTCACTCTCGATCTCGGCGATGTGTCGTTTGTCGACCGGGACGGTGTGGCCGCTCTCCGCGACCTGGTAAGCCGAAAGGCCACCTTGATCAACTGCCCACTTTTCCTGGTGGAACAGTTGAAGAACTCTGGGTCCTAACGAACACTTCAGTCCCCACTTGAGAGGGGTGCCGTATGACGACTCAAGCGGACACATCCGAACGCCTGGCGAGTTTCGAAGACATCGCTTTGCCGCACACAAGAGACCTGTTCCGGACGGCGTCTTCGATCCTGGGTAGCGCGGCGGAAGCCGAAGATGCGGTGCAGGAAGCGTACTTGCAGGCGTGGAAATCCTTCGATCGGTTCACGCCCGGAACGAACTGCCGCGCCTGGCTCTTTGGCATCCTCTTCCATGTGATTTCACATCAGCGCCGAAAATGGCTGAGCCGTGTCGTTTTGTGCGAACCAAAGACATTTGAGGACACCACACCCTACGCCGCTCCTGTGCCCGACAATCTCACCGACCAGGCGATTCTGTCGGCCTTCCGGAGTCTTCCCCAGCAGTTTGCGGAAGTCGTCATGCTCGCGGACGTGCATGAGTTCTCGTACAAGGAGATTCAGGAGAGCCTAGGTATTCCGATCGGGACAGTAATGTCCCGCCTAAGCAGGGGCCGGCAGTTGCTTCGCGCGCAACTCGCCGACCATGCGCCGGCAGCCTCGGTCCGAAGCGGCGGCGTTCGGGCTGCCGGTGCGCACTTGAGTTGAATGTGGCTCATTCCGAATCTCCTCGCCCTCAGTGAAAACCGCCATCAGGGCCGCACGCCAATGACGTTCAGCCGCATGCGATAGAGCCCGCTGCGCGCACACAAATAGAGCGTCTTGCCGTCCTCGTCACCCCACGCCAGGTTGTGCGGGTGCTTGGGTGGAATGATTGTGCCGAGGTGTTTGCCCTCGGCAGAAAGAACCCAAAGCCCACCGGGACCGGACACGTAAAGGTTGCCTTGCTTGTCCACTTTTATCCCGTCCAGCGCATCTTCGCCCTTGGCGTTCGTCATGTCAAAGAAGAGCCTGCCGTTGGAAAGAGTACCGTCGGCATTCGCCTCGTATCGCATGACGACCTTCTTCTTGTCATCCCAATTGGCGACGTACAGATATTTCTCATCCGGAGAGAAGGCTATGCCGTTCGGCCCGCTGAAGTCCGTGCTGACGAGTCGAAGCTTCCCCTTATAGAGCGAAAAAACACCGCTGTAGGGCAGTTCCTTTCGGGGATCGTCGAAGAACTTCGGCAGGCCAAAGGGCGGATCGGTAAAGTAAAGGGTACCGTCAGAACGGTACACGAGGTCGTTCGGACTGTTGAGGCGCTTGCCTTCGTAGCTGGCGGCAAGCACTGTCAGAGTTCCGTCCTTCTCGAATCGAGTCACCCGGCGGTTGCCGTGCTCATTGATGGTCAGGCGGCCCTGTGGATCGAGTGTCAAACCGTTCGATCCCGGTTGGCGGTACTCCGCGATATCGTCGCCGGAGTAGCCACTGGGATGGTGGAAGACAGAAAGCTCACCGCTGTTGTCGCTGCCTGGAGTGTACTTGTAAATCGTGTTGCTGTTCGGGTCGCTAAAGAGCAGGTAGCCGCCGTCGCTAATCCAGACAGGACCCTCGGTGAACCGGAACCCTTCGGCGAGTTTGAAGATCTTCGGATTCGGCCCGACGATGGTGTCCATCGCGGGATCAAGCCGGACGACTTCCACGTTCACTTCGCGGGGAGTGATGGCAACGGGCTCCGGGCTAGCCTCGTAAAATTCCAGCCGGGCATACCGCATCCAAATAAAGTTCGTCGGCGGATTGGAAAGTGGACCGTTGATGCCGAAGACAGCAAGCTGAATCTTTTGTCCTGGCGTGACGCCGCGTCCAATGACTAGACGATTCGGAGCGTTCCAGCCACCAACTACCGACCCGCCCACCTGTCCGAGCGCGCGCGACAGTTCGCCGTCCACCCACACCTCGGCATAATCGTCGAGTGAGGTCTCGAATACGACCGTTGCGCCGGCGGGATTAAAGCCGCCGATTCGCTCCGGAACCGTGATGTTGATCCGGTACCAGTTGAAGCAAATCCGGCCCGTCGAGCGTCGCACGTTCAGGTTTGCTGCTTTGATGGTTTCCCACTGAGAGTCGTCGAAGTCCGCAGTGCCCGCGTGAGGAGTGTAGTCATAAGTCTTAACGGGGGCGCCCGTCGGCTGTCCATCGGGGCCGGGACCGCGGAATTCCACCTCTATGATCTTAGTGTCGCTGTAGCGCCACTGGCCGTTCACCAGCCGCACTCCCTCATCCGCTGCAAGGTCGATTGTGGCGCTCGGTGAGCCGCTGGGCGCCTCGGGTCGGATCTTCGCTGCGGAGGCAACGACGACAAAGGGCAATAACGCAAAAACAACTCGAACGGTGTTCTTCTTCATTGGCGGCCTCGTGTGCGCTCGACTAGCGTGCCTTCACGACGTAGTAGAGGAACGGATTCGACACTTCCTTGAACCAGTGAGGAGTGCCGGCCGGGACAATGATGACGTCACCCTTGCTGATTTCGCGGGTGTCGCCGCCAGCGATCTCAGTGCCGCGGATTTCGTCGGCGGCAGTCGTCTTAGCGTCGACGGCAGTGCCGCCTGTGACGAACGTGGCGTTTCCGTCGAGTACGTAGATGATATCCGCGTCCTTTGTATGGACTTCGGCCTGACCTGGCTTGTCCCGGCGGCTGGCGTGGACCATGTACTTGTCGCTTCCGTCGAACAGCACCGCGCCCTTGGCAAATGCGGCCTCCACCGTTCCGTGGTTAAAGTAGCTAACCGCAGACGATTGAGCGCCATTGGCGGCGCCGGCGAAGCTCTTGGCCGCCTCCGCGCCTGCCACGGCGAGTTGCTCGTCCTGCTGGGCGCTGGCTGCTCCACTCACACCGACTCCTCCGAGAACCTGTCCTTCCGAAACGATGGGCACGCCGCCCTGCAGCGGCGTGAAGTCATTGAGGGCGACCATAGACGTACGGCCCTTCCCGATGATGTCCTCGAAGACTTTCGTTGGGCGCTTGAACAACGCCGCCGTCCGCGCCTTGCCGATCGAGATATTGGCGCCGGCGGCGAAGGTATTGTCAAGCCGCTCCAGTGCCATCAGATTACCGCCGTCATCCACGACAGCGATCACCGCGCCTGGAGCATCGACCCGCTTCGCTTCTGCAACCGCAGCGGCGATGATCTTCCGCGCGCCATCCAGCGTCAGTGCCTTCTTGTCCGTAACCTGCGCCGGCGCACCTGATGCGATGCCGAGCAAAACAGCGAGTGCAAGTCGACCCTTTACGATTTTCATGGCTGATCCTCCTACGGGTGCCTGAGCGGTGTTGCCCGCTCACTCTGTAATCCCCGAGAGAGCGGGAATCATTCCCGAGCATCGGGTGATCCACTTCACCGAACGCTGAGTAGGACGCCGGGGCGGCTGCTTGCCGCGCCCACCGTCAGAACCACAGCAGCCGGCGACGCGGCTGTCAACCCTTCCGGTACTCTGGCGTTGATCTGCATCACACCGGCAGTGCCCGGCGCCTGGCCACGAAAAAGGATCTCCGCATCAGTCCCACCAATGCTTAATGACATAGCTGCGGACGGCGCAGGGTAGAGTCCGACCGGATAGGCCCCTGTCCGGCTTGGCGGATCGGTGACGCCTTGACCTGTCGCGTAGAGCACGACGATGCTGCCAGCCGGAGCCGGGTTGTCCGTTGAGTTCACGCTGCCGTCCTGGTTCCAAATGCCTGGGAAGAGTCCAGGCCGCGTCGGGACAACCGGGAGAGTAATCGGATCACTCGACTGACCGTTGACCGTGACCACCAGGCTCGCTTCGGTGGCTGCTGCGAGTTCGTAGGGGACCTGCACGTTGAGCTGATCGGATCTGACGAAATACAACGGAGCAGGCATGCCGTTCCAGGTTACGGACACGCCCGGCCCGGACGTCGGAAGTTGGCCGGTTTGAGGGTCAAACTCTAGAGCGACACCGGTCACTGGGCCCAACCCGCTCCCGAAGATAGACACGATCTCACCCGGAGCTACGCCACCTCCCTCGCCGTCGAAAGCGTCGACTACCCCGTTCTGGGGAACTTCGGGCCGGTCATGTGCGAATCCCGGGCCAACCATCCAGAGCTCGTTCGTCAACCCGGAGGCGGTTACGCCGCCGAAAAAGAAGATCGTGCCCCGGTCGGTGGCATACGCCGTCTCGTGCCGTCGCCGCGGACTCGGCACGGGTCCTTCCACCGGAGGCTGCTGCCATGTGCCGGAGCGGGGATCGTAGCGCCACGTGTCGTTGAGCAGCCCATTTCCGTTGCCGCCAAACACCACCAGGAGGCCACGGACGGCGTCGAACGCCATGCCATAGTGCTCTCGTGCGGGAGGACTCGATTGTGGAGTGCGTTCGGTCCAACGCCCGGCGGTGAGATCGAAAGACCAAAGATCTCCCAACGGACATGGTCCGACCGGGCTGGAACAGCCTCCGTAGAGCAGCATCTGGTTGTTTGCGGAGTCGTACACCGCATGATGAAGGCAGCGGCGGAGCGGGCGGGTACCGGAAGGGCTGATGTTGCGCCAAGAGCCACTGGTGAACTCGAAGGCCCAAGTGTCGTCGAAGCGGCCGGCGTCGGTGAACCCATGCGAGATGACCATACGGTCGCGAGCTGCATCGTAGATGGCCGAGTGACCATAGCGGCGGCTGGGCCCCGTCTCATTCGCGCTCAACTGCTCCCACAAGCCTCGCACGATGTCGAAGGCCCAGACGTCGCTGAAGAAACCGCCCGCTTGTCCGCCAAAAGCGACGAGTCGCCGTCGAATTGGATCAAAGATAAGGGTATGGCCGAATCGAGCAGGCGGTCGCGCACTCGAAACCTGAACCTCGGTCCACCGCCTCCGCGCGAGCGAGTACACCCAGAGGTCGTTTTTCGGCGCAATGTCTTGGCCGCCGAAGAGGAAGATCTGGCGGCCGGCCGGATCATAAGCGATGGTGCCATCGAAGCGCGCGGAAGGTTGTGGGTCTTGCGCTCCGAGAAGCGAGAAGGAAAGCGTTTGCGCCTGGCATGCGAAGGCCAAGAAACAGCCAGCCACGATTCTGAAGACGTTTTGCATCACGCCTATGAATCCGGATCCACTGCTGCATTATTCCGTGCTGCAAGAGGAGGGCATTTCACGCACACAGAGCAGAGAGAGAAGTCGGATCTTGCCCCTCAACGGCGCCCTCACTCTCCGCTCTGCTGGATGAGTTTGCCCACGAGGCCGGTCCACCCCGTCTGATGGCTGGCGCCAACTCCGGATCCGTCGTCCCCATGGAAGTATTCATGGAAAAGCACGAGGTCGCGCCAGTGCGGATCGTTGTGGAAGACTTCATTCGAGCCGTGGACGGGCCGCCGTCCCTCCGGACCGCGCAGGAACGTGCGTGTGAGGCGGCGAGAGATCTCCGCCGCCACCTCCCAGAGCGTCATCAACTGTCCCGACCCCGTGGGGCACTCGACCTTGAAGTCATCGCCCAGATAGTGATGGAACTTCTGGAGGGACTCGATAATCAGATAGTTGACCGGAAACCAGATCGGTCCCCGCCAGTTTGAGTTCCCACCGAACAGGCCGGTGGTGGACTCCCCGGGCTCGTACTGCACGCGGTACTCCGCGCCGTTGACAGCGAATACGTACGGATCGTCGCGGTGGATTCTGGACAACGCACGAATGCCGAACGGAGACAGGAACTCCCGCTCGTCGAGCATGACTCTCAGCACGCGCCGAAGCTGATCGCGGTCGACGATCGATAGCAGCCTCCGCTCACCCTCTCCGGGCGACCGCATGCACGCGACATTGCGCGTCAGATCTTTGCGGTTTTCGATGAACCACTCCAAGCGCCGCGTGAAGCCTTTCAGCTTGCCGGTGATCTCCGGTTCAAGCGTTTCTACGGCGAACAGTGGAATCAGCCCGACCATCGAGCGGACCCTCAGAGGCGAGTGACGGCCGTCGGGCATGTGCAGCACATCGTAAAAGAAGCCGTCCTGGTCGTCCCACATGCCGGCGCCGTCTTCTCCGAGATGGTTGATCGCGTTGGCGATATAGAGGAAATGCTCCCAGAACTTGCTGGCCACGTCCTCGTAACACGATTCCTCGCGAGCCAGCTCCATCGCGATCGCGAGGAGATTCAGACAGTACATCCCCATCCAGCCCGTACCGTCCGCCTGCTCGATGTGTCCTCCAGTTGGGAGCGGAGCACTTCGGTCAAATACGCCGATG
>DATIFQ010000494.1:0-22319 GCA_035455185.1 Bryobacteraceae bacterium | reverse complement strand
TTCCGCGGGAAGTGGCTTGAAATTCTGGGCGATGCGCACGTCGTCTTCGAGCTGGCCCTGCGTCGAGAATCCGAGCGTCACCGCGCTTACCGGGAGGCTCAGCGTGTATTGGAGGCACTCCGGCACGCTGAATGCGCGCAGCAGGAACGCGTTGCCGAAGATCTTCATTCCCAACATTCCGATGCCGTGCTCGATCGCCGCCGGCAGCGCGAGCTTTTCGAAGCTCAGGTAGAACGTATCGGCCACGTGCAGCGGCATCAGCATCGTGTCAAACCCGTCGAAACCACGGAGCATCTTCAGGTTAACGTTCGGGTCGGAGTGTCCTGTGAAGCCGATGAAACGGCACTTGCCGGCTTTCTTTGCCGCCGTGAATGCCTCGAGCGCTCCGTCCGGGCCGAGAATGCGGCTGACTTCTTCGTCTGTGCCCACGCCGTGGATTTGCCATAGGTCGAGGTAATCCGTTTTCATCAGCTTGAGCGACAGATCCAGTTCGGCCTCCGCCTCCTTCCGCGCTCGCCGGTTGGACTTCGACGTGATGAAGACGTTCTTGCGAAATTCGGGCAGCACGGCGCCGTAAACTTCCTCTGCGCGGCCGTTCCAGTAGCTTCGGGCCATGTCGAAGTAGTTGATCCCGAGATCATAGGCGCGCCGCACCAGCACGGTGCCGTCCTCCCACCCGCTGAGGTGGAACCGCGCTCCGCCCATGCCGACGATGGTGAGCTTCTGTCCGGTTCGCCCGAGCGGCCGCACAGGGATGTCCCCCACCTTCGCTTTCGCCGGCCGCGCAGTCGCCGCGCTGCCAAGCCCCGCGAACACCGATCCGAAAAAGCTTCTCCTCTTCATAGTGCGAACCGCGCTTGCGGAAAACCGGGGACTGACTCCCATTTCGCCGCCTGTGCGAAACTGGGTGTCTGTCCCCGTGTTTTCCGGAACCCCCGCTTCTTACACCTTCGCAACGTCGATCTTCGCGTCCCAGACCTCTTCCACCTTGAGCAGCTCGTCCCAGCTCCAGTTGCGGCCAGTGTAAGCCGCCTGCCGACCCAGGATCGCGCTCAAAGTGGAGATGCCGCCCTGCTCGGCTTCGTTGATGTGATTGCCGGAGACGATGCTCTCGATGACGTAGCGCTGCTTCATCGTGTCCGCATCATCCAGCGCGCCCTTGAAGGCGCCCGCTGCCGCCGCGCCGACGTCCGTAATCTCCCCGGCCTTCTGGCCGATCGGGAAGTCCCATTTCTTCGGGCCGTCGATCCGAACCGGCGAGTCGTAGCGCATCTCCGCGTTACCGCCCGTGCCGAAGTACCGCATGGCGACGTCCCACGAGCCCTCGATGAACTGCGTCGATGTCAGCGTGATGTGAATGTCGCCCGGGTACGTGTAGTTCACGTTGAAGTGGCTGGAGCAGTCGCCCGCGTCGCGCCGGCCCTTCGCCCCCCGCACGCCTTGCGCCATCACGGGGTGCGCTTTGAGCACCCAGTTTGTCGTGTCGATCAGGTGGATGTTTTGCTCCACCAGGATGTCGCCAGAAAGCACGCGGTCGTGCAGCCAGTTGCGCAGCCGCTTCGTAGCCGGCCCCGCCCCCGGTCGGTCCGGTTGCGGGATGGCTCCGGCGTAGTAGTGACACAGGCCGCACACGATGTCACCAACGTCGCCGCGCCGGATGCGTTCCACCAATTGCACGTAAGGGGTAGCGTGCCGCAACTGGAATCCGATCGCGACACTCGCTTTCTTGCCGATCTGTGACCCGATGCGCATCACTTTCTTCGCGCCGGGCACGTCGACTGCCACCGGTTTCTCAAGGTAAATGTGTTTGCCCGAGGCTGCCGCCTGCTCGAAGTGCGCCGGGTGGAAGTACGGTGGCGTCGCAATGTGGATGACGTCGAGCTCCCGCATCGCCGTCAGCTTGTCGAGCGCTTTCGGCCCGGTAAAGAGCATGGCCGAGTTGATGGGCGTCTTCCCTTTCTTCTCCGCGGCCTTGTTGATCGTCGCCTGCGCCCGCTCGGTCTGCTCCTGATACAAGTCGCCGAGAGCGACATACTGCGCCGTCGTTTCCAGCGTGAAACCTTCCGCCACGCCCGTGCCGCGCCCGCCGCACCCAAACAGCGCCATCCGCACTGCCGAATTCCGCTGGCTGCCCCGGACCAGCTCCGGCTTCATAATCATGAAGCTGCCGGCGGCAGCTCCGAGAAACGTTCTGCGATCAATTTCTTTGTTTTCCATGGCTCTCTCTATATGAGTTCTCCCCTGCGGGCAGAGAGCCCGTGGGGCTAGGGCTTCAGTATACAACCGCCTCCTCCCTGCGTGATATACGCTGGTTTGCGTGAAGAAAGTTGCGATTCTGACCGCCCTGGAAGCCGTTCGCCTCATCCCCGACGACGCTACCGTCGCCACCAGCGGGTTCGTCGGCTGCGGCCATCCCGAGGAACTGACCACCGCGCTTGAGCGGCGCTTCCAGTTGGAAGGCAGCCCCCGCGGCCTGACCCTCGTGTACGCCGCCGGACAGGGCGACGGCAAGAGCCGCGGCCTCAACCACATCGCACATAAGGGCCTCCTGCGGCGGGTGATTGGCGGACATTGGAATCTCGCCCCGGGCCTGGGCCGACTCGCGCTCGAAGACGAAATCGAGGCGTATAACTTCCCGCAGGGCGTCATGTCCCACTTGTTCCGCGCCATCGCCGCCGGCAATCCCGGCCTGGTCACCCACATCGGCCTCGACACCTTCGCGGACCCGCGTCACGGCGGCGGCAAGCTGAACGCCCGATCCACGGAGGACCTCGTCGAAGTCGTTCGCCTCGGCGAAAAAGAATGGCTCTGGTACAAGGCGTTTCCCATCGACGTGGCGCTGCTTCGTGGCACCGCCGCCGATTCTTATGGAAACATCTCGCTCGATGACGAGGTGCTTACCGGCGAGGCCCTCTCGATCGCCCTGTCGGCGAAAAACTCCGGCGGAGCGGTCGTCGTTCAAGTGGAGCGCATTGTGCCCGACTTCTCCCGCGACCCCAAGTCGATCCGCATTCCCGGCATCCTCGTCGACGCCGTTGTCATGGGCTCGCAGGAAAACCACATGCAGACCTTCGCCGAGCAGTTCAATCCGGCCTACGTCGAACCCGGCGATATTTGCGCCGGCGGCCAATCCCCTGCTCTGAACGGCGTCCGCCTCTGGATCGCTCGCCGGGCATTCGCTGAAATCCGGGACGGCGACGTCGTAAACCTTGGCATCGGAATTCCCGAAGGGGTTGCACAGGTGGCCGCGACGCAAGACCGTCTCAGGAGCATGGTGCTGACCGTCGAGGCCGGCGCCATCGGCGGAATTCCCGCCGGCGGATTGAGCTTCGGCGCTTCCAGCCACCCGATGGCGATCATCGACCAGCCCTACATGTTCGACTTCTACGATGGCGGCGGTCTCGACATCGCGGTCCTGAGCATGGCCGAGTGCGACCGCTGCGGCAGCGTCAACGTCAGCCGCTTTGCGGGCCGCATCGCCGGCGCCGGCGGATTCACCAACATTTCTCAGACGGCCAAACGCGTTGTCTTTGTCGGAACGTTCAGCGCAGGCGGCCTCGACGTGCGATGGGAGGGCGGTCGGTTACAGGTTCGCGCGGAAGGCGAAACGCGCAAGTTCGTGCGGGACGTCGGGCACGTCACTTTCAGCGGACCCCGTGCCACCGCGCACGGCAGGGAGATTCTCTACGTCACCGAGCGCGCCGTCTTCCAGCTGGCTGCGGGCGGGCTGGAGCTGATCGAAGTCGCACCGGGAATCGACCTGCGCCGGGACGTCCTTTCGCAGATGGAGTTCACCCCGTCCGTCGCCGCAGAGTTGAAGCCGATGCCCGCCTGGATCTTCGATCCGCTCACTCCCAGTTCAGAATGACCTTGCCGGATTCGCCGCTCCGCATCGCATCAAAGCCCTTCTCGTACTCCGTGTAGTGGAAGCGGTGCGTGATCACCGGCTTGATGTCGAGTCCGGACTCGATCATCACGTTCATCATGTACCACGTCTCGTACATCTCCCGGCCGTAGATGCCTTTGATGGTGAGCATGTTGAAGATGACGGTATTCCAGTCGATCGCCATCTCGCCGCCCGGGATGCCAAGCATCGCGATCCTGCCGCCGTGGCACATGTTCTCGAGCATCTCCCGAAACGCTGAGCCGTTGCCCGACATCTCGAAGCCGACGTCGAAGCCCTCTTTCATCCCGAGTTCTTTCTGCACGTCCTTCAGGCGTGTCGTCTTGACGTTTACTGCCCGCGTCACACCGAGCTTCTTCGCAAGTTCCAGCCGCCACGGATTCACGTCGGTGATCACGACGTACCGCGCGCCCGCGTGGCGCGCCACCGCCGCGCCCATGATCCCGATCGGACCCGCTCCGGTCACGAGCACATCCTCGCCGAGCACCGGGAACGAAAGTGCCGTGTGCACCGCATTGCCGAACGGATCGAAGATGCTCGCCACCTCCAGGTCCATGCTGTCCGGGTGATGCCAGACGTTTGTCATCGGCACCGAGATATATTCGGCGAACGCGCCTGGCCGGTTCACGCCGACTCCGAGCGTCTTGTTGCACAGGTGCCGGCGCCCCGCGAGGCAGTTGCGGCACCGCCCGCACACCACATGCCCCTCGGCGCTGACCAGCATACCCGGAAAGAAATCGGAAACGTTCGCGCCGGTCTTGACGATCTCTCCGACGAACTCGTGCCCCACCACCATCGGCACCGGAATCGTTTTTTTCGCCCAATCGTCCCAGTTGTAGATGTGCACGTCGGTCCCGCAAATCGAGGCGCGCTTGACCTTGATCAGAACGTCATTGATGCCGATTTCCGGCATCGGGACGTCTTCCAGCCAAAGTCCGGGCTCCGCCTTGCTCTTCACCAGCGCTTTCATAGACCTCCAATGTAAAAGAAACGTCGTTGCTAACAAAACCTGGGACTGACTCCAAATTTCGCTGCGTTTGGGAAATTGGTGTCTGTCCCGGGTTTTGACCTCCACACCCTGAGTCGTTCGCGGGAGAAATCGGGACTGACTCACTCCCGGCGAGCAACCACACGGCCGCGCGTCCATCTCCACCATCTCCGCCCGTAGACTCCAAGCAGCGCCAAGCAAACCGCCACGGCACCCCGCGTCAGCCATTCCTGTGGCACGTCCGGGTAGACCAGAGCTTCGAGGTAGTGAACTATGAAGCCCTCCCGGTATGGTGTGATGCCCGCCTTCTCCCGCGCCCACTGCTCTGCCAGCGTCAGCGGACACGGCCATGGACCGGTCTCTATCGCGATTCCGTACAGCAGTGACGCCACATGGCCGGCCACCAGCGCCGGCCGGCCGCGGGTCACCACGACGCCGGCAATCACCCAGACGATCCAAAGCAGATGCAATGCGAGGAAAGTGGCTGCCAGGATCTCGTATCCGCTCATGACCTCTTCCAAACTCGACCCCGTTGCGGTACGATCTTCCCGAAGGCTATGCGCGCCGGGACCATCTTGCTTCTCCTGACACTCGCCGCCGGCGCCGCCGACCGGACCCTGGAACTGCGCGGTCAGATCGAGCCTGCCCCGGGCAAGGCGTCCGTCACCATCGACGCTACCTTCGGCTCATTCACCGCGAGCACGATCTCAGACGCAAGGGGTCGCTTCAAGTTCAAGAAACTTGAACCCGGCCCTTATTCGGTCACGGTGTTCATAGCCGGCGCCGGAGTCTCCCGGCGCACAGTGGAGGTAACCCCCAGCCTCGCCGACCCCGAAGGCCGAGTCCACGCGGTCATCCCGTTCAACCCGACTCCGGTCTCCGCCGGCCGTTTAGCCGCGCGGCGGAACACCGTGTCGGTCGGCGACCTCTCGATCCCTGATCGCGCCAAACGCGAGTACGACGAAGCCCAGCAAAAGCTCGGCGGCAACGACGTCGAAGCAGCCGTTCGCCACCTTGAGCGCGCCGTCGAGATCGCGCCCGGATACATGATGGCATGGAATAATCTCGGGACCATCGCCTACCATGCCCGAAAGTTCGAGGAAGCCGAGACGTATTTCCGTAAAGCGCTCGAGGCGCGCCCCGGCGCGTTTCCTCCAGCGGTCAACCTCGGCGGAGTCTTGCTGTACACCGGCAAGCACGAGGAAGCACTGAAGTTCAATAAGTACGCCGTCGAAACGCGGCCGCGCGATGCCCTCGCCAACTCACAGCTCGGCATGACGTACTTTCTTCTTAAGCAGGACGACGAGGCGCTGAAATACCTCAACGCCGCCAGAGAGCTCGATCCCTCTCACTTCTCCAACCCGCAGCTCCTGATGGCCGAGATCTATATCCGGCGTCGGGACCGCGTCCTCGCCATCAAGGAACTCAAGGAATTCCTCGCCCTGCACCCGGACTCATCCGAAGCGCCGAAAGTGCGCGGCTTTCTGGATCGCTTGATGAATCCGCCGAGGCCGGCCACACAAGCCGCCACTCCAACGCCTGCCCCATGAATTAGGCGAGGCGGACAGCCTGTCGCAGGATCGTCCGTAACCGCTCCGAAGCCACGCGATTGGGATCGGAAATGTAGAGCTCGTGGTGCGGTCCGTGGAAACGCATCTTGTTCGCCTCCGCGAACTCCTTCATTGCCTGAACGGTGCGGGTCTCTTCCTGGTAAGGGCCGACATGGAGCATCTGCACGCACTGTCCTTCCTTGATCTTCTCGAGCCGCACCTCGACCCCATCGGGCAACTTGCCTCTTTTCGCTAACGCGGTGACAGCTTGTCTGACCTCGCGGGCGGTGACAAAATCCGGCACGCGGATCATCAGTTTCCAGTTCCACTCGTCCAGCGGCAATTCACTTACTGGCTTATTGGCATCGTCGAACCACCACAACCCCTCCAGACCACAGACTTTGTAGTCCCGGCCGGCGGACTTCCGGGCCATCTTGATCGTGTACGCTACCCCGAAGAGGGCGCCGATCTTCCGCTGAAAATCCTCACTCCCCGGCTTCCCGCTCCCGTCCGTGGTCAGATACGGGATCGCGGGAATGTTTACGAAGATGGGCTTCGTCGGTTTCACATACTGCTTCTCGAATTCCTTGTAGAGATCCAGCTTGGCTGACGTTTTCACGGTTTTCACTCCCGACATCAGAAGTGTATTCCAACCTACTCCAGCCCGCTTGCGAGCAGCCGACGGTAACGCTCCCGGATCTGCGCGAGCCTGGCAGTGTCCGAGCTGCGGTCCACTTTCTCGCCGGGATCGCTCTCGATGTGGAACAGCAGTTCCCTGCCCCCGGCGATCCTGATGTACTTCCAGTCTCCGGAGCGATACGCATCGGCGTCGCCTGTCCGCCAAAACAGCTCACGTTCGAGACTCCGCCGCTCGAACAGAACCGGTCTCAGGTCCCGCCCGTCCACCTGCTTCGGAACCGCCGACCCGGCCAGCGCACAAAGCGTTGGCATCAGATCCACACCACCGGCGGGTTGGCTGGTGACCGATCCGGGAGCGATTCGGCCCTTCCACTGCATAGCGCACGGTACCCGGATCCCGCCCTCGAACAGCTCCCCTTTCTGGCCTCGCAGCGGTCCGTTTCTCCCACCGTACGGAAACGACCCGCCGTTATCACTGGCGAAGACCACCAGCGTGTCCTCCTCAAGTTTCAGTTCCCGAACCGCATTGAGGAGGCGTCCGATGTTGTCGTCCAGCGATGCTACCATCGCTGCATATCCCTGCCGGTCCTTATCTCTGATATGTGCAAACCGCGCGACGTAGTCTTCCGGAGCCTGTAATGCGTTTCTTGCCTTTCGCGAGACAGGGTCGTACCACGTCTTTCCGTAATGCGGCGCGTTGTACGGGAGATACAGCAGGAATGGCCGGTTCCGGAGGTCGCGCAGAAACTCGATCGCCCGGTCCGTGATGTAGTCGGTCGTGTATCCACGGGGTGGCTGAAACAACGATTCGTTCCGATACCAGCACTTCATTCCGCCATACGTGAAGTCGAAGAAATCGATGCAGCCGTGAACAAAGCCGTCGAACCGCTGGAACCCGTGCCGGGTCGGAAAGAACTCGGGCAGCGCGTCTCCGAGGTGCCACTTCCCAAAGACCGCCGTCCGGTAGCCCCGGCCCTTGAGCACGTCCGCGACCGTCGTCTCTCCCGAATGAATACCCTTCTTCGACCCTGGCATCAACGCGCCGAGCAGGTTGTCGCGCGAGCGGGCCGGATAGCGCCCGGTCAGCAGTCCGTACCGCGACGGCGTGCATACCGGTCCGGCAGCGTAATACTGCGTGAACCTGACGCCGTTCCGCGCAATCGAGTCGATGTTCGGCGTCGGAATCTCGCCGCCGTAACAGCCTGCGTCCCCGTATCCCTGATCGTCCGAGAGCATGATCAGGAAGCTCGGAGGTCGCGCCGCTCTGGGAGCCGCGAGCCCAGCCAGGAGCGCCCGTCTTGAAATCGGATTTCGCACAGCCTCCAGTCTCCTGATTCTTACTTGGCCGCCCGGATCTCAAAGATCCCGTATTCCCAGCCATCGAGATCGATCGCGAGGCTGCCGTCGCTCAACGCGCCGACCGGCAGTGTTCGCGTTTCGCCGGACCGTGTGTCTTTCAACGTCACCCGCGCTGGAGTTCCGAAGCCCAGCTTCGAGGCGTCCACCCGCCAGGAAACGCCGCTCCTCTTTTCCTGACTGGTATTCGAGATCACTACCAGCGGCGGTTCCGCCGACCCGTAGGCCGCACCGTAAACGTCATCTGACGCTGTCTTCACTGCGCCCGAGAACGCATCGTGGAACCGGTACGCTTCCAGACGGTACGGCTTGAAATCACGGAACAGCTTCAGCGTCAATTCGTACCCCGGACCTCCCGGCGGCGCCACCGACGGCCCCGTCGCACGCCATGCCGGGAACATCCCCAGCACCACAAGTTGCGAGATGTTATTCCGGTTCCGGTCTACCGTATGGTCGGGGCGATAGGACGGGCACGGCGAGCGAGGGATACTCTCCGCCAGCCGCGTGATGATCGGCACGTCGGTAATCTTCATCCACCGCTCCGTCGCCGACGCCTCCTCCATGTTCACCACTAGGTCGGCGAAGTTCTCTAGTGCCAGTGAAGCCGTGTGCCCGTAGATGTGCAGCACGACGATCCCGTTCGGTCTCACCAGCCGCCGCGTCCAGGCCATTAGATCCACCACCTGGTCCGTGCTCAGGTGGTGCGCCGAGCCGTGCTTGGGATTGAAGCAGGAAAGCGTCTTGACCCAGTCGTAGTAGATGCCGTCGAAACCCAGATCCCGGTAGGCCCGCTCAATGTCCTGTTTGCGCCGCTCCAGCCAACCGGAGTTAGGGCACATCTGCGCGCCGTACTCCCCTTCGTTGTTGGCGCACACGAGGTTGTGGATCATCGCGCCGCCCGGATCCCCCATCCTCATCCACTCGCCAGCATAACGGTCGAAGCCCTGCGCTTCCGGGTGAAATTCGTAGACTGAGAAGTACGGCACGATCGCGATCTTGTTCCGCTTGCACGCCGCGATGACCCGGCGCAGTTCGATCATGCCCTTCTCGTCGTACGGAGGCCACGCCCCATCGTGCCAGAAATTCCCATCTGGAGAGAAATCGTTGTGATACCGGACGACGTTGACGCCGTTCTCTGCCCAGCGCCGGATCTCGTCATCGGAAGGAAACGGTCGATTCCCGAGCGAAAGGTGCCGCCACTTTCGGTTGGATCGCTCGACGATCCGTGGCAGCCCGACATAGTAAGCGAACTTGTATTCGCCCTTGCGCGCAGTCACAGGCTCTTTCGAGTGCAGCGGCTCTCTCAAAATCTCGACCGATGACCCGTCGCTCGCCGCTTTCACCTCGTATAGCCGCCCTCCGGCGTCTGCCCCCAGGCGGCCCTGCCATGTCTCGTAATCGGAGCCTGGAGTGAGATCGAAACCCTCCACGGCGCGGTGAAACACCAGCAGCCATAACGGCGTGTTGTAGTCAGTGATCGCTTGCGCGCCCTCGCCGGCTGCTCTGCCCGACCTCGCCAGGTGCATGCGTCGGGAATCCGTCGCGACTCCCGGCCGCCACGAGAACTCGTTCAGCTCGGCCCTGACGGACATGGAGCCGATGCCCGCCGAGCGTACGCTCACATCCTCGGCCAGACGCACAGCATGCTCGGCTCGAACCGCAAAGGGCGACAGCGTCCAGGTCGTTGTGAAGGACACCGGCCCCTTCCGGTCGCCAGGCGCGCCCATCGTCCCGCGGAATTCGAGCCGGACGACGTCGCGGTCTTGCGAGGACGCAACTTCAGCCATCCCCGCGTCCTGATCTGACCAATCACCGACATGCGTGCGGAACGGCCGCACCAGCACATTCCGTCCGGAGCCGTGCAGGAATACGATCGAATCCAGCACACCGCCGCGGCGCAGATCGAACTCCAACCGCCAGTAGTCGGTGGTCACGATCGTGCGTGCGCCCTTTTTCACCTCCACGCGGATCGGCCCGCCGCCCGGCGCATGCAGATCGGGCAGAACGGGAGTGGAAGCGTGCGCCGGCGCGCAAAGAATGAGGCGGAGAACAAAGGAGATAGAAAGAATTCGTACCACGCGATGATCTTATACCCTCTTACCTCTCGCCGCGCAATCGCTACTCAACCGGCTTCAATCTATGCCACGCATTTACGGGTTGGGGCGGCTACTTCGCGAAGTACCCGGCGCGGGTCCGCACTTTGACCCCCGGCCGGTTCACACGCACCTCGACGCGCCTCCACTTCCCATCGAAGTCCTGATTCGCCGGATAGTATGCCACCGTATACACGCTGCGCAACTCCTCGGCGACCTGTGGGTACACGGGATCGAGGTCCTGAATCGAGCTGGCTCGGAACAGTCGCCCTCCGGTCGCTTCGGCAAGTTTCCCCAGCGCGCTTCGTGCGCTGACCGCCCATCGCGGCGGAGGCGCCACGGTGAAAGGGTCCAGGTACACCGGGTAGATCAGTGCGGTCATCTCCGCGGCGGCGCGCTGAAGTTTGCGGAATGAGACTTTCGACGGCGTGGAGACGCCGTGAATCTGGTTGTCTACGCCGTCGCTGATGAAGATCAGTGCGTTCCTCTCTTTCGGGTGCTCCAAGAACTCCTCCGCATACGCGAGAACGACGGTGTCGTACAGCGGCGAGCCGCCCGAGACTTCGGGGATTGCTTCGATGGCTGCGAGCAGGGGCTCCCTGTCCGCCGTCAGCCGTGAGACCACGTGAAACGAATCGTTAGCCAGCGCGTAGACGGCGACACGATCATGTGGACGCGCAATTCCGATGAAACGGCGCGCGGCTTCTTTCATCGCGGGACGGTCTCTGAGCGTGCTGCCGCTCAGATCGAGCAGAATAGCAAGATTGAACGGCACCTCCTCGGAACCGGCAATCGCGGGCTTCTGTGGAACACCGTCTTCGAGGATCTGAAAGTCTCCAGGCTTCAGACCGTCAACATGATGCCCCTCGCCGTCGAAGACTGCGACGGTGACGTTCACCATGCGCACATCCGACGTGAACACGGGCGTGCCCGCTTCGGCGGCAGCCGCCGGCGCTGGCGGGTTGATTGGCGCTCGAGAAGATGAAGCCCTATTCCGTAAACCGCCATTCATGATGCCATCCAGGATCTCCGGCGCCTGCCAGTGCATCTTGACTGGCGAATCCGCCGGAATGGGCATCTCCGACAGAACAATCCGGCCCGCCGATTCGGCCTCCACCCGAATCACACCGTAAGTGACCTTCGACTCTGGAAGTTTGTCCTCGAGCAGCCAGGCTCCGTCTTGCGTTCGCTGGGAAAGCTTGATACCGCCCGGCGCTGCAAATCCCCTCGGCGCGGCGCGCGATGAAATAGTCAGCCGGGTAGCCTCCCACGGCGCTGTGAGCAGGATATCGCCGCCGACAGTTCTTACGAAAGCTCGTGCAATCAGTCCTTCCAGGGACACAGCGCCGTTCTTCGTGGTGGCCTCAATTGCGGCGCCGTAGGGGAGTCCGATCCCGATGTCCACCTGCGCCCCGTCGGCAGGCTGGCAATCCACCGCGATCAGCCCGGGCGCCTTCGTGATCTGCACATCATCGGCGTGAACAGGTCGTACGGAACTCGATTGCCGCACTCGGATCTGGCTCCCGGTCACCACAAAGACACTGATGCCCCCGTAGGAATTGCTGACCCGAATCGTCTCCGCGCGGCACGGAATCAGAAACAGGACAACTCCGGCAATGATCGCCGCCGAGGCGATTCCGCAGAATCTTGTCAATTCCCCTCCACCCCATTGATAACAGACTGAGGCGCTCCCCAGAGGAGCCCAGTCGGCTCTCCTCGGCCACGCGGCAAGAAACCTCGTGCTGCCGGTAGGCGTCTATGAAAGAAAAGCTGGAGTTGCGCGGTTTCGCACCACTTCGCTGACGGGTTTACGCTTGTAAAACGTTTGGCTGGCGGGGGAATTTGGCGGGAGCCAGAGGAATGGCACATCGCATCGATCGTTTGCTCCGCCGGCTTTGCGGCATGCACGATCCGGCCGCGCCTGCTGCGCCCGAAATCGCGCTGGGAGTCGTTCATGGCAATGTCCGCAGACGCCCATGGTTTTCCTACCTTGTCAGCCTTTCGCTTGTGTTAGCGATCACGTTGACGGGCCTCCAGATCGAACACCAGATGACTGCCACAAACCTGGCGATGGTCTACCTGCTTGCGGTTGTAGTAACCGCACTACAGTGGGGGCTGCTACCAGCTGTCGTAACAGCCGTAACATCAACAATCGTTTTTGCTTATTTCTTCGTACCGCCCTATAGAAGCTTTGCCTTCAGGGACGACTGGTACCTGATTACATTTGTCACTTTTCTTGTCGCCGGTCTCATCATCAGCAGATTGGCGAGCGAAGCGACGCAGAACGCGCGCAGGGCCGCTGCATGCGCGATCGAGAGGGCAAGACTGCAAGAGAAAGCGCAAGAGGCGCACTGGGTCGAAGAGAGGAACCGTCTGCACAAGGCGCTGATGAACTCTGTTTCTCACAATCTGCGGACTCCGCTGGCGTCGATTAACGGCGCTCTGAACAGCCTCATCGAGGACGGTCCGGCACTTTCCGAGTCAGTTCGCAACGAACTGCTGGAGAGTGCTCTTGAACAGTCCGTCGCCTTGAATCGCCTGGTCGGCAATCTGCTGGACGTGACCAGACTCGAGGCAGGTGCGCTTCGATTGAGAATCGAACCCTGCGAAATGCAGGACCTCATAGGCTCCGCGCTGGCGCAATTGGGCAGCGCGATCTCAAGCCGCCGGATCAGCGTCGACATCCCGCCGGACTTACCTCTGGTTTACATGGACTTCGTGCTCGTTTCGCAGGTTCTCGTGAATCTTGTCGACAATGCCCTTCGTTACTCGCCTGTCGATCGGCCGGTCGAAATTTGCGCGAGAATCGAGGGCGGCCACCTAAGGGTCGGTGTGGCGGACCGGGGCATTGGAATAGAATCTGGCGATCTGATGCGGATCTTCGAGAAATTCCAGCGCGCCGGGAACGCTGCTAACTCTAATGGAATCGGACTTGGCCTTTACATTTGTAAAGGCTTCGTGGAGGCTCACAGTGGAAGGATTTGGGCCGAGCGGCGAGTGCAGGGTGGCACGCTCATCACTTTTGAAATACCGCGACTGGGCGAATTCGGCTTCCTGCCGGTACCTTACTCCGGTGCTCCTCAGGAGCTGACAGCTGCTTGATCGGCGGCGTATGCGATGGAAGATAGCAGAGATATCAAGGACTGAGCACGACACTCGGGCTCTTGCGGGCGATAATCGCCCTCCGCGAATTCTCGTCGTTGACGACGAGCGTGCCATCCGGACCTTGCTCAACGTTTCGCTTTCGGCGCATGGCTACGCCGTGTATCAGGCTGAAGACGGTGAACAGAGCATCCAACAGGTACGATCCGTCCGGCCCGACGTAATCCTGCTGGATCTTGGCCTGCCGGACGTTGACGGTACTGAAATCATTCGCTGCGTTCGCGAATGGGCTAAAACCCCCATCATCGTGCTGTCTGTTAGAGACGACGAGACCCAGAAGATTGCGGCGCTGGATGCTGGGGCTGACGACTACCTCACGAAGCCTTTCGGCCCCGGAGAACTGCTGGCCAGAATTCGCGCCGCGTTGCGCCGTGCCTGCGTGGTCGGGGATAGCCCAACCTTCGTGTGCGGTGACTTGTTGGTTGATCTGATGCGTCGGGAAGTACGTCTTTCAGACGAGCCGGTACAACTCACTCCCACCGAGTATGATTTGCTGGCGGTTCTTGTTCACCATGCCGGCAAGGTCCTGACCCACCGGCAATTGATTCACGAGGTATGGGGTGGCGCTTACTACCACGATGCTTCACACCTTCTGCGCGTAACAATTAGCAACCTCCGTCGCAAACTGGAGCGAGACACGGCACGTCCGCGCTACATCGTCACGGAACCCGGCGTCGGCTATCGGCTTCGCTCGGAATCTTGACGTTTTCTTGACACACCTTCCCTCTGTTTTGGCGTGATTTTGACCTTCTCTCGCTTACGCTGAAAGCATGGACCTTAACTGGTCTCGCTAGTGTGTGAAGGAGGGGCATCACCATGTTACGAAGGCTGGAAACACTGACACTGCTGCTGGGAACGATCATCGCGACAAGCTCAGCGCAAACCACCACGGGAACCATCACCGGAACCATTACCGATCCGACCGGCGCCGTCATGACAGGAGCTAAGATCACGGCGACAAACACGCAAACTGGCGTAAGAACGACTACCGTCTCTAATGCGTCTGGCGCCTATGTCCTTCCATTTCTCGCGATCGGCCGCTACTCCGTCACCGTGGAGGCAAGAGGATTCAAGACCGCGAATATTCAGCCGTTTGGACTCGAGGTAGCGCAAACTGCGCGAGTCGATATTCGGATGCAAGTCGGAGAGATCTCGCAATCCGTTGATGTGACAGACGTCGCGCCTGTTCTCCAGACTGACACGACGCACACCGGCGACACGATCAGCAGTGCAAAATCCAGCACTCTCCCGCTGAATGGGCGAAATTTCGTTGCTCTCAGCCTGTTGATCCCCGGTGCTGTTACGCCAAACCCCACCTCTTTTACGACTCCCTCGCGGGCATTCTCCGGTGGCAGACCTTATGTAAACGGCAACCGGGAGCAGACCAATAACTTTCTTCTCGAAGGCATCGATGTGGACGATCCCATAGACAACCTAGTCGGCTACAACCCGAATGTCGACGCGATCGGCGAAATGAAAGTCATAACCGGCAACGCCCCGGCTGAGTTCGGAAACAGCAACGGAGCAGTCGTGAACGTCGCATTGAAGAGCGGGACCAACGCCCTCCACGGCGACCTGTTCGAATTCCTCCGCAATGACCGCCTGGATGCCAACAGCTTCTTCTCGAACCGGTCTGGCGCCCGGAAGCGTGCCCTTCGCATGAACACCTTTGGCGGCACGCTCGGCGGCCCGATCGTTCAGGATCGCACCTTCTTCTTTATCGACTATCAGGGCACGCGCAACCCAACCAGCGGTGCGGCGCTGGCATCGGTCGCGCTTGCGCCCTATCGTGTTGGAGACTTGTCGGCATTTTCGCAAACGATTCGGGACCCGGTCACCAATTTACCTTTCCCCGGAAACGTGATCCCTCGTGACCGCATTGCGAACCCGGTCGCCAAGGCCTTGTTCTCCAACCCTAGCCTGTATCCGCTTCCCAACGCGACCGGCACCGGCCCCATCGGCGTAACGAACAATTACATCTCGTCGAGCGGTAACTTCCTCGACAATGACCAGGCCGACGCCAAGATCGACACTCAGCTCACGGCCAGCGACCGGTTGTCTGGACGGTTTACGATCGCCCGGTACCGCTCAGGCGACACCACCGTCGGTCTGCCCGTCTTTCTCGGCGGAGGAACAAACGCGCCGACAACCGGCGGAGTCCTGAATTGGACGCGCACTCTCAACCCGCAGACGGTCAACGAAGCCCGATTTGGTTTCAATCGAGTGGTTTTGAAGTTCTTCACCACTGATCCTACCGGCGTACTCGGAGCCAACGGCAACCAAACGCTTGGCATTCCGGGCAGTCAGCCTATCGCCGGCGCCAGTTCCGTCTCACTCGGGGACGGACTGAGTTCCATCGGGGCAGCGGCGACGGACAGTTCGACTTACGACAACACTTACCAATTCAGTGACAACTTCATCTGGCAGCGCCGTCTCCATACCTTCAAAGCTGGCTTCCAGATTATCCGCTACCAGCAGAACCGGTTTTACGCCGGCAACAATGGCTTGCTCGGCACTTTCTCCTACACGGGAGATTACACCGGGTCCGCCTTTGCCGACTTTCTGTTGGATGACCTGCGTTCCAAGGGACGCGGAAGTCAGACAGGGCTCTGGGGTCAACGTCAAAGCCGGATCGCGGCGTTCTTCCAGGACGACTTCAAGCTCCGGCCTGACCTCGTGCTCAACCTTGGGCTGCGGTGGGAGTACGCCCAGCCGTTGATCGAAGTTGCCGACCGGCAGTCCAATATAGATCTGGTCACGGGCCAGCAGTTGTTCGCCGGCAAGGACGGCAATTCGCGCGCGCTGTATGACCCCTACTATCGCCAGTTCATGCCGCGAGTCGGCGTGGCGTGGACGCCGCCCATGCTCTCCAACAAGTTCGTGGCGCGCGCCGGTTACGGCATCACCAGTTTCATGGAGGGCACCGGCGCCAACCTCCGGTTGCCGCTCAACCCTCCGTTTTTCTTTGAATCCAACAGCACGTATGATCTGGCCTCGCCGGGCAGCATCACCAGCGGCTTCACCGACGTTCAGCCGCAAAACCAGCTCTCCGGGCAGGTCCGGGCGTGGATCCCCAACCTGCGGCCGGCCTTCATCCAGCAGTGGAACGTGAGCGGGCAGTATGAGTTCACTAAGACTCTCTCGTTTACGGCAGGATATGTCGGCCAGCGTGGCACGCACCTGGTGGACCCGCGCGAATTCAACCAACCGTTGCCTGGTACGGGTCCCGTGGATACCTGGCTGCCGCTGCAGCAGCGCAGGCCGCTCTACGCGTTCGATCCGCTGATTACCAACATCAGCGGCACGGACTCGAGCTCGACGATGTCCTATCGGGCGCTTCAACTCAGCGCGCGCAAGCGACTCGCCTCCGGTCTGGAGTTCCTGTCTGCCTACACATACAGCAGGTCGCTGACCGACAATCTGGGCTACTACGGCTCTGCCGGAGTGGCGAGCGAAGGCGCCTACTGGCAGAATGCGTATGATCGGAAAGCGGACTGGGGTCCGGCCTTTTTCGATGCCAGGCACGTCTTCAGCCTGGGCGGCTACTATGAACTGCCCTTCGGAAGAGACAAACGCTGGGGCCAGCACACGAGCAAACCGGGGAACCTCATTCTCGGGAATTGGGCGATGAGCTATGTGGCAAGCCTCCACTCCGGTTTCCCGATTACTATCCTTTCGAGCGATGTAAGCAACCAGGCCGTCCGCGGGTCAACACGCCCCGATCAATTCCTGCCTCTGACGTACACCGGACAGACTATCGACCAATGGTTCGGCACCGGCAATTCGTTCTGTCTGACACCCGGAGTGGACGACGGCGCTTGCGCCTATGGCGTCCCGGCCCTTGGAACTTTCGGTAACGCCGGCGTCGGCACCGAGCGCGCCCCGGCCTTCAAGAACCTGGATTTCGCTCTCGACAAGAAGTTCAGTCTCTCCGAGTCTCACGCATTGGACTTCCGGGCTGAGTTCTTCAATATCCTCAACCACTCGAACTTCGGTCCTCCGGGACGAAGCATCTCGTCGCCCGCCACTTTCGGAGTGATCACCAGCACGATCGGCTTACCCCGAAACATCCAGTTTGGCCTAAAGTACACGTTCTGACATTTCGTCGTTTGCCCGTAGCCGAAGCGGCTTTACATAGTCTTTACGTGGAATCGCCTTCTAGGCGCTAACGTGCGACCCCCGATCAGCATCGTTACATGTGGGGGTAGTAGAAATCATGCGGGCGCCGAACCGAAAGGTCTTCCTGGTGACGGTCGCCGCCGTGGCTGTAGCGGTCGGCGGGAGTTGGACGGTCCTGCGGGGGCACGGTGACACGCAATATCGGACCGTCTCCCTGGACAAAGGCGACGTCGCCTACAGCGTCTCGGCAACGGGAAGTCCCAACGCCGTGGTAACCGTGCAAGTCGGGACGCAGGTGTCGGGGAACATTCTGGAGCTAGATGCCGACTACAACACCAGAGTCAAGAAGGGACAACTGGTAGCGCGCATCGATCCGCAAGCATTTCAGGCTCGCGTCACTCAGGCCAGTGCGAACGTGGACGTGGCCAAGGCGGCCGTGGTGAACGCGCGTGCCGTCGTCGAGCGCGCGCAGGCCGAGGTTGCCAGCGCCAAAGCCGGGGTGGCGGACGCCGCCGCGTCGGTTCTGAAGGCTAAAGTCTCCGTCCAGGACGCTAAGAACAAGCTCGACAGGGCCGTCCTGCTGCGCCAAGCCGGCGTCATCGCGGACCAGGACAAAGACACGGCGCAGGCCGCTTATGATACCGCCGTGGCGATGCAGCAGGCTTCCGAGGCTCAACAAGCAGCCGCGGTGCAAAAGGTCCGCTCCGCCGAGGCTGATATCGAAGTCTCCAGGACGCAACTGGCCACGGCGGGGGCCCAAGTCAAGCAGACCACGGCCGCGCTCGAACAGGCCCAATTGGATTTGAGCCACACTTATATCACGGCGCCCGTGGACGGGGTCGTGGTCGCGAGGCGCGTGGATGTCGGACAGACCGTGGCCGCCAGTCTCCAGGCGCCGACGCTGTTCGAAATCGCGCAAGACCTGACCAAGATGCAGGTGGACACGAACGTCAGCGAGGCGGACGTGGGGCGTGTTCGCGTGGGGCAACCCGCGACCTTCACCGTGGACGCATACCCTGGGGAGGTATTTCGCGGACAAGTCACGCAGATCCGGCAAGCGCCCATCAACGTGCAGAATGTAGTCACGTACGACGTCGTCATCGGCGTTGCCAACACGGACCTTAAGCTTTTTCCGGGGATGACCGCCAACGTCAAGATTCTGGTGGACCGGCACGCCGATGTACTGCGCGCGCCGAACGCCGCGCTCCGGTTCCGGCCGGTGGGCTCGGAGAAGCAACGTGCCGCGGCCGGTTCCGCCGGCCCCTCGTCGAGGTCTACTGGGCGGCGCGGAGCGGCCAACATGTCAACTCTCTGGGTCCCGGCAGGCAAGGGTGAACCGCGGCCTGTGGTGGTGCAAACGGGGATCAGCGACGGCGTCTATACGGAGATCACCAGCGGCGGCCTCAAGCCGGGGGACCAGGTTATCGTGGCGGAGGCCGGCACGACGGCAGCGCAGACGCCGGTCTCTCCCGCTGGTCCTGGCGGACGTCGCGGAATGGGGTTCTGACCATGGCCACGCTGATTGAAGTCCGCGACCTGGTCCGGCGCTATACCGTAGGCGCCGTCGTGGTATCTGCCTTGGACAACGTCTCCTTGGAGATCGAACGCGGCGATTTTGTGGCCGTTATGGGGCCCTCCGGGAGCGGGAAGTCCACGTTCATGAACATCCTCGGATGTCTCGACAAGCCTACCTCCGGCGTCTACTTGCTGGACGGTATCGATGTCGGCGGACTGGATCGCGACGGTCTGGCCGAAATACGCAACCGGAAAATCGGTTTCGTCTTCCAGCAGTTCAACCTTTTGGCGCGCACGAGCGCCGTGGAGAATGTCGAATTGCCCCTGCTCTATTCCACTCAGCCGCTGGCAGAGCATCGCGCGCGGGCTCTGAGCGCACTCACTTCGGTCGGACTGGCAAAGTGGGCGGATCACCAACCGACTCAGCTTTCGGGCGGGCAGCAACAGAGAGTGGCCATCGCGCGCGCCTTGATCAACGAACCGCAGTTAATACTCGCCGACGAGCCGACCGGCGCCCTGGATTCCCGGACGGGCATTGAGATCATGTCCATTTTCCAGCGGCTGAACCGAGAGGCCGGCATTACGGTCGTGTTGGTGACGCACGACCCCGATATCGCCGCTTTTGGCAACCGCAACGTTCACTTCAAGGACGGCAGGGTGGTGGACGACTTGCGGATCGCCCGTCCACGCCGGGCGGATGAAGAACTCGAGAGGTTGCCAGCGGGCGAGGAAAAGGAGTTGGTGTTCACATGAAGGTCCTGGCAAACATCCGCATCGCCTTTCGCGCACTCCGCGTCAACCGTTTGCGCTCCGTGCTGACGATGCTGGGCATCATCATCGGCGTTGCGGCGGTGATCGCGATGGTCGCCGTCGGCAGCGGCGCCACCGCCAGGATTAAGGCGCAGATCCAGAGCATCGGCAGCAACATCATCATGGTCCTCCCCGGCAGCCTGACCACGGGTGGCATACGGCTGGGAGCCGGGGCTAATGTAAGCCTGACCGAGGATGACGCCAGGGCAATCGCGGCGGAGTGTCCGGCGGTTTCAGCGGCGGCCCCCGTGGTCCGAGGCGGGGCTCAGGTCATGTACGGGAACAACAACTGGGCCACGTCGATTCAGGGCACCATCCCGGACTATCTGACCGTTCGCGACGCAGCGCTCAGCGCCGGTCGGCCCTTCACCGGCCAAGACGTTGACGCTGCGGCCAAGGTTGCGCTTCTGGGACAGACAGTGGCCGACAACCTGTTTGGCGACGCCGACCCGGTCGATCAGGTGATTCGCATCAAGAATGTGCCTTTCACTGTCGTTGGTGTCCTCGCCCGGAAAGGCCAGTCTCCGGGCGGGCAAGATCAGGACGACGTGATTCTGGTCCCGATCTCGACGGCTAAGCGGAGCATTGTCGGAAGCAACCGCGCCAACGCACGCTCTGTCGGCGCCATCATGGTGCAGGCCGCCGCTCCGAGCCTGATGGCCGAGGCGCAACAGCAGCTCGAGGTCCTCCTGCGGCAGCGCCACCACATGCAACAAAACCAGGAAGACGATTTCACCGTCCGCAATCTGTCCGAGGTGTTCGATGCGCAGGAAAGCTCCGCCCGCGTGATGTCGCTGCTGTTGGGCGCGATCGCATCGGTATCGCTGATTGTCGGCGGGATCGGCATTATGAACATCATGCTCGTCTCGGTCACCGAGCGCACTCGCGAGATCGGGTTGCGGCTTGCGGTGGGAGCCAAGACGCGCGACATCCTGTCCCAGTTTCTGGTGGAGGCGGTCACGCTGACGGCGCTGGGCGGGATCGTGGGCATCCTGCTCGGTGTGGGCGCCAGCGCCACGATCTCGTATTTTGCCCAGTGGTCGACTCTGATCAGCCCGAGCGCGATTCTGCTGGCCTTTGTGTTCTCGGCCTTTGTCGGCGTCTCGTTCGGCTACTATCCCGCCCGCAAGGCAGCCTTTCTGGATCCCATTGACGCTCTGCGCTACGAGTGACCACGGCCGCCCGGCGCGCTCGGGCGCAGAGCGTCCTCGAGCGTGGATGCCGTCGATTTCCTGAAGGCCTGCGACGACATCAAAGCGGGCAGAGACAGCCGGGAGTCAAAATTCTATCTTTGGAGTGACAGCGCGGACGCGCCGCCTCCGGGTCCTGCCGGCAAGGACACATACTTTATGGTCCGCCCGACCCATTTGCCGGGTGACGGGCCAGGTGGCCTGTACGACTCCAGCAAGCACGAATTCTGGCAGTACAGCGAGCGAGCCGCCAAGTACTACTGGACAAAGTGGGGCGGCGTTGACAAGGGCGGCAAACGGACCCGCCTGCCACAGTACAACTGGGGGAGCCGCGAGTTCCAGGAAGAGGCCGAGAAAATCGTTCGGTTCTGGATGGACACCGGCATCGATGGCATGATCATCGACGCGGTGAACTGGTACGTGGATTACACCTGGGAACTCGGCCGCCGGCGCATCACGGACGTGATCGCGAGTTACGGGAACGCGTACTCTCAGCCTGAAGGCGCGGGCGGCTTTCACGAGGATCCGGCGCCCTGGGTCACGGAAGGCGGCTGGAACTCCGTGCAGAACTACGCGCTGAACATCTGGTGGGAGAAAGGCTCCAACGTAATCCACAATGCTATCGAGACGGGCGACCCGCGTCCCATCGAACGGGCGTTGCGCGACTACCGCGACCGCGTCGTCGAGGCGGGTGGGACCTTGTATTTCGCGCCCGAGGCGCGCAGCCGCATCGACGATGCCAGCAAGCGGAGGCTGGCGGCGGCGGTGGTGATCACGACAGGCCACCTGGTAGCGGTTCATGAAGGACCGGAGGGACTGCTGGTGGATCCCGAGGTGCGCCGGCTGATCGAAGCAAAGCGCGCGCATCCGGCTCTGGGGCAGCTCGCACGCCGGCGGCAGCTTGCGACGCGCGCCGACGACAAGCACTACGCGTTCCTGCTCACGGCTCCGGGCAACTCCGAGCGCATGATGGTAGCGATGAACTTTCAGGCA
>DATIFQ010000493.1:0-4610 GCA_035455185.1 Bryobacteraceae bacterium | reverse complement strand
CTACTATCACCGCAATTCCGCGCTGGGCGCCAGAAACTTCTATGAAGGCGAGAAGGCGAGGATCATCTATCACACATTCAACATCGCGGGAGGGGGTCCGATCATCCGTAACAAGACTTTCTTCTATGCCCTGTGGAATGGAGAGCGTGTTCCCGGCAAGACCTTCTACCTGCGCAACGTGCCGACCGAGCGAATGAGGAACGGCGACTTCTCCCGCCTCTCTGCCATCGTCAAAGATCCGACGAACGGCCTGCCGTTTTCCGATAATGTGATCCCGTCAACGCGGATCAGCAATGTCGCCAAGGTTGTCATGGATGAGCTGCTTCCGGCTCCGAACCGAGGCGATCCCGAATCGCCGGTCAACAACTTCAGTTGGCTGTTCCCGTACCCGGACGACCAATTCTACGCGGACGTGTTCTCTATTCGCGTCGATCACCGCCTGTCTGACAAGAATTCTCTCTATGGCAGGGTCCAGATGTACCTTCCGAAGTACGTGCTGGCGGGCGCGTACCCCGCGCTCAATTGGACCCGGCTGCGCAAGAGCCACTCCTGGGTCTTCACCGACACGCACGTGGTCTCGCCGACCGTTGTGAACACCTTCACTTTTGGCGGAAACCGCGATGCGATCAAGGACAACGAGGTAGTCGACGGCTGGCAGCCCGCCTCCGGAGCCGATCTGGTTCAGAAGATGGGGCTCCAGGGCGTCAACAACAAGGGCATCGATTCGCCGGGTGGCTCTCCAGTATTCAACATCAGTGGCTTCAGCACGATATCGATCCGACAGGGGGGCTTCAACCTACCCGGTCTCAACTTCAACGTCTCCGATTCCGTGACGTGGGCAAGAGGCAAGCACGTCCTCAAGATCGGTGGCGAACTGAGGACCTACAGCGACTACAACGAGCAGGTTCCGAACGACAATTTCGGCAATTTCCGGTTCAACGGCTCGATGGCCGGGCATGCGTATGCCGACTTTCTGCTCGGTATCCCGCAACGGAGCATCCGGTTAGATCCGCTGGTGAACCGCAAACGGACGTCCAAAGAACTCGGCCTGTTCGTTACGGATACGTTCAAGGTGACTCCCAAGCTGACCCTCGATTACGGGCTCCGATGGGACTATTTTAGCGCCACCACGTACGACGATGGCCTGATGCTGAACTGGGACCCTGCTACGGGCAACGTGATCGTGCCCCAAGCGGCGCTGGGAAGCATCAGTCCTCTCTACCCGAAGAACATCAGCATTGTGGCCGGCGAAGTGGTTCCCGATCCGGACAAACGCAATTTCGCCCCGCGTCTCGGCGTCGCTTACCGGCTGAGTGAGAAGACAGTCATTCGTGGAGGGTACGGGATTTTCAACGAGTTCCTGGGCCGTCTTGGGCGTGTTTCGGGCGGCGGGCCGTTTCAGATCGGCGAGACATACGTCAACTCACTCGCGGGAGGCAGTCCGCTGTTCCAGATGCCGAATCCGTTCCCGGCCAGTCTCGTCACAGCCACCATTCCATCCCAGAGTGTCACCGCCTATCCGATGGAAACGAAGAACGGGCTGATTCACCAGTTCAACATCAGCTTGGAGCGACAAATCGCCGACATGGGCTTCCGCCTCTCTTACATCGGCTCGCGGAACCGCGACATGAACTACAGCATCGGGACCAACAAGCCGCAACCGAGCCTGATCCAGTTCGACGACTCCCGCCGTCCGTACCCGCAGTTCGTCGGGACCACGGTCTATCGCACCAATGGGGCGGCCAACTACGACTCCATGAGCTTTGCGGCCAATCGCCGCGTAGGCTGGGTGACCTTCGACGTTCACTGGACCTGGGCGCACGGGATGAACAACATGTTGAATTACGGGACGGACACCCAGCTGGATCTCGAGAATCCCTACGCTCCGCTGTTGTGGAACCGGGACTTCATGGCCAAGCATCGGGCAGTGTTCAACACCCTCTGGGACCTGCCCTTTGGCCGCGGCAAGCGGTACCTGAACAGTGTTCCAGCCGCAGCGAATCACATTATCGGTGGTTGGAGCATCGCCTGGGTAGCCTACTTGCAAGGTGGCCAGTACTTCTCGCCTTCGTTCTCCGATGCAGATCCGTCGAACACGGATACCTTCGGCGGGTTCCCCGATCGGATCTGCAATGGCAACCTACCGACCGGACAGCGGAGCATCGACCGGTGGTTCGACCCTGGTTGCTTCGTGAATCCTCCGGCAGGACGCTTCGGCAATAGCGGGGCCAACATTCTCGAGGGACCGGGCCTCCACGCCCACAACGTGACGGTCGTGAAGAACTTCAAGATCACCGAACGGGTAACCTTCGACTTCATGACCCTCATCTCGAACATCTTCAATCACCCCAACTTCCTGTTCCCGGCCGCCGACATTTCGACTGAGGGCGTCGGCGTGATCGGTGAAACCCACGGGCTCTACTCCGGAGAGAGAGCCGGGCAACGGATGATCGAATTGAGGGGCCGCATCCGCTTCTGAGTCAGACAGATCTGGGCCGCAGTCCTTTCCTGGGCTGCGGCCCCTCCTTCTTCCCGGTTTGGCACACCCACATCCAGTGCATCGCAAAGCGATCCTGCTACTCCTCGCGTGGCTGGCGGCAGCAGTTGATGGGACCGCCGCCGGTAGCAGCGTGACGATTGACGTGTCACAACGCTTCCAGACGATTGCCGGTTTCGGCGTCAACTTCAATGGCACGTACTTCCGCGACGCTCAGAAACCGATGATCGACATGTTGATTGACGACCTCGGCGCAACCATCTTCCGACTGGATCCGTACGGGATCATCAACTGGGAGACCCAGAATGATAACGACGACCCTGGCGTGATGAATTGGGAGTATTACAATGATCGCTACTCCATTCCCACGTTTGAGGCGTCCTGGGCCTCGGCGCGATACCTGAACTCGCGAGGCATCCGTCCCTTTCTGACGTTGAGCGGGAGACCTCCGGACTGGATGCTTGACACAAAGCTGCCTCCGCTTCCTGGACGCAAACCCTCTACCGGGCCTGATCATCTCAATCCGGGCATGTACGAGGAGTTTGCGGAGACGTTGGTCTCCATGCTGGTTTACGCCCGGACGAAGGCTCGTATCGACTTTGAGTACTTCAGCCCCTTGAATGAAACGGACTGCCCTCCTAACGAAGGCCCGCGAATCGATCCGGAGGAGATGCCCAAAGTCCTCGAATCCATCGCGCGCCGCATGAAGAAAGAGGGACTCGGCGATGTCAAGCTCGTGGTCTGTGACCAGTGCCGCCTGGGGAATGACTACTTCGGCCCGATCCTCCAGAACGAGGAACTGATGAAGCAGGTCGCCGTCTTCTCCTTACACAGCTACGGCCAGCAGCCCATCACCCCTCATGTGGACCGTGTCCGGAACAGCAAGAGCCCGCAACTCCCCCTCTGGCTGACGGAATACGGAGACCTGAACGATCTCGACAAGTCCCAGGACAACGAATGGAAGAACTTCTCGCTTGCCGCCACCAAGCGGGCGTTGCGCGCCCTCAACGAGGGCGCAAGCGTGGCGCTGTTCTGGGACGCCTACGACAACTACCATGAGCACTATCCCCGGCTGACGTTCTACGGACTCGTGCAGAACACGGATCACATCTATGCGCCGAAGAAACGATACTTCGCGGCAAAGCAGCTTTACCATTTTGTCCGTCCGGGTTCGCAGAGGATAGCTCTGAACAGCGATGCAGCGGGGTTGTTGTTGTCGGCATTTCGCAATGCCGCGGACGGTACGCTGACGGTGGTCGGCGTCAAAGAGGGCGGCCCCACCGAGTTCGATCTCGTCCTGGCCGGGACTGGCGCGAGGGTTAGGGCCTGGGACGTTTATTTGACGACGAGGGATGTAGATTGCAGGAAGGTCGACACGGTCGCTGTGAAGGATGGCGGCGCCAAAATCAGCCTGCCGCCGGACGCCATCTTCACGCTTGTCGCAACCGTGAAAGAATCAGACTGAGATCGGAAGAGTTGACTTACAATCCCAGAAGGAGCTGACACGGATGAAAGCACTTGGTGCGGGCATCATTGGAACCGGATGGGTTTCGGACGAGTACGTCAAAGCATTTCAGAAGAATCCTCACTGTGAGGTGGTAGCGCTGTGCAGCCGGGACGCTGCACGGGCGAAAGCGAAGGCCGCCGAGCATCGCCTCCAGAACTGCGCTGCCTTCGCGGATCCGGCGGAGATGTTGAAAGCGTCAGGCCTCGACATCGTTGTCGTCTGTACGCCCCATCACCTGCACGTCGAGCAAGGTGTTGCCGCCGCCCGCGCCGGCAAGCACGTCATCGTCGAGAAGCCAATCGCGATCAGCGTACCGAGCCTGCGCCAGCTCGATAAGGAGATCCGGTCAGCCGGCGTGAAGAGCATCGTCAGTTTTGTCCTGCGTTGGAATCCGATGTTCGACAACATTCGGGCAATCCTGGACCAGGGGCTAATTGGCAAGGTCTTCTACGCAGAGGTCGACTATCTGCACGGAGTCGGGCCTTGGTACCAACTGTGGTCCTGGATGGCCAAGAAAGAATACGGCGGCAGTTCCCTGCTGGCAGGCGGCAGCCACGCGGTTGACGGACTCCGCTGGTTCGTGCGCGACGAGGCCGTCGAGGTTAC
>DATIFQ010000492.1:0-3037 GCA_035455185.1 Bryobacteraceae bacterium | reverse complement strand
AATTCTCGCAGAAGACGGCATCCGCTGAATTTTGAGTCCGGCACTCGGGGCAGTTCACATCATCACCCAACTTGCACTTAAAAGTTTCAAGCTTCCGGGACGAGAGAAAAGATGCCGAACCGACCCATCCGTTCTGACAGTCGGCCGCTTCGCGGATGCGAAGGCGAACTCCGCGGTAAAGTGTTGGCAGAGTGACGGGCAACTCCTTACGGTTCGGCGCTCTACTCGGAGCTGCCGTCGACCCTGCCTGGCTAACTTACCTTTGAGCTACGGAGCGGCGGAGCCATTCGTCGAAACCGATGCGGCCGAGGCGCGCTTCGCCCAACGGCACGAGCGAGCGCTCCTCGACCCGGCCGCCGAAGTATCGGGCCTCGGGGTCACTCACGACCTCACGCGGGTCGCCGACCGCCTTCAGATAGCGGGCGACGATTTCGTTGAACGGTGCTCGTTCCGGGCCGGCGATCTCGACGATGCCGTTTCGCGGCGCCGCGAGCGCCACATCGGCGACGATGGCAGCAACGTCGTCCGCAGCGATGGGCTGGAACAGGCCGGGCGAAAGCCTGACCGTGCTTCCATCCGCAGCTGAAGCGGCGATGCCGCTGAGGAATTCCATGAACTGGGTCGAGCGGATGATGGTGTAGGGGATGCCGGAGGTCTCGATCAGTTTCTCTTGGGCGACCTTGGCGCGGAAATAGCCGTTGTCGGGCGTCCGGTCGGTTCCGACGATGGAGAGCGCGACATGGTGCCCAACGCCGGCTGCGGCCTCTGCCGCGAGAAGATTGCGGCCGGAGGTCTGGAAGAATTCCAGCACCGCTTTGTCCTCCCAGGAAGGCGCGTTCGCCAAGTCGACGACAACCTGAGCGCCGGCAAGCGCTTTCGCCAACCCCTCACCGGTGATGGTGTTGACGCCGGTATTGGGCGAGGCGGCGACCGCCTCATGGCCGCCCTGGCGCAGAATGGCGACGGTCTTCGTTCCGATCAGGCCGGTGCCGCCGATAACTACGATTTTCATATGCACTCCTTTCTGTAGCTCGCCCGTGATTCGGACGAGCGTTCAAGTGCACCTTTACTCGGATTCCATTTCATCTACGCTCGTCGAAAATCCGCGGTTCCACCGGATCTCCTCTCACTTCACTGGCACTAGCACCGGAGCGCCCTTGTCCTTGACGAGGAACACGACGAACCTCGCCAGCGGATGTGGGGGGCCGAACGACACAGCTCACCTGCCGGGGCCGGCGTTTCGACCCCGGTCTGGTGCGGCGCTTAGTTCGGCCCTGCCCAACGAGCGGTTAGTGCGCCCAGTAGGCCGGTACCCAACGAAAGACGTCGCGCGTCACCGCCACCCGGCCGGCGGCCGGGAACGACACGTGAGTGGGCACCAGCGGCTGGCCGGTCGCCGCCAGCTCCCGCAAGAGACCGACCCGGACGCGGACCGTCTCCTCGGGCTCGGTGTCGAAGCCGTTGTGCCAGTGGGGGCAGTCGAACCCGGGCGGGAACACGGAGTCGCCGCCGAACATCAGCCGGTCGCCGCCAGACTCTAGGCGGACCACGCTGTGCCCGGGGGTGTGGCCGCCGGTGCGACGGACGAGCACCCCCGGCGCCACCTCGTATTCCTTCTCGAACGGCTGCAGCCGGCTGTGGTACTCGTCCAAGAACCGCTTGGCGACCGACCGAAGCGCGTCCGGCACGCCCGGTGGCATGGTGGCGCGGGACAAATCGGCTCCCCCCGCCCAGAACTCGGCCTCGGCGGCCGACACGTGGACCCGCAGGTCCGGACGCAGCCGACCCCTCAAGCCGAGCAGCCCGCCAATGTGGTCCATGTGCATGTGGGTGAGCACCACGTCGGTCAGGGATTCGAGACCGATGCCGGCGGCCTCCAGTCGCCGGGTCAACTGCCCCGCCCCTGGGAAGTCCGGGTACTCCGCCCCTAGCCCAGCGTCGATGAGTATGGTCCGGCCGCCGCTACGCACCACGCCCACGTTTAGCGGCCACCCGAACCTCGGCGGTAGAAACATGCCGTCCAGCCAGGCCCCGAGGTCGGACGGGGGGGCATTGACGGCCAACACCGAGGCTGGTATCGACATCGTCCCATCGCTGACCACCAGCGCGTTGATCTCGCCTACCCGCAGCGCGTAGCCTGTCCGAATCAACTCGTCGGGCCCCGGTCTATCGGCGTGTGAGGTGGTGTCCAAGCTCATGTTTGTCTCCTCTTCTGAGCGCCCTACTCCAAGGGACTTCGTGATATTGTTCATGGGATTCTCCTTCACCAAGTTAGTAGTTGCGGATTCGCACTCGGAATTTAACCTGTGGGCTAACTGAGCCAGGTTTTGAAACGCGTCTCGCCGAGTCGTGCGTCATCGCCAGGAACGAGTGTGCCCTCGCTTAGCTTCACGCAGGAGTAGCGCGCGTGCGGGTCAGCGACAACCTCGCGCGGATCCTTGCGTGCTGATAGACCTCGCCGGACGAGTTCATCGTTCCACCGGATCTCCTCTCAAGACCGGAGAAATTCCAGAAGGTCGGAGTTGACCCGATCCTGATGGGTAGCCGTTAGTCCGTGCGGCGCTCCGGGATAATAAATTTCCTTTGCGCCCTTGATAAGCTTTGCCGACTTTTTTGCCGAATCCTTGACAGGAACGATCTGGTCATCCTCGCCGTGCAACACCAACGCGGGAACATCGATCTTCTTGAGGTCCTCAGTGAAGTCGGTCTCGGAGAATGCCTTGATCGATTCATACGCGTTCTTGAGGCCCGCTTGCATGCTCCAAAGCCAGAATTGATCTAGGATGCCCTGCGAGACTTTGGCGCCGGGCCGGTTAGCGCCATAGAACTGAATTGCCAAATCTCTGTAGAATTGAGAACGATCCTTGAGCACGCCTGCGCGTAAACCATCGAAGACTTCCATGGGGAGCCCCTCCGGATTCGCCGGAGTTTTTAACATGATCGGCGGCACTGCGGCGACAAGAACCACTTTGGCGACACGCTTCGATCCATGACGACCGATATATCGCGTGACCTCGCCGCCTCCCGTTGAGTGACC
>DATIFQ010000491.1:0-3229 GCA_035455185.1 Bryobacteraceae bacterium | reverse complement strand
CGGGCCGCTCGCTTTGCTCGCTCGGCTCGCCGCTGAACGCCCAGCCGTTGGGCGACCTATGACCGAGACGCGACACCGCAGCCCAGTCGCGAAAGCGCTGAGAGGCCTCACGATCGCTGTCTGGTGCCTCTGCGCGCTCACTCTTGCGCAAATCTTGCTGTACGTCGCGGCGTACATGCGCCCCCTCGGTTTTTCTACAGAGGCAGCATCCACCTCGATCGGTCGCGCCGCTCAGGCAACACCTGGACCGATTCCGGGCGAGCCAATGCGGAGGTCTTCTCTTGATGAGCCTTCGCCCGAGGAAATGGTGAAAGAAGCCAGCGCGATTCTGCTGACGCAGTGGAGGAGGGTGAATGGTGAACCGAGAGAGATCGTAACGGAGATTTTGAAGCACCGACCCGGTACCACTCTACACTACTCTGTTGGAGATGAGTACGAGCTTGCGGGAGTCGGTTTCAGGCACGAGCATGCTAGCAGTGACGGCAACGTGATCTTCATGGAGGGCTCTCCCGCATGGATGCGGTCTGCGTATTCCTACCACGGTGAGCGAGTAGCTGCCTTCGGCGACATGCCACTGAGAAGACTTCGCGAACTCGCCAGAAGCGCGAAATGACCGGGTCGCCGAACATGGCGTTGCAGCGGACTCGCCGCCCTCGCGTTCCCTCGGGCCGCTCGCTTCGCTCGCTCGGCTCGCCGCTGAGCGCCCGACCGTTGGGCGCCACGTTGAATCGCCAAGTGCCTTGCGCTATCCTCGTCACCCTAGGGCTGTTCTTCCCAACCGCTTCCCTCTCCACCCCGACGTCACCTCGAATCCAATTCCTGGGTGCCGAGAACGTTCCGAACAACGCTGGCTGTGTAGGTTTCCCGCCGGGCACGTCTGACATGCAGACGATAATTGCCTGGGCCTCCCGTTTTTTCATCGTCACGAAGATCGATGGACGTGTCGAGCGGCTCAACCTGGAAAAGACCACAGAGTCTCACGCACAGGAACGGTCTTGGCGCAACGGCGACCGGATCCGTCAAGAGTTTTCGTCGGAGCGGCTTACTGCGGTGCTGGACCTGACGATCACGGAGCAATGTCTAGAGGAAGAAGGATGCAAGGACGGCGTCAGATATCTCGGGGATTTGACGGTTCGTGCCAGGGAAACTGGTCAGCAGAAGACTATCCGAGTTGAGGTTTACTGCGGGTGCTAGTCTGAGGAGGGCATACGTGTTCGAAGAAAAGATGCCGCCGCCCAGCATGGCGTTGCAGCGGATTCGCCGCCCTCGCATTCGCTCGGGCCACTCGCTTCGCTTGATCGGTGCGCCGCTGAACGCCCGACCGTTGGGCGCCGCCCGGAGAATTGGCAGGGCGTTAGAATCAGCCTAGCCATGGATCTTCAGTTCACCGCGGTTTACCGGAAGGTGCCCGAAGGCTTTATCGCCTTCGTGGAAGAGCTTCCGGGCGCGAACACGCAGGGTCAGACGCTGGAGGAGGCTCGGGCAAATCTGGAAGAGGCCGTTGCTCTGGTGCTCGAGACCAACCGGTCGCTGCTCGAGGAGGATCTGAAAGGGGCGGAGGTTATCCGTGAACCCTTCACGGTCACTCGTTGAAGCGTGCCGACCTGGTTCGCCATCTCGAACGACACGGGTGCCAGCTGAGGCGCGAGGGTGCCAGGCACTCGGTCTTTTTGAACCGCGTCGCCCGCAAAACCTCCACCGTACCGCGGCACCGCGAGATCAACGACTTCCTCGCCCGAAAGATCTGCCGAGATTTGGAGGTTCCAGAACCGTAGCGCCGAACATGGCGTTGCAGCGGACTCGCCGCCCTCGCTATCGCTCGGGCCGCTCGCTTCGCTCGCTCGGCTCGCCGCTGAACGCCCGACCGTTCGGCGGCAGTACTTATCTCACCGGCGTATCGGCCCTCGGGCAAGCAGTTCCACGCGACCTCAAATCGTGACCTTCTTGCTGGGAGCCCTCGTCGCTCTGGTCGGCATCACGGCCTCGCCCGGCGACCTTCCCAAGAGCCGTCCGATCCACGACTACGACTCTCCGTACTTTGCCAGGGCTAGGGCTACCGTTCTTGATAGGAGCGCGGAACCAGCCAAGCGAATCACCGCTATGCGCGAGCTCGTCATTCGTGACGCTACCAGCGGGCGCGAGATCATCGCGGAAGCCCTCAAGGACCGGAATGCCCGTGTGCAGAAGGAAGCTGCGGAGTGGCTGGCGATTTACGGAGATAGCCGGGGATTGGAATGGGAAGCCCGCTGTGTGACCGACACGGCATGTGTCGGGTTTCGATACCACGCTTTGAGGTTGCTGGGGAACGCGAGGTCCGAGCGGTATGCCGATCTGATTCGGAGAGAGGTCGAGCGCGTTTTTAGACCCGGCCTTCGCGGGGAGACGTGGGGCGGCAGCGCGGAAAATCGGGCAATGTTGAAATACGGAACAATTGCGCTGGCTCGGATCGGTCGCGCTGACGACCGGGACCTTATCCTCTCCGTCGTTCAGGCTAGGCCTAGCTCAGATTTTCTCGAAGCTCTGGGATATCTAGACGACCGTCGCTCCCACAAGATTCTCTGGGCAGCATACCGGTCGCTCTCCCGAACTCCAACTTGCAGTAGCGCAGGTCTCGGTGTGCCTGCGCTGCTTCCCTTGAGCCGGCTTGGAGATGAGCGTGCCATCTCGGAGCTGAAAGACGTTCTGCGCGGCGTCGGTGTTCCACCTGGCCCGTGGCCTGAGCATGGCTTCCCATCCCTGTGCGCGGATCGCGCGCAGGCGTTCAGTGGGCTTCGCCCACGCGATTCGACGCGATTCGCCGAAACTGTTATCGAAATCGCCGCCCAAGAACCTGAAGGGCCGGGCACATTCGACGCTTGGCAGGCTTTGGGCGTTATGCGACCAGAAGGGTTGGGTAGTCGCGTTCTGAAGCTGGCGATCAGCCGGCCTCGTTGGCGTCTTGTGAGCCACTACATGCTCAAAACGGTCGTTCTCGCGGTTGATCCGGAACTTCACGACGAGTTTTGGAACGCATATCAAGATGTTCAGGTTATCCCCGCGCAACTCGGAATCAGGACTCAAGTGAGGCAAGGATTGGGCTATCTGCTCTTCTCTGGGGTCGGGCAGTGGACGGGAGATTGAGAGTTCATCATCGGCCGCCGAACATGGCATTGCAGCGGACTCGCCGCCCTCGCATTCGCTCGGGCCGCTCGCTGCGCTCGCTCGGCTCGCCGCTGAACGCCCAGCCGTT
>DATIFQ010000490.1:0-4893 GCA_035455185.1 Bryobacteraceae bacterium | reverse complement strand
CGCACATCCTGCATGGTTACTTCTACCGCCGGAAGGGGCATCTGGTAGTGAAAGGATCGGTGGAAGAAGTCGCCTCCGTGAAGACGTCGAGGACACTCACGGCGGCGGGACCGGCGCTGCTGACCGCGGCAAACACCATCGCGCGACAGATCGACCCGACAGCCGAGCCTTACGGCACGTCCAACGAGGCAGCGTTGCGAGCACTTATGGAAGGGCGCGCGGTGGGCGATGCGGCGTCTGCGGCCTCTGCGTTCGAGCGCGCGGTAAAGGCCGATCCTGCGTTCGGGGCTGCGTCTGCCGCCTGGGGTCAAGCGCTGACCTCTGAGAAACGGTACGCCGAAGCGGCTGCCGCCTTGCGCGAAGCGATGAGACGCGATCCGGAGCAGCCTCTGCTGTGGAACGAACTGGGGTACACGGAGGCGTTTGCAGGCAACCTGGATGGCGCGGTAAAGGCGCTCCGGGAATACGAGAAGCGCGCGCCCGGGGACGCGAATCCTCTGGATTCGCTGGGTGACGTGCATTACTACCTGGGCCATTTCGCCGAAGCCGAGCGGTTCTACTTACAGGCTCACGAGAAGGACGCCTCGTTCGGCGGCGGCGCGACGGGCTACAAAGCAGCACGGGCGAGGCTGATGACGGGCGACGCAGCGGGCGCCACAGAGATCTTCCGGCGATTCGCGGACACCCGCCGTGCGGCGGGCGATCCTCAGGTGGATTTCCAGCAGGCGCAATGGAGTTACCTCAGTGGACGTATCCGCGAAGCCGAGGATCAGGCATCGCAGTTTGCCGGGAAGACAGCGAATCCGGATGCCGCCGCGCAGGCTTATTCCCAGCTTTCGGTGTGGCGTCTCGCCGCCGGGGACGTGACGCGCGCCCGCGAGTACGCCGCCCGCGCGAACTCCAACGCGCGGCAGCCGATCCCCCGGATGCTGGCCGGGATCTGCGGCTTCCTGGCTGGACCTCCGGCGCCGGCAGCAGACTGGCGGAAGCGCGCCGCCGGGCAGTTTTCAGGCCCTGCAGGAGGTGCGGCGGGCCGCTATGCGCTGGCCTATGCGTTGCTGTTCGGCCGGCACTTCGACGACGCAGCCGGTGTATTGCGGGATCTGAATCGAACGGCAAGCCCGATCGCCCCCGAACAGGTTCCCGTTCTGCTGGCCTGGGCGCTGGCCGAGACCGGGCGCTTCGCGGAAGCAGCACCGCTGGTGGACACATACGGGATTCCCGGACCGGGCGGCGAATCGACGTTCGCCTGCCTGTCGTTCCCCCGGGTTTTTCAGGTGCGCGCGGCCGTGCTGAAGAAGCAGGGAAAAGCAAATGAGGCTTCACGGAGCCTCGAACTCTTCAGGAAACTGGCAGGGCGATGAGTTACTCCCGGCCTTCGAGCCGGTCGTAGAGGTGGTAGTCGCAAGTGGTGCCGAGGGCCTCGTTGTACAGGCTGACCAGGCCGAGGGCATCGCGCAGGTCCTCCTCGAACGCATGAAGCGCCTGGAGGTCTTCGGCCAGGGCCGGAACGCGCTTGCCGGCCGGAGTGCGGAAGAACTTCTGAAAGCCGCCGTCGATCAGGAAGGCGATGTCGCCGCCGCGGACAACTCCCATCTTTCCGATGCGGGGAAGCGCCCCGGGAACATCCGCGATCACTGCCGCACAGCGATCGCGGGAAACCTTCACCGTACCGGCGTCGTGTGACTCGACGGCAAAGCCCGCCTTGCGGAGGGCGTCAAGCCGTTCGCTGAACGTCACCTGCTTCGGCCGCTCGCGTCGAAAGAACATAGGGTTATTGTAGCGTCGGCGCGGAGCCGTCATATAATTCCAGGGTGCAATTTATCCTCTCCCTCGACGAGGGCACCACGACCGCCCGCGCGGCGCTCTACGACGAACAGGGCCGCCGCATCGGGATGGAATCCGAACCGGTCACCTGTCTTTATCCCGAATCCGGCTGGGTAGAGCAGGACCCGGAAGAGATCTGGCGGGCGCAGCTATCGGCCGCACAGCGGACGCTCGAGCGCGGCGCGGTGAAGCCGGCCGACGTGGCCGCCCTCGGCATCACCAATCAACGGGAGACAACGCTGGTGTGGGAGCGCGGGGCAGGGAAGGTTGTGGCTCCGGCGATCGTCTGGCAGTGCCGGCGTACGGCCGGTTTCTGCACAGAACTCGCCGCGGGACCGGCCGGCGCCATCGTCACCCGGAAGACCGGCCTAGTCGTGGACGCCTATTTCTCGGCCAGTAAGATCCGGTGGATCCTCGAACACGTGCCGGACGCACGCCGGAAGGCGAGAGACGGCGAACTTCTGTTCGGCAACGTCGACACCTGGCTGCTCTGGCGGCTGACAAACGGATTGGTGCACGCGACCGACTTCACCAACGCCTCACGAACGATGCTGATGGATCTCGCCTCGGGCGACTGGGATAACGAACTGCTCGGCATCTTCGACATCCCGCGGGCCATGCTGCCGCGGATCGTGCCGTCGAGCGGAGTGGCGGGCGTCGCAGCCGCGGAACACCTCGGCGCGGAGATCCCGATCGCGGGGATCGCGGGGGACCAGCAGGCGGCCTTGGTCGGGCAAGCCTGCTTTCGCCACGGGCTCTCGAAGAACACGTACGGCACCGGTTGTTTCGCTCTGTTGCACACCGGCGATCACGTTCCGGTATCGCAGAACCGGCTGCTCGGCACGCGAGCCGCTTCGATCGACACCCGGGCCCAATTCGCCAGCGAGGGCAGCATTTTCATCGCCGGGGCCGCTGTCCAGTGGCTGCGGGATGAACTGAAGCTGATCGCGACGGCGGCCGAGTCCGAGGAGGTGGCGGCTTCCGTCGCCGACACGGGCGGCGTGTATTTCGTCCCGGCTTTCGTCGGACTCGGGGCGCCGCACTGGGACTCGTCGGCACGCGGGCTGCTGACCGGCATCACGCGGTCCACCGGGCGGGCGCACCTCGTCCGCGCCACGCTCGAGAGCATCGCCTACCAGACCCGGGAACTCGTGGAAGCAATGGAGGCCGATACGGGGGAACGGCTGGCGGAACTGCGCGTGGATGGGGGCGCTACGGCCAACAACTTCCTGCTCCAGTTCCAGGCGGACATCCTCGGGAGTCCCGTGGTGCGGCCATGGGACATTGAAACGACGGCCCTGGGCGCGGCGTATCTCGCCGGGCTCGCAACGGGATTCTGGAAGAGCGTCGGAGAACTGGAATCGTTCTGGCGCGTCGAGCGCGTCTTCGAGCCGTCGATGAACGAGGAGCGCCGGCAGGGGCTGTTCGCGGGTTGGAAGCGGGCGGTGAGCCGCTGCAGGGACTAAGGAGTGCATCCGTTCACGATCCGAAGGCCAGTTCGCCGCCAAAATCCTGTTGACAGCGAGTTGCAAAAGACTGTATACTCCTTATTTCACTTATGCAACTCACTTGCACTTTTCGGACGTGTGTCCTGGCATTGGTTTCGTGCCTGGTCCTTTCTCCCGCGGGGGCACAGCAGACAGCAGGGGCAATTCGCGGCAAGGTCCTTGACCCAAGCGGCCGTTCGGTGGCTGGTTTCAGGGTGGAAGTCAAACCAATACAGCAGGTTACCACTACTGAATCCGACGGGACGTGGCTCGTTGGCGGTCTTCCCCCGGGACGGTATACGGTGACCGCTACCGGAGAGGCATTTGACCCTGTGAGCAGTGGCGCAGTGTCCGTAGGACCGGGCGAGGAGGCGGCGCTCACCCTCCGGTTCGAGACTGTCCGCGCGAACCATCTGCAACTGGATGTCATTGGGGAGGCCCCTGAAACCGCGTTGCGCGAGATCCCCGGCTCGGCGTTCCTGGTGAGCCGTGAGGAGCTGGCCGAGAGCGTGCCTGCAGACGCGAACGAAGTGCTGCGCCAGGTACCTGGGGTGAATATTCGCGAGGATTCCGGGCCGGTAGGCATGCGCCTGAACATCGGCATCCGGGGTCTGAACCCGGACCGGAGCCGCTCTCTCCTTGTGCTCGAAGACGGGCTTCCCCTCGCGCTGGCGCCATACGGCGAGCCCGAGATGTACTACAGCCCGCCGATCGATCGGATGAGCCGCGTGGAGCTGTTGAAGGGAAGCGGTTCGATCCTGTACGGTCCTCAGACGATCGGCGGCGTACTGAATTTCATCACTCCCGACCCGCCGCTCCGACCCCAGGGAGAACTCGAACTCCAAGGGGGACAGTATGGCTTCTTCACCGGCCGGCTCTCGTACGGCGGCACGCATGAAACCGCCGGCTGGTACGTCAGCCTGCTGCGGAAACAAGGTGATGGCTGGAGAGCTTTCTATTTCGACATCAATGACTTGACGGCAAAAGTGAATGTGGATGTTTCAACACGACAGAGGGTTGGCTTAAAGTTTGGAGTCTATGACGAACGCTCGAATTCGACGTATCTGGGTCTCACGGAATCCCAGTTCCGTCAGAATCCCGGCTTCAACGCAGTGCCGGACGATCTGTTGAAGGTGCGCCGCTACAGCGGTTCCGTCATACACCAGGTTGTCCTGAGCCCGCGGGCACTGCTCTCCAACAGCTTCTTCGGATATACAACCGGCCGGAACTGGCGGCGGGAAGACTTTGATCGAACGCCAAGAGCGGGTGTCATCTACCTGCGGCTGGTGGGCGACCCGGCCGTGCCGGGGGCTGCAATCTGGTTGCGAAACAGTACGGGGAACAACAACCGGGAGTTCGATGTCGCCGGAGCGGAGAGCCGTCTGAGCGTGGAGCACGAGGCTCTCGGGTTTCGCCACAAGCTGGAGACGGGAGTGCGGTACGTCTACGAGGAGCACCGGGACCGGCGGATCGACGGTGCGAATTTCATGGCGTTGTCGGGCGTGATCCGTTCCGACGAGACACGCCACGGGAAGGCGTGGTCGGGGTTCATCCAGGACCGGATTCTCGTGACGAACCG
>DATIFQ010000489.1:0-17653 GCA_035455185.1 Bryobacteraceae bacterium | reverse complement strand
CAAGTCCGAGGTCTCCGGCCGCGTTGCGGTTCACCAGAACACGGACTTCCGGCCGCTGCTCCTCCTCGCTGGTGTCGACGTCGGCGGCGCCTCGAACCTGCCGGACCTCTTTCAGAAGGCGCTCGCTTAGCACGCTCAGCCGAGCCAGGTCGTCGCCGCGGAAGCTCAGTTGGATCGGCTTCGACTCGCCGGCGAACTCGTCGGCGTTCCCAACCGAAGTCCTGAGCCCGCGAAACCGCTTCAAACGCTCGCGGAGGCCGGCCATGATAACAAGAAAATGCGGCCGGGCGCGCCGATCATGGCCCAGCCTCACGTAAATGCTGCCTTCGTTGATCGAGCGGCCGCCGCTGCCGCCAATCGTCGTGTACGTGTATTCGATTCCCGGGCTCTTGCGGATCTCCGAAACCAACTCCCGGGCGATCTCCTCGGAGCGCTCCAGGCTTACGCCGGGCCGCGCCTTGTAGTTCACGCGGAACTCGCCAGGGTCGGCTTCCGGCATGAAGGCCGAGCCGAGTTTCCCAAACAGGAAGAAGCTTGAGAAGACGGCCACCGTGCCGATCAGCATGATCGCCCAGCGATGCGAGAGCGACCAGTGGAGCGAACTCGCCAGCACGCCCCGCAGCCGGTCCAACTGGTCGTTCAGTTTTCCGAGTCCGCGGCCGAACCACGAGCGCGGAACGCTCGGGTCCGCCGCCGGATCGTACCAGCGGGACGACAGCATGGGGTCGAGGGTGAAGCTCACATACAGCGACACCAGCACGGCAAAACCGACAGTGATGCCGAACTGGAAGAAGAATCGCCCGATGATCCCGCCCATGAAGGCCACCGGGACGAACACGGCAATGATGGTGAACGTCGTCGCCATCACCGCCAGCCCGATCTCGGCGGTCGCCTCCCGCGCCGCGGTGTAGTGGTCGACGCCCTCGTGCATGTGGCGCACGATGTTTTCGCGGACGACGATCGCGTCGTCGATCAGCAGGCCGATGGCCAGCGACAGACCCATCAGCGTCAGGATATTGAGCGTAAATCCGAGCGCCGCCATGATGATGAACGTACTGATCACAGACACCGGCAGCGCCAGGCCGGTAATCACCGTGCTACGCCAGCTATTGAGAAACAGGAATACGATCAGCACTGTCAGCAAACCGCCGAGGACCAGAGTCACCTGCACGTCCTCGACAGACTCGCGGATGAAGATGGACCGGTCCACCACGCTGCGCAGCCGGATCTGCGGCGGAAGCTCCGCGTTCAACCTTGCTACAGCGTGCTCAACGCCGTCGGCCACCTCGACGGTGTTCGCGCCGGACTGCTTGACGATGTCGAGAGACAGGCCGGAGCGTTCATCCATCAGCGACGCGCTCCGGCGCTCCTCGATGCCGTCCACCACTCGCGCGACTTCGGGGAGATAGATCGGACGGCCGTTCCGCACCGCCACGATCAGGTTCTGGAACCCGTCCACCGACTTGAACTTCCCGGCCACGCGCACCAGTGGCTCGCGCTTCCCTTCCTCGAGTTTTCCGGCGGGCAGATCCACGTTCTCCCGCTGCAGCGCTCCAGCGACTTCGGCATACGTGAGCCCGAACGCCTTGAGCTTTTCGCGGTCGGCCAGAACCTGGATCTCGCGGCGCGCCAGCCCCACCAGGGTCACTTGCCCGACGCCCGGGATGTTTTCCAGCCGCTTCTTGATGACCTTCTCGGCCAGTGACGAGAGGGCCTTGATATCCGCCGTCTCGCTCTCCACCGCCACCGAGACGATCGGCATCGCGTTGAAGTCGATGCGCTGGATGACGGGCTCTTCCATGTCCTTCGGGAAATCGGCGCGGATGGCGTTGATCTTCGCTTGCGCGTCCTGCTGCGCCGTGTGAATGTTCGTTCCCAGGCGGAATTCGATGACGATGGCCGACAGGCCTTCCGTGGTTGTCGATGAGATGTGGCGCACGCCCGGAATCGTGTTAACGGCTTCCTCGATGCGCTTGGTGACTTCGCGCTCGACCGTTTCGGGCGAGGCGCCGGGATACAGGGTCTGGACGGTCAGCACGGGAATCTCGACGTCGGGGAAAAGATCCACCGCGAGTTCCCGATACGAGTAGATTCCCAGCGTCATCAGCGACACGGCGAGCATCGTCGCCAGCACCGGTTGCTTGATCGACAGGTCGCTCAGAAACATACGCGCCTACTTTCCTGCCTGAACAGGCACTCCGTCCGCCAGTTCAATGCTCTGTTCCGCGATCAGCAGATCTCCGGGTTTCAATCCTTCGACGATCTCCAGCCTGCTGTCGGTTTCGCGGCCGATCCGCACTGGCCGGCGGATCGCCTTGCCGTTCTCTACAACATAAACAAAAGACGATTTTGCCGACCGGTCGTCCCGGTAGACGGATGCGGCCGGCACGAGGATCGCCTGCGCGACGACGCCAGTCAGGATTTCACCCGTTGCGAACATTCCTGCCTTTAGACGGCCGCCGCGGTTGTCGGCACGGATGCTGACCGTGGCGGAACGAGTCTGCGCGTCCACCGCAGGGTTGATTTCCAGCACGCGGCCCTCGAACGTCTCGCCTGGATATGCGTTCACTGCGAACGTGGTCCGCTGTCCCGTCCTGATCGGTGCGAGATCGGCCGTGGGCACCGGACTCCGCAGCTCCAGCCGGCTGTTATTCACGATCGTGAACACCGCCGTCGTAGGTTCGACGTAGGCGCCTGGGTTTATGTGCTTGCGCTGGATCTCGCCGGCAACAGGAGCATGAATCACCGTGTCCGCCATACGCTTTTTGGCCACCGCCAGCGCCGCCCGGGCCTCGGCGAGCTGTGCCTCCGCCACCGCGATCTGCGCCTGCGCGTCCTTTTCCGCGAGCTCCGCCGCCTTGAAGTCTTTGTCCGTGATACCGCCGGACTTGATCAGGTTCCGCGCCCGCTCCAGCTCCGACTGGCTGTGCGCGCCGAGAACCCGCGCGCGATCGGCCGCCGCCTCCGCCACCTTCACCGCGGATTCGGCCTGAAGAATGGCGAGTCTGTAGTTCTCATCATTGACCCAGATGACCGCTTCACCAGCCGCGACGCGATCGCCCTCCTCTTTCGGGAAGCGCAGCACGCGGCCTGTCGTTTCCGCCTTCACGTCAACGAGCGACGTTGAAACCAGCGTTCCGGTCACGGCCACGGAGGCGGAGAACGCCTCCGTCTTGACCTCGACGACGGCCGCCCGAACCGGAGTCGGCTCGGTCGCCTTTACCGAGGTCACTGCCTGCTTTCCCTGACATCCCGATAGAAGGAGAACGGTGACCGCCGGCACGGCCAACCAGATCTGCTTGCCGTTTGCTGTACCCCTTTCGGTTCTTGCCTTGCTGCTCATGTTCTCACTCCCACGGATTCGCGCCGATCGTCCACTTCAGGCTCGCTCGGGCCACGGAGTAATCTCGAAGCCCACGTAGCAAGTTCATCCGCGCCAGTGTCAGCGCGTTCTGCGCTTCCAGCACGTCCAATGTAGTTGCGGCGCCGTACTTGTAGTTGTCTTCCATCATCGACACCACGCGCTCGGCCTGGTTTTGGTTCGCCCGCGCCGCAGTGATGGTCTCGCGCGCGGCGGTGATCTCGTCGAGGCCCTGTTGCAGGCCAAGCCGGATCTGCTGCTCAACTTTCTCCCGCTCCAGGTGCGCTGCTCGCTGGTTGGCGGTCGCCTGCCACACGAGGCCGCTTCGTTTGAAGCCGTCGAAGACCGGAAAGGTGAAATTCACGCCGGCCGTCCAGCGGGCATACGTGGGATCGGCGAGGTTCTCGGGCAGCCGGGACATGATCCCGTAGTTGGCGTTGAAATCCAGCCGCAACCTATTTTCAGCTTTCGCGAGGTCAAGTTGGGCGGCCGCGCTGCGCTCACTGATCCGCAGGCGGACCAGTTCGGGCCTCCTTCGAAACGCCTCGGTCGTCAGTGAGTCGAGATCGGTCTGCTCCCATCGCTGCTCCTGGAAGTCCCCTCGAACGCGCGTGGGGAATTCGATCGGCCGGACCAGATAGAAGTTGACCAGCGCCCGCGCCTGGCGAATCCCGTTTTCCGCACGCACGAGTTCGGGCGTCACGTTCGCTACCGCGACCTCCGACCGCAGTACGTCCACCTCCGTTGCCACGCCGTTGCGATATCGCGTCCGTGCGATCTCGAGCTGCCGCCTCCTCTGTTCCTGTGTTTCGGCGACGAGGTCGCGGAGCCGTTCCGCCGTCATGAGGTCGTACGCCGCCTTCACCACTGAGATCGCGAGATCCTGCTGCGCGCGGTCGATGTCGCTCGAGGCGCCCTCGGCTTCAATGGACGCCAGCCGCAACGCCGTTCCGACCTTGCCGGCGGTGTAGAGCGGTTGCTTCACGGTGACGGCATAGTCGAACAGGTTCACCGGCGTGGGTACCAGGGCTCTCCGCAGTTCCTCGGGAAATTTGTCGAGACCGGACGCGTTGAGCAGACTCGGATCGCGCCAGCGGGTGTAGTTCGAGTTGATGTTGACTTCCGGAAGGGCCTGCGCGCGCACCTCGCGGATGCGGCCCTTCAGGACGTCGGCGGCAGCCCTCGCCTTGCCCACCTCCGGGTACCGGTCGAGCGCGATCCGCACCGCTTCTTCGATCGTCAGTTCGCTCTTCTCTTCAGCAGCGCTCTCCGCCCACACCGGGGCAAGGAGAGCGAACAATAAACACGGTAAGACCAAGTGCCGCATAGAAAATGTTATCCAGTACGCCTTTACCGCCCGGTAGCATTGCCGCAGCCCTGGAGCATCAGGTTGACAATGCGCTTTGCCAGCTTCCTGTCCAGATCGGGTTCGCCCAAGAGGAGGTATCCCATGGTGTAAATCATGTGAATGCCGAGAAGCGCCTCGGCAATCTCGCGCGGCTTTCCCTTCAGTTCCCGGTTATGGACGCCTTCGCTGGCGATACCCTCGATCATCCGCAGCCATTCCATTCCCACCTGGACGTAGTTGACAGTTGGGGTTTCTTTTCGAGGAGCGAAGAGCATGTGGAAAAACATTTGAGCCATGGCCGGGTCACGGCGCGTGACTTCAAAGTCGGCCGCCAGCACGTCCACGAGTTTCTCCCGCGCCCCTCTGGCCCGAGAGGCCGCGAGCAGCATCTGTTTGAGCGATTCGTTCCCAGCATCGACGACCAGTTCCCGGTAGAGTTGCTCCTTGCTCCCAAAGTGGTAGTACAGGACCGGTTTCGTGACCTTCGCCCTTTCGCAGATTTCTCGCGTCGAAGTTGCCGCAAATCCTTTTTGTGAGAAGAGCCGGATGGCCGCTCTCCGGATTGCCTCACGCGGCGGCAGCTCGGCTGAAGTCGCTCCCGTTTTCATACTTACCGCTCAGTATACAAAATACGAGCTACGGTTGCCATCGGGTTCCGGAAAATCGCATGAAAAAGTCTTAAGTTTTGTCTAGCGGAAGAACAGCACGTCGGGACGGATGATGCCGTTGGCGTATGCGCAGGGTCCGCACTCGATCCGGTATCCGGACCATGCCTGCCGGACCAGTTCGGGAATCTTTTCGGGATCGTCCGGACGATGGTACGTGGACAGGGCCAGCCGCGGGTGGAACTTCGCGATCGTTTGCCGCCCGCCGGCCAAAGCCTTTTGTTCGGCACCCTCGATGTCCATCTTGATGTAGTCGACCCGCTCCAGTTTCAGTTCCTCAACGAGCTTGTCGATCGTCGTCACCGGCATCTGCTGTTTCTCGATATCCCCCTGGAGGCGGATCACGAAGCTGTCACCAGCCGGATTCTTCGGATCCATGTAAAACGTCAGCAGATCCTCTTTGTCCCAGACGCCCTTCTCATACACGATCACCTTGCCGCTTGCGATCTCGGCGGGAAAGTTGCGCCGCAGGCACTCGATGTTCTCCGGACCCGGCTCAATCGCCACGATCGTCTTCGCACCGGCTTCCAGCGACTCCCGGACGTAAACTCCGACGTTTGCGCCGCAATCCAGCACGATGTCACCGCGACCCACCGCTTTCTCCCCCGTTCCATAAATCTTGTTGTGCTGTTCCGAGAGGTTCCAGGGCAGCACGTAGTCACTGTTCGGTGGAATCCAGTAGCGGCCCATCGGCGTTTCCCACAGCCGGAACCCTTTCGAGTCCGTCTCAATCAGGCGGCTGGCAGCCAGGATACGGTCCTTGGAATCGATCAACTGCCGCAAGTGGTGCTCGCTCGCGACGGCTTGCGCCATGGAGCAGTGCGGGCTGCGGCCAATCAGCACCAGTCCGAACAGCCGGACTGGCGGGTAAAAGACGCCAGCGGCCACTACGAGGAACGACAACACTACCAGCGCGATCGCGAGACGAACCTTCATTGTTTTTCAGATGATATCACTTACCCCAGACAGCAACCCTGGTGCCGGGCTCTTGGAGAGAAAGAACGGGTACAGTGAGGGTATGGTGTTTGCATTAATCCTGTTGGCCGCGGTGGCTGATTGGGTGCCGGTGCGTTGGATCTCAGGCGAGCCGAAGTCGCTCGAGTTGCTGGCGGAGACGCCGATGAATTGTCTGATGCTCGAGGAGGCGCACTGGTCGGCGGAACTCAGCGCGGCGGCGGCGGGGCGCGGACTCGTCACGCTCGGAGTGATCCGGCCGGGAAGCGACACGGCAGCGGCGGCGGGCCGGGCGATGGCGGCGAGACTGAACGGCGTTGTGCTCGAGGGCGACTTCGAGACGGAAGTGGCGCAGTATGTGCGAGAAGGCGTCGGAAAGGCTGGAGGCACAGTGATCGAACTGTCCCCGCGAGGCGCCGTACCGTTCCGGGATGCGGGCGTGATCACCGGCACATCACAGGGCGTCTGGCCGGGGCTGCACGCGCAGGAGGACGGCGCGGTGAGGGCAGCGCCGACGGGCACGCCTTGGGTCGACACGAACACCGGCTTTCTGCGGTTCGCGCGGGCCGCGACTTCGGCAACAATCTGGATCGCGTACGAGCCCCCGAAGAAAGGGATCATCCAGCCGACGCGCTATATCCAGGCGATCTGCGATGCGGCGCTCACCGGAGCGCGATGGATCGTGACGCTGGACGGCGAGTTCGCGCGGCGACTGCTCGCACGAGACGCGGTGGCGCTCAAGACTTGGCGGGAGATGGGAGCGTACCTGCGCTACTTCGAGAACCACAAGGAGTGGCGGCAATACGAGCCGCACGCCGGGCTGGCGGTCGTGCAGGACGCCGATAGCGGCGCGCTGCTGGCGGGAAGCATCCTGGACATGGTCGCGGTGAAAAACACGCCGGTGAGGCCGGTGCCGCGTTGGAAACTGGAGGCCGAGTCGCTGAAGGGGTCGAAGATGGCGGTGAGCGTCGACCGTGAGTCGCTCACGCCGGAGCAGACCGAAGTGCTGCGGGGGTTCGCGCGGGCCGGCGGCACGCTGCTCTCCGGGCCGGCAGGCTGGCGGTTTCCGGCCGCGCGCCGTGACCAGGTGACGATGGGCAAGGAGGACGTCGAACGGCTGGACGCGCTGTGGAAGGGCGTGAACTCGATGGTCGGGCGCAGCAACCTCGGCGCGCGGCTGTTCAACGTGTCGAGCATGCTGACGAACCTGCTTCAGGGTCCTGGAGGGAAGCCGGTCGTTCTGCACCTGGCAAACTTTTCGGGCTATCCGGTGGAGAACGTGACGGCGCAGTTTCCGGACGCGTACAAGCGGGCGAAGTTACTGACGCCCGACGCGGCTGCGCGCGATCTGGAGTTGTATCCGACAGAAGACGGCACGGCCGTCGACATTCCGGAAGTGCCCGGTTTCGCGACCTTGATACTAGACTAATAGTATGAGACGCCGCGAATTTCTGGGATTGCTCGGCGCAGCGGGGCTGTCGGCGAAGGAACCGCCGGCGCCGCCGGTCGCCGTGGCGAAGTGCCCCTCGTACAACGAAGACCTGAACACCGTTCTGTCCACAATGTTCGACCAGATTGGCGGGCTGAGCGGGTTCGTGCGTGGGAAGACGGTCACAGTGAAGTTGAACCTGACCGGGAGTCCCGGGGACCGTGTAGAAGGCCGTCCGCCGGCGGTGACGCACTTTTCGCATCCGAAGATGGCTGGGTCGCTGGCGCATCTGCTTGGACGAGCCGGCGCGCGGCGAATTCGTTTCGTCGAAAGCTGCTGGGCGACGGCGGGGCCGCTCGAAGAGTTCATGCTGGATTCGGGGTGGAACGTGCGCGCGCTGAAGAACGCTGCGCCCGGCGTGGAGTTCGAGAATACGAACGCGCTCGGAAAGAGCAAGAGCTACGGGCGATTCCGGGTACCCGGAGGAGCATACATCTATCCCGCGTACGACCTCAATAAGGCGTACGAGGACACCGATGTGCTGGTGTCGATGGCCAAGCTGAAAGAACACGCGACCTGCGGCGTCACGCTCGCGCTGAAGAACTTCTTCGGGATCACGCCGGCATCGATCTACGGAGACGACACGCGGGAGGATGAACCCAACGAGAGTCCCACGAAGGGCCGCGTGGAAGTCCTCCACAACGGCAGGCGGCGGCCGCCGAAGAGCGCGCCACAGGAACTGGATCCGGCGTCGAGCCGCGAGGCGGGATACCGGGTGCCGCGCATCGTGACGGACCTTGTGGCAGCACGACCCATCGACCTGTCGATCATCGATGGCATCGAGACGATCGCGGGAGGCGAGGGTCCGTGGGTGCGCGGCGTCCGGCGAGTTCACCCGGGAGTGCTGGTGGTGGGGACCAACCCGGTGACGGCCGACGCGGTGGCGACCGCGATCATGGGGTTTGACCCGAGGGCCGAGCGAGGCACTGCGCCGTTTCTCACTTGCGACAACACGATGAGACTGGCAGAGGCGGTCGGCATCGGGTCCACGGACCTCAGAAAGATCGAGGTCCGCGGGGTAGCGATCGACGCGGCGCGATTCCGGTTTCGCGGATAATCGGGTCCGGGCTAAGATAGAAGCTCGGAATTGATGACATTTCTCTTTTGGCCGTTTCCAGCCTCGCTTCCAAAGCTCAGCTTCACGGCTGTCATCGACATCCTGCTGGTCGCCTTCCTGATCTACCAGTTTTTCATGCTTGTGCGGGGCCGGCGCTCGGCCCAGGTACTTACGGGTGTCGCCGTATTCCTGGTGACTTATCTGCTGGCAAGCCGGTTCGGCTTCGAGTTGTTGCGCTCGATCCTGGCAACGGTTGTTCCGTATACGGCCTTCGTGCTCATCGTTCTGTTCCAGTCGGAGATCCGGCGGGCGCTGCTCCGGCTTGGGCGCCGGCGGTGGCTTGGATTCGGCGGACGCCTGCAACGGCTCGAATCGGCGGACGAGATCCTGCTGGCCCTGGGCCAACTGGCCGAACAGAAGACCGGTGCGCTGATTGTCATCGAGAAGGACAGCGGGCTGCGGACCTTTGTCGAGAGCGGAGTGCCGCTCGACGCGCATCTGTCCCGCGACATTCTGTTGAGCATTTTCCAGCCCGGCGGCGCTCTGCACGACGGAGCGGTGATCGTCCAGCGGGACCGGGTGGCGGCCGCGGCCTGTTTTCTGCCGCTGAGCATGAACCCCGCGCTTTCGCGCAAGTTGGGGACGCGGCACAGGGCGGCGATCGGCTTGACCGAGGAGAGCGATTGCCTGGCGATCGTGGTGTCCGAGGAAACGGGGCGCATCTCGGTGGCGGCTTACGGCGAGATCGAGATAGGCGTCACGCTGCGGCATGTCGCCGAGCGTTTCGCGGAACACTTCGGGCGGAGGGCGCCGGGCGCGGCCCTGGCCGGCGAAGAGGCGGGCGACATCCCGCTGAATTCCGGTGAGCCGCATTGGACAAGGAGCCGGGAGGAATGAAGCGGCTCCTGCTCGAGAACATCGGCTGGAAGATCCTATCGCTGGCGCTGGCGGTAGCATTGTGGCTCGCGGTGGTGGGAGAACCACAACTGGCGACCTCCATTTCGGCGCCGCTGGAATTCCGAAATGTCCCCGCAGAACTGGAAATCAGCTCCGAGACGCCGGGCAGCGTACACCTTGAGGTAATGGGGGCGTCCTCGGCGCTGAAACCAAATGCGCTCTCGTCGGTATCGGTGGTGTTTGACCTGAAGCAGGTCGTTCGTCCGGGCGAGCGGACGTTCACGGTGGATGCGGAGACCGTAGTACTGCCGGCGGGTGTGAAACTTGTGCGAGCGATGCCCTCCCAGCTTCGGTTGCGATTTGAGCAGCGGGTGACCCGCGAAGTGCCGGTGCAAGTCCGGTTTTCGGCGCCACCGCCCGATGGCTATCGTATCCAGCGCCTGGAAGCGGACCCGCCGCGAGTGTGGATCATCGGTCCGGAGAGTCGCGTGGTCCAGATCGAAAACGCGGAGACCGATCCGGTCGATCTGGGGGCCGTCGTGGGGGAGAGGCAGTTTCAGGTCCACGCGTTCGTCGACGATCCGCGCGTTCGCTTTTCCGCCGAGCCCACGGTGACAGTGAAACTGCTGATGGAGAAGGTCCCGTCCGGCGAGGCGCGTTGATGCCGAAGCGACTTTTCGGCACCGATGGAATTCGAGGCGAGGCCGGAACGTTTCCGCTGGATCCGCTCACGGTTGGCGCCAGCGGCGAGGCGCTTGGACACCTGGCAACGCGCCTGAGACAGGATCCGGAAGTGCTCGTCGGGATCGACACGCGGGAATCGAGCCAATGGATCGCGGCGCAGTTGGCTGGGGGGCTCGTTCGAGGCGGCGCACGGCCGCGGTTCGCGGGGCTGATCACCACTCCGGGCGTGGCTTACGTGACGCGCACAGGCCCGTTCGTAGCGGGGGTGATGATTTCGGCGTCGCACAATCCTTACCAGGACAACGGAATCAAGATTTTCGGCCACTCGGGCTATAAGTTCCCGGACGCCGAGGAGAAGGCGATCGAGCGGGAGATCTTCGCATTGCTGGAGGCCGGCGTGCGAGCGGAGCCCGCGGAGTTGCGAGAAGATCCGGGCCTGGACGCGAGCTACGTCGACTTCCTTGCCTCGACATTCCCGGGAACGCTCGAAGGGATGCGTGTGGTGGCCGACTGCGCCAATGGCGCGGCCTCCCACCTTGCGCCGGAGCTGTTCGGGAGATTGGGGGCGCGCGTGGACGCGATTCATTGCTCGCCGAACGGCCGGAACATCAACCTCGATTCCGGAGCGCTGCATGTGGACGGGTTACGGTGTGCTGTTGTGGAGCTCGGGGCGGACATTGGGGTGGCGCTGGACGGAGACGCGGACAGGGCGATCTTCGCATCGCACAGCGGGAGGGCGGTAAACGGGGACGGAGTCCTCCTGATTACCGCGCGGCATATGTTGGAGCGGGGCGAGCTGCCGGGTCCGGACGGAGAGCCAACGGTGGTATCGACGGTGATGGCGAACCTCGGTCTGGAGAAGGCGCTGCACCGGCTGGGCATACGGATGCTGCGAACGGCGGTCGGGGACAAGTACGTGTTGGAGGAGATGCTGCGGTGTGGCGCGATGCTGGGCGGCGAGCAGTCCGGGCACGTCATCTTCCGGCAGTACGCCACCACGGGCGACGGCCTTCTGACAGCGTTGCGTGTGTTGGAGGTAATGCGCGAAACGGGGAAGGATCTGGACGTACTGACGCGGGACTTCGAAGTACACCCGCAGCGGCTGGTCAACATCCGAGTTCGAGAGAAGGCGCCGCTCGAAGAGTTGCCGGAAGTGGCCGCGGAGTTGCGGGCGGCGTCGGAGGCCTTCGGCGACGCGGGGCGGATCCTGGTGCGCTATTCGGGAACAGAACTGCTGGCGCGGGTGATGGTGGAAGGCGTGGATGAGGGGCGGGTGGAGCTGTTCGCAGAGCGGATCGCGGAGTCGATCCGGCGGGCCATTGGAGCAGTCGGGTCCTGACGAGCCGGGCTTCGAGTATCATGTCAATTCAATCCCGTCACGGGATTCCATCCAAAGGGAGGTAGCATGTTCGCACGAATTCTTCTTCTATTCGCCGGCGTTACGATGGCGTGGGCCCAGGGCGGCAAGCCGGTATTGCCCGGGGAAGACTGGGTGTCGCTGTTCAACGGGCAAGACCTGACGGGCTGGGTCAAGGTGGGCAACGAGAAGTGGTTGGTTGAAAACGCAACGATCCACGGACAAGGCATTACGAAGGAATACGGTTACCTGCGGACGGAAAAGAAGTACAAAGACTTCCACATGTTCATCCGGTTCAAGTGCGAAGCGAAGGGCAACAGCGGCGTCTTCTTCCACACCGACTTCGAGCCCGGCACGGCGGACGTATCGCAGGGGCTTCAGTTCGAGATCGACAAGACGGTCGGACGCCACAGCGGCGGGATTTACGGCGACGGGCGGGCGTGGATCGTCTGGCCAGCGCCGGAGCTGGAGCCGCTGATTAAGCCCGACGACTGGAACGAGATGCTGATGAAGGTGGAGGGGAACAGGTATGTTTCGTACCTGAACGGAGTGCGGATGATCGACTTCACCGATCCAACGCCGAAGTCGTTCGACGGGTACATCGCCCTGCAACTGCATTCGGGCGGCGAGGGCGACATGCGGTTCAAGGACATCTACATCCGGGACTTGACGAAGAGGTAGGCGAAGCAAGCGGAGGGCACGGCTGGGCCGGGGATCGAGCGGCCTGGGAGACCGCCGTAGGATGAGATCCTGCCCCACAGCCCGTGCCACCGACAGCCCGGAGGGGCTCACGGAGCCACCCAGGGGAGTCGCGGAGAGCTATGCTGTCATTAAAGCTGTGTCAGTGACTGTGCTACTCAGCGATATCGTCGAAGCACTGGAGATGCAGTTCGACGAATCTTCTTCCTTCCTAGATCTCGACACTTTGCAGGTGGTGACCGTCTCTTACAAGCTTTTGCGCGAAGCGGAAGAGAACGCTGGCGGCCAAGAGCCGAACCTTCATGATTGGCAGGAGGAGGAATGGCAGGCCGCCAAGCGAATTGTGTCCACTGATCGGTTCCTGGGGCTTCCCACTAAGTTCGACGTTCACGAGTGGGCGATCATGCGGGACTTCGCGAATTCAGTGAAGCGCGATTCCATTCGCGAGGATCTTCTGAGCGCCATCCACGGCGGCGGCGCATTCCGCCATTTCAAGCACCGCGTGCGGGCACACAACATCGAATCGGCTTGGTTTGCATTCCGCAGCGAGGCCTTAAGGCAGATCGCGGTCGACTGGTGCGAGGAGCATCACATCAGATGGCGGTGAGCGGCCTGAGAGGCCACCGCAGGCCGGGGACCTGCCCCAGCGAGAGCGACGGGGAGATTTCTTTATTCGTAGCGCAGGGCGGCCATCGGGTCCACGGTCGTTGCCCTCCGGGCGGGTATGTAACTCGCCGCCAGCGCCACCAGAATCAAGAGCAGAGAAACAGCCGCGAACGTCAAAGGATCGCTCGCCTTCACGCCGTACAGGAATCCCGAGACAAGGCGGGTCATCGCCAGTGCCCCGGCGATCCCGATCGCTACGCCGATCAGCGAGAGCTTCAGCCCCCGCCGAAGGACCAGCTTCAGGACGTCGTCCCGTTCCGCACCCAGCGCCAGCCGCAGACCGATCTCATGCGTCCGCCGGCTCACGGAGTACGACATGACGCCATAGATGCCCACCACTGCCAGAATCACTGCCAGAGCGGCGAAAATCCCAAACAGTTGCATCGCAAAGCGCTGCGGAGCCAGCCACTCCGAGAGGGTCTGCTCCATGCTCGTCATCTCGGAGACCGGCTGGTCTTTGTCGGCTTCGGCCACCACGCGCCGCACGGCACCGGCAAGGTGCATCGGGTCGGATTTCGTGCGGAGCAGCAGCGTCTTTCCGAGACGTGTCTGCGACGTGCCGCCGGGATAGTCCGACATGTGTTGGCGGTACGGCACGTACAGCGCGGGCGGTGGATCGTTGCTCAAGCCCCAATACTTGACGCTTCCCACCACACCTATGATCTCCCGCGGCTTATTCTCATCAAGATTGACCCCCGAAGTGTCGCCAAATTTCAATTGGATCGTTTTCCCGATCGGATCCTCGTCCGGAAAGTAACGCTTTGCCAGAGTGTCGTTGACCACCACCACCCAGGACGCGCTCTGGTTGTCCCCCTCAGTCAAAGTCCGGCCTCTTCTCAGCGGGACTTGCATCGTGGAAAAGTAGCCGGCAGTGACTTCAAGCACGGCGCCGACCGGTTGCTGGTTCGTCGGAGGTTCGGGACGCCCAATGATCCGGAACGCCCGCTGCATTGGGAAGCGACTGGCCACGGCCGCCGCCTCGACCCCGGGCTGACCTTGAAGCCGCTCCAGCACCTGCTCAAAGAAAATATCCACCCGGGGCGTTACGCGCTTCATGTCACCCTCGAGGAGTTCCCTGTACCTGGGGCCATCCAACTGGATTTGCGCCGTCAGCAGATTCCTGGGATTGTAGCCAGGCTCGGCGAATCGCAGGCGAAGGAAACTGTTGATCATCAGCCCGGCGCCGATCAGCAGCACCATGGCCAGCGCGACCTCGGACACCACCAGCAGGCTGCGGCCGTACTGACGCAACTCTCCCCCCGAACTCCTCCCCCCTTCCTTCAGGGATTCGGTCAGGTCGGGCCGGGAGGCTTTCCACGCCGGAGCCAGTCCGAACAGGATTCCGGTCAGCAGGGAGACGCCGAGCGTGAAGCCCAGCACCCGGAAATCGATTCCGATCTCCTCGGCGCGCGGGAACCATTCCGGCGCCAATGCAACAAAAATCCGGATGCCGGCCAGACTCACCAGTATCCCTAGAAGACCGCTCACGACCGCCAGGACCACGCTCTCGGTGAGCAGTTGCTGGATCAGGCGCCACCGACCGGCGCCGAGCGAGGCGCGGATGGCAATCTCCTTCTGCCGCATTGCGGCGCGGGCCAGCAGCAAGTTGGCGACGTTCGCGCACGCGATGAGCAGAACAAACCCAACCGTTCCCAGCAGCAGGTACAGCACGTCTCCCCATCCCCTGAACAAATACTGCTGAAGGGGTTCGACCTTCACATCCCAGCCTTTGTTGGTCTGCGGATACTGCTGCTCGATCCGGCGGGCGAATACGTCCATCTCGGCTTGCGCCTGGGCCAGGGTGGCGTCCGGCTTGAGCCGGGCCAGGACACTGAACCATCGCGTCTCGGGCGTCAGCTTGTTCTTTGTCAGACTCACTGCCGAGAAGACGTCCGCGTCCTTCGCCCAAGGAAATATCCAGTAGCCAGGAGGCATGATGCCGACGATGGTCCACGGACCATCGCCGCCGATCAGCGTCTGACCGATCACCTTCTGGTCTCCTCCGAAGCGCCGCTGCCAGAAACCATGACTGATCAGGATGTTCCGGCTCGTATTGTCGATGACCTCGCCGGCGGGGAAGGTCTGGCCGAGGATCGGTTTGCTGCCGAGCAGCGAAAAACAGTCCCGGTCGAGAAATTGAATGATGACCTGCTCGGCCCAAGCTTGCCCGGAGAGCGTAGTCGACTCGGTGTACGGGACGGCGAGCTCCACTTGTGCGAAGGACCGGGTCTTCTCTCTCCATTCGATGGCCGTCGAGAGCCGCGGATTGCGCGACCCTTGATTTTTCTCCCGGTTTCTTTCGGAGATCGTCACCAGCCGGTCGGGTTGTTTGAAGGGAAGCGGCCGGAGAAGAATTGCGTTGACGACGCTGAAGATCGTTGTATTCGCGCCAATCCCCAACGCCAGGGAGAGCACAGCCACGGCGGTGAAGGCCGGGGTCTTAAGCAATATCAGGGTGCTGAACCGGGCGTCGCGCAACAGGTTTTCCATCTCGATGCCTCCAGGCCGAGGGTAAAGATCCAGCCCAGAATTCGATTTTGTGGCGCCAGCCTACGGCCAGTATACATGTTGGCCAGCCGCTCGCTTTGGGGCCTCACTGATTTCTCCGTTCTGGCTGCTCATCGTGAAGACTACGAGAGGCGCGCCTGGCCGGCCACTCAACATGCGCTCGTAGGCCTCACGGGCTGGGGGCCTCTGCACTGAGGGACGTCAGTTCTGCGGGCGGCTGACTGGGGGCGGGCGGCGGCGGAGACTACCGACGTCGCCAGGAAGCCGATTGCTGCCGCGCCGGAACATGAAGATCTCCTTGTAGTCGGACCAGTTGGCGATCACAACGAAGATACCGAAGGCAAGCGCGCCGAAGGCGAGCAACAGAACCGCTACGACGGCCGCGTAGTGGAATGGCAGCGTCGACTGGTCCGGCTCGAAGAAGAGCCGCCCGAAGCGGTGGCCGAAGTTCATTCCGAAGAAGCCCGTCAGCACAGCGCCGGCGCCGAACAGCAGGCTCAACATCGCGACACGGTTGATGGCCTCGGTGTTGCGGAACTGGTGATAGGTGTGTAGCGAGGCGTTGAGTTTCTCGATCTCCTCCTCTACCTCCTCTTTCGTGGGGCGGATGCGATATTCGCGGCACTGTAAGGTGAAGTGATCGAGCTCTTCGTCCTTGTTGGCCAACTCGTCGAAGTGCCAGTAGTTGGAGAAGTGCAGGAAGTCGGCGCGCAGGTCGTTGGCCATGCCGATGTTCTCGACGCCGATCCGTCCGTCCTCCTGATCGAGATAGAGCTGCTTGGAGACGAGAGCGGTCCGCTCAGAGAAGTCCAGGAGAGTCGCGCGGTAGAAGAGGGCGACGAGAGCCATCAGGTAGTAGCGCGTCTCGAACATGCGGTGGACGAGAAAACCCTCGAGCAACTGGTGCTCATCGCAATCGAAGGTGCCGATGGTGGAGGTGATGTTGCTGTAGCTGGTGAAGCCGTAATAGGTGCCTTGGTGGGCCCACCGCGTATAGAACTGACGCCGCATCTCCTCGCGGGTGAAGACCGGCTCGTAACGGTAGCCGGGACCCCACCGGTCTACGTAGAGGAAGCGGCTTAGAAAAACCTGGTAGTCCTCGGAGAGGATGAATTCGGGACTGATGGCGGCGGGGTCCACCGCGCAGTAGGAGTATACGATCATCCGTTCGTCGAGAACGGGCTCATACTCCTCCCGCTCATAGTCGGTGAAGTAGAGAAGCGAGGCGATCGTGCTCGACAAAGGCGGCAGAAAGCCGATCATGTCGCACTTTTCGAAGCGCTCCTCGGCGACAATCTCACGAACGCCACCGCGCTCGATAGCGATCGTCAACCGGTCCGGGACCCGCGCCTCGCGAAGCTGGCGGCCGCTCGACGGGTACACCTTGCGAAGGCTCTCGTTGATCCAGAGCGCATCGGCGGCGGAGATATGGAAGGCCTCGACGCCGATCGACAGAATGCCGATGCCGTTCGCGAACAGGAAGAGGCGAAGCTCGGTGATCTGAACCCTGGCGCTGCGTCCTTTCCTGTCTTCCGCCTCCAGCCATACCTTTCCGTCCGCTCCAAGGGGGATTGTGTAGCAACGCAGGAGGGCTTCCTTTTCTCCGCCCGCTGCGTCGGTGGTGTCGAAGAACACTCGGCGGACGATAGGGTGAAAGAAGACCATGTCCTGGTAGGCGGGGGAGTCAAGATCGAAGCGGCTGTAAGCGGCGCGCCGCCAGGGGCCGAGGTGCTGCGCCACTGTGGAGCTGGCCCGCGTGCGATGCACGGCGATCCACTCATCCAGACCGTCGATCCAACGGGGGTACTTCGCCCAGAGGTCGCGGTGGTCCTCCAGCACCGCCTGTTTGTCGATGGAGAACGGAAACAGGAAGTAAGTGTGCAGATGGAGGAGATCCGGCAACATCAAGGGGGAATTATAGCTCGGGGGCTGAGTTGAAGGTGGCTGATAGCGGAAACGGGTCACGCG
>DATIFQ010000488.1:0-2471 GCA_035455185.1 Bryobacteraceae bacterium | reverse complement strand
TCCATGCGGGCCGCGTGGACTTGAACGAAACGTTGAAGGAGGGCGGGCGCGGCGGGACGTCCGGAGCACGCTCGCACCGGGCGCGAGGAGCGCTTGTGATTGCCGAGGTGGCGCTTGCGGCAATGGCGCTCATAGGGGCGGGCCTGTCGGTTCGGACCTTCCAGAAACTCGCAAGGGTCAATCTGGGCTTCGAGCCCCGCAACGTGCTTGTGGCGCATTTCCACCTGTCAACGAACGGGTACTCCCTGAGCCAGGAAAAACAGTTCAATCGTAATTTGCGGCTGCGGCTGGAGGCCGCTCGGGGAATCGAACACGTGAGCTACGGCAACGCGGTGCCGGTTTCGATCTTCGCCGGGGGGACCGACCGGGTTCAGGCGTTTGGAACGGAGGCCGACGAGCAAGGGGTCATCACGCTGCAACGGAATGTGGTTGCTGCCGGCTACTTCCGCCTGATGGGTATCCCGCTTCTGGAGGGTCGCGACTTCACGGAGCAAGACGACCTCGGCACCGCGCCGGTGATCGTCGTGAACGAGACGTTCGCTCGACGGTATTTCGACGGGAAGTACCCCATCGGCCGGAAGGTGCGCGTTGCGGGTAACTGGTCGACGGTGGTCGGTATGGTGAAGGACAGCAAGTATCGTACCCCGGCGGAAGGCGCCACAGCCTATTTCTACGGATCGTTCGGACAAATGTTCTGGTCGGGTCACGACAACTTCGTATATATCCGGGCCAAGGATCTGGACGAGGCGCGGGGGACATTGCGGCGCGAAGTGGCGGCTCTCGATCCGAACAAGGGACTCTACGAGCTGTCGACGCTGGAGGAGTACACGCAGGCGGGCCTATTCGGCGAGAGGGTTGCGGCAAGCCTGCTTTCCGCGCTCGGCATTCTCGCGCTGGCGCTGGCGGCGGTCGGTCTGTATAGCGTGATGGCGTATGCGGTGAGCGAGCGAACGCAGGAGATCGGCATTCGCATGGCGCTCGGCGCACCTCGGCATCAGGTGCTCGGGCTGATGCTGCGCAGAGGACTGGTGATGACGATCACGGGCCTCGCGGCGGGCATCGTTTCCGCAATCGCGGCTGCTCGTGTCCTGTCGAGCGCGATCGAAACGCCGATCAGCGCTGATGAGCCGGCCGTGTTCGCCCTGGCGACGCTAACCTTAGTCCTGACAGCGCTCCTCGCCAGCTACATCCCGGCCCGCCGCGCTACCAAAGTGGACCCCCTCACCGCCCTCCGGTCTGAATAGGGCTAACTTCCGAGCAGCCCGCCCGCGCTGAGCACCAGCACCGACAGCAGGATTACCACAACTCCCGCCTGCATGAGACGGAGCGTGCCGCGGCTGGCGCTGCGCCATTCATGTGTCAGTATGCCCAGGATTGTCGACCACAGCAGAAGGATGGTCATGTATAGGGCAAATCCGATCGACGTGCCGTAGCGGCCCATCGTCGCCGCGCCAAGCCCGTAGCCAAGGGTCCCGCCCAGCCAGAAGAAGGCAGCCGCCGCGGCCAGGAGCACGCCGCGCCCCGTTGATCGCCCGAATACGGCGCCACTCCGATTCCTGACGAGGAGATACGCCGTGTACGCGAGGTTCGGCACGTAGCCCGCCGCCAGCACAACCGGCCAGACCGCGAGTGTCGCGACGAGCGGCGAAGCGCCCGCCAGTTTCGCCCTTCCGAGGATGCCGTCACTAAAAGCGAATCCAAGGTTGATCATGCCGCCCATCGCTCCGGTGTAAAGGCAGACGGCCATGCCTTTGCGGAACGACGCCCCCGAGCGCGCCGCCGACCCGGATTCGGTCTCCCGCCGGTTGCCCGCCTTCGCATAGAGCGTCAACCCCGCCGCCAGGATCAGCGCACTCGCCATCAGGATCAGTCCCCGAGACCCCAACGCTTCCTCCGGATTGAGCACCAATAGGGTCGTGAGGCTGCCGATCACAGCGCTCATCCCGACCACAATGGCGAACGCCATCGCCATGCCGACCATCTCGATGCTCAGGCCGAACGTCACCTGCGCGGTGCCCCAAAGAAAGCCGAATACGATGCCCGGCAGAAACTCACCGGGCGACGCAGCCGCGTAAATCTGCCGAAATTCCGGCACGATCATCATTGCCAGTCCCGCTGGAACCACCAGCAGGGCCAGGGTGGTGAACGCCAGCCAGTTATTTTCAAACCGCCAATCCCGAGAGAATTTCATCGGGAGTGGAAAGGAGGCGTTCAGGACGCCGCTGATCAGAATCAGCAGGGATGCGATGCCGAAATTGCCTTCCATGATATGAGGACCCGATTGTAATTCAATTCTCGTCCCCGGATCAGGCCGGCAACTCGCCGCAATGGACGCTCATCGAACCACGAACATTTCGCCCTGTTTCAGCTTGTGGTATCGCTTCTGGAGCTCCCCGGAGAGCCGCAGTTTCAACTCGTCAGGGTAACCTCTCGTCCAAAACGCGTTGTCTTCGCTGGATTGATAGGTCTCG
>DATIFQ010000487.1:0-13019 GCA_035455185.1 Bryobacteraceae bacterium | reverse complement strand
TCGAGCTGCGCGGGATCGAGCTGCCCGGGGACCCGCAGCTGGGCCGCACCTTCTACGCGACCGGGCTCATCTCCGGCGGCGTTGCTCCCAACGTGATCTCGCCCTCGGCGGAGGCCGAGCTCAACTTCCGGACGGTCGGGCCTGGCGCCGAGGTCCTCGAGCGGCTCGCCCCCCTGCGCTCCCGGGTCGCGATCGAGACCGTCCTCGAGGTTCCACCCGTGCGCATGCGCACCGTGCCGGGGTTCGAGAGCTCGGCGTTCGCCTTCACCACCGACGTGCCGTTCCTCGAGGGCTGGGGCGAGCCGCTCCTCTTCGGCCCCGGCTCGGTCGTGGACGCGCACACGGACGGCGACCACGTCGCGACCGCGGAGCTGGAAGCGGCGGTCCTCGCCTACGAGCGGATCGCCCGCGCCCTGCTCCACGAGGCCCTGGGCTCGAGCGCCCCGGGCCGCCTCACTTGACCGAGACGATCTCGACGGGCCCGGTGCGCTTCAGGACCTGGATGCCCACGTTCTGCGCGTGGCGCTCCAGGAGCAGGTCGAGCTCCTCGCCCGCCACCCGGAGGTTCCTGATCTCCAGCGTGTCGAGGAACGCGGGCAGGCAGGCGCGCCGCAGGACCAGCCTCCTCGCCTCGGCGTCGATCTCCAGCCCGAGGCAGGCCTTCAGGAGCAGGAAGACGGCGCCGGCCGACCAGGCCTGGGGGGCGCAGGCGACCGGGTACGCGGTCGGTCCCTCCCCCGGGCGCCGGGCGAACCCGCAGACGAGCTCGGGCATGCGGTGCAGGTCCAGGAAGAGGCTCGCCTCGAAGAGCCCCGTGAGGAGCCGCGCCGCGAGGTCGTTCATGCCGTAGCGGGCGAATCCCTCCGCGATCAGGGCGTTGTCGTGCGGCCAGACCGAGCCGTTGTGATAGGACATGGGATTGTACCGCGCCTCGGATGTCGCGATCGTCCGGACGCCCCATCCGCTGAAATAGGGCTCGGTCAATAGTGTCCGCGCCGTTCTCAGTCCCCGTTCCGGTCCGGCGATCCCGGAGAACAGGCACTGGCCCGCGTTGGACGAACGGACGCGGCAGGGTCGGCCGTGCCCGTCCAACGCCAGCGCATAGGAGTCGAGTTCCTCGCACCAGAACGCGCGTTCGAACCGTTCGCGCAGCGAGTCGGCTTCACCGAGCAATTCCTCCGCGCGACCGACTTCCCCGACAAGTCGCGCCAGCTCTGCCGCCGTCCGTTTGGCGGCATACACGTAGCCCTGAACCTCGCAGAGCGCGATGGGACCGGCGGCGGCTGTGCCGTCCATGTGGAACACGGCGTCGTGAGAGTCCTTCCATCCTTGATGCACGAGCCCGTCGGAAGACTGGCGCGCGTAGGTGACAAAGCCCGTCCCCTTCGGATCGCCGCGGTGATCGATCCAATGCAAGGCGCGCCGGATGCTCGGCCAGAGTTCCTGCATGAAGGCTCGATCGCCGCTCTGCTCGTAATAGGCGCCCGCCAGGATGATAAACAGCGGGGTCACGTCGACGCTGCCGTAATAGCGGCCGAACGGAATTTCTCCCAGCGCGGCCATCTCGCCCCGGCGGGTCTCGTGCAGAATCTTCCCCGCTTCCGCATCCTGTTCCGGACGATCCTCCGTCGCTTGTGTCGCAGCCAGAAACCCCAGCACGCCGCGTGCGACAACCGGATTGACCCACAACAGCTCCAGCGCGGTGATGATGCCGTCGCGGCCGAAAGGGGCGCTGAACCAGGGAACGCCGGCATAGGGATAGGGTCCCTCCGGCGTCTCGGAAATCAGCATGTGGAGATCGGCGAGCGACCGATTCAGCCAGTCGTTGAACTGCTCGTTCGAGGTGTAGATATGGCAATCGCGGGCCTTGGCCGCCTTGAGTTCACAGTCCGCGTCATCCCTGGCTTCATCGTAGGACGGGAAGACGCGCGAGCGCCCCTGGTCGATTTCACATTTGACGGCGATCTCCCAGGTCACGCCGGCCTGCGGGGCCACGGACGATTCGAGGACAACCCCGTCGGATGTCACATGCGCCGGCGACGGAACGCACCGGATAAGAGTTTGACGGGTCACGTGATCCAATCCTTCGTAGCCGAGCACCAGCCCCTTGTCGGACCGGACCGTGTCGAGCCGGCGCCCCCGCAGTGCCCGCCGCCGGCCTCTCGCCTCGAACAGATCCGCATAATCGGCATCGAACGCAAGCGCGAGGGAAAGAGGAATCTCCGCCCCGCCGTAATTCCACACGCGGAGACGCTCATAGCAGACGCCTTGCCACAGAAACCGTGTCCGGCACAGGTGGAACGTGCCGCGGCGCAGGTCTCGCGGCCCGTCCAGCACCATATCCGGATTAGTCAGATCGACCGTGAATAGCGCATTGTCCTCCTTCACCGTCGCGCTCAGGAGTATCGGTCGTTGGGTCCCGATCAAGAGTTCGCAACGAGAGAGGAATCGTGTTCCTTCATGATAGAGGCCTTGCGGACCTGGCAGGATCGGGTGGATATCGCCGTAGCGATCGAAGACGGCGAACGTCTCGCCCTGCTTCAACACTTCAACACGATCGTCCGCCAGCGAGGAGGAAGCACGAATGTAGAATTCATTGTTCCAGCTGACAACGTCGCCCATTGACCACTCCTCTCAATTCTCCGCGCCCCTGCGGCTCATTCGCCAGGCCACGAGAGCAGTGAGAAGCAGCACCAGGCCGATTCCCAGCAGACCGGTCTCCGGTCCCTGCCGTTCCGTGATCCAGCCAAAGGCGGAAATCCCGGCGATGGCGGCAATCATGGCGCCGGTTCCGTACAGACCCAGGATCCGGCCGATCATATGGCGCGGGGAAAGTTCCTGGATGACCCCCCAGGCGATCGGCGTGAAGGCTCCCATGCCGCACCCGATCAATCCCATCAGCACGCCGGCGTGGTAGGGATCGGGAGTCCAGATCAACGCGCCGGTCGCGGCGCCGCTCAACGCGCTGGTGCCCACGATCAAACGGGTCCGATCCTTGAGCGTCCACTCGGTGACCCATAAGAGGCCGATCGACGTCACCAACAACCCGATGCCCAACGCGGACCACAGGTAGCCGACCTCGACCGGACCCAGGCCGAGCATTTTCCGGGCGAACACGGGGAAGAGCGCCGTCAGCGCGCTGGTGCCGAAAGTATATAGCGCCGCGGTGCCGGTCAAGAGCAGAATCACGGGACGACTGAGGATGCTGTAGCGCAGTCCTTCTGCCAATTCTCGCAGCATCGCCGGCGGCGGCCCCGCAGGGCTCCCTGTCGAAACGAGACCGGCAAACCGGACCGGAATGAGACATCCGGCCGAGACCACGTAAGTGACGGCGTTGAGACACAGGACTTCCTGCGATCCGTACGCCGCGATGCCCAACCCGCTCAATGCCGGACCGAAAATAATGCCGAGACTCGTTGTGCCCTGCAGAAGCGCGTTGGCAGCGGTGAATTGCGTCTTGGGCACAATGGCCGGAACTGCAGCGGTGAGCGCCGGGCCGAAGACGGCGGTCGCAATGGCGTGCAGGAGCACCAGGAGATAGAGCACGGACACGGTGAACGATTCGACCGGGATGAGACAGGGAATCAACCCGATCAAGACGGCGCGAAGCAGATCACTGACGATGAGCAGGAGCTTCTTCGGCAGCCGGTCCACGTAGACGCCGATAAAGGGACCAAGGACGATCGGCGGGATCGTCTGTAACAGCCCGATCACGGAGGTTTTCAGCGGCGAGCCGGTAATCGCGTAGACAAACCACAACAGGGCCAGCTTAGAAATCCCGTCGCCGATCTGCGAGATGAGCTGTCCGGACCAGACCAGTCCGAAATTGCGGGTGAGCAGCAAGGGATGAGGCTCGGTTGCGGGGTGGTCCGTCTCGCATGCCACAACGGGGGAACATGACGAGGGGCCGGCGCGGCCCTGCATTAGCTTTCGCCCTCCAGTCGCACTTTGTCGGTCTTGACGGCCTTGACCCCCGGCACCCGGCGGGCCGCTTCCGCCGCTTCAAGGGCGATAACCTGGAATCGCACGACTCCAATGATCGAGACGACGCCCTCTTCGGTCTTGACCTCGAAATTCGCGGACTTGAGCGTGGCGCTCTTGGAAAACCGTTCCCGGATGAGACCAGTGATGATCTCGTCCTGCTTCTTGACCAGCGCCTGCGCGAGGCCTTTATCTACCTCGAGCTTGTTGACGACGGTCTTGACGCCGGGCACGGACCTGGCGACCTCGGTCGCGGCCGTCTTTTCGCTCTCGCCGGCGACTCGCCCCTCGAGCGTGATGGCTTGCTCATTCTCCCCGGCCTCGATCTCAAAGTGGCACAGCCGGGCATCGGCCAGCAGCGCGAGCTTGACGGTAAGGATCAGCGAGCCGACGGGTTTCTTGTGCGCCTCTTTCTCTTTTTCCTTTTCTTTCTCCTTCTCTTTTTCTTTTACCTCCCGCTCCATGGACGGCTCCGGCTTGGCAGGAGGCGCAGGCTGGGGCTGGGTTTTAGGCTCAGTTGAAAGTTTCGGGGGTGCCTCGGGCTTCGCCGATGGCGTGCTCTGCGGCTTGGGCTCGGTCAAGAGCTTGGGTGGAGCAGGTTGAGTATCAGGATGAGGCTGAGGCTGCGCCGGTGGCATCTCCTGCGGTTTGTCCTGCGCCTTCTCTTTGTCCTGCTGTTCCGAGAACGCTTTATCTGAAGGAAGGGGCGACAGGAAAAAGCTGCTGATCGCCGCAAAGAACAGGATTCGACAACATGGCATCATGCGGTAGGACTCACGATTGCCGCGGTGCGCCGTTTATTATGGCTCCTAGGAAGACTCCACCTCAAGGAGTAGAGAGCGTGCCGGTCAGTGGTCACGGGGCGGCCGCAACCGCTTGAGGGGCGAATGCTCCCGGTTTGTTTGTCGCGAGACCGGCCCCCTGCGACTTGTACCGGCCGAACACTCCAGCCGCGGCCGCAGTCAGCAGGAGGATCAAGCTGATACCGCCCAGGCTGACAGCGGGACCCAGCGTGTCGGCAGCCCATCCGAATCCCGCCATCCCGGCCATCGACGAGGCCATCCCGCCCGTGGCAAAGCTAGTAAAGACACGGCCCAGCAGAGGAGCCGGCGTCAATTCCTGCAGCATCGTCCAGACCAGGGGAGTGAACATCGCCGTGCTGCCTCCGATCACGGCGATCATAGCTCCGGCTGCCAGCGGCGTCTGTAGGAACCCTAGTGCGCCGACGGCGAGTCCGCCGATCGCCAGGGCGCCGGAGATGAGTTGCAGACGCCGTGAGAGATCTCCCTGGGTGATCGACGCAAGACCGAGTGAAGCAAGCAGCATACCGACACCGAGCGCAGACCAGAGCCAGCCTAATTGCACCGGCCCCACCGCGAGCACGTCTTTCGCGAACACCGGCAGCAGAAAGACGAAGGCACTGACGCCCACGCTGTACAGGGTAGCGGTCAGCATCAGCAGGAGGACGGTCTTCTGTTCGACGAACACAAACCGGAATCCCGCGAGCAGATCCTGCGCGACACCGCCAGTCCACCCCTTGCTCGCGAGCACCGTCTGGTCGATCGTTTCGTGCATCCGGATCGGCATGAGGCAGAGGGCCGAGATCAAGAACGTGGCAGCGTCCACGTAGAGCACGTTCTGGGCTCCGATCAGGGCGATGCCGATCCCGCTGATGGCAGGACCGACGAGGAGTCCGACGTTCGCGGTGGATTGCATCAACGCGTTGGCGGCCACGAGCCGGTCCTTGGGCGTAATCAACGGAACCGCGGAGGCCAGAGCCGGGCCGAAGATGGTCGAGACAATGGCGTTGGCAAAGACCAGCACGTAGAGCCGGTCCAGCGTCAGGGCGTCCATCAAATAGAGCAACGGGATGAGCAGAATCATCACGGTCCGGAGCAGATCGACGGTGATCATGACCGGCTTCTTGCGGAAGCGGTCCAGGTAGACCCCGATCAGCGGTCCGATCAGGAGCGGCGGGAGCGTCTGGAGCAGCCCCACCATCGTCATTTTGAGAGCCGATCCGGTCAATTCATACACGAACCAGAGCAGCGCCACCTTGTTCAGGCTGTCGCCGATCTGCGAGATCGTCTGGCCTGCGAAGAGGAGTCCGAAGTCCCTCGTTTTGAGCAATTCCAACACGCGGGAACGGTTCTGACCGGAATCCTCCTGTGAGGCGCGACCATCAGACATTTCGTCCTCCCACAACGTGCAGCGACCGTTCGTGGCGTCGCCCGTTGGAACCAACGCCGGCTGCCCCCTCGATCGGCGCGCCGGATCCGACGACATGCACCTTCGGAGCGCTCCGCTCTTCGATGATCCGTTCGTATAGGGCGACGTAGTCTCGCGCCATTCGATCTGCGGTGAACCGCTCATCAAATGTCGCCCGGCAGCGGCGCCGGTCTATATCGGCAATCTTTGCGACCGACTCCGCCATCTCCGACAGATTTTCGGAAACCAGGCCGGTGACACCGTCCTCGATCACTTCAGGAATGGACCCGCGCCGGTAGGCCAGGACGGGCGTCCCGCAGGCCAGGGCTTCAATGAGAACCAGCCCAAAAGGCTCCGGCCAGTCGTACGGGCAAACCAACGCCAGGGCGTTCCCGACAAAGTCGTTCTTTTGCGCGTCCGAGATTTCGCCGATGAACTCGATCAGCGGATGGTCGAGCAAAGGCTCGATCTGCTGCTTGAAATACTGGGTATCTGCCGGGTCCACCTTCGCCGCGATGCGGAGCGGGAGCCCGGTCCGCTTCGCCAGTTCGATCGCATGGTCCGGCCGCTTTTCCGGAGAGATCCGTCCCAGGAAGGCTAGATAGCCTTCGTGCTGTGGATGATACGTGTAGAGGTCCTGCGGGAGTCCGTGGTGCACGGTCGCCTGCCAGTTCGCCCAGGGCAGCGGCCGGCGCTGCGCATCCGAAATCGAGACCAGCGGCATCTCGGCGTATTCGCGGAAGACCGGCTCCAACTCGGGCAGATCCAGACGTCCGTGGAGGGTCGTAATGACCGGCTGCGGGTTTCTCCGGGCCAGGGGAAATCCGAGAAAGTCCAGATGCGAGTGCACCACGTCGAACTCGCCCGTCATCCCCAACGCCCGCTCCTGCAGCATGAGCATCGGGGCGTCACGATTGAAGATGCCGGTGTTGAGCCGGAGGGCTTGAGGGCAGATGGCGTCCAGTCGCGCCGCGGTCACAGAATCCCCGCTGGCAAAGAGTGTCACGTCGTGCCCCATGCAGACCAGCGCTTCCGTGATGTACGAAACAATCCGTTCAGTCCCCCCGTAGAGCTTGGGAGGCACGCTTTCCCATAGAGGAGCCACTTGCGCGATTCTCATAGATTGGTCCTTTCAGCCTGCTAATGCTACCGGTGCCCGACTCATTCGCGCGCCGGACTCGATCATTGAATCGGCTTGATCGCGATGGCCCGATGATCGGGCGTCATCTGCACCTCGACACGTTCGCCAGGAACCATCAGCCGTTCCCGCCGTGTGTTCTTATCGACCCGGAACTGGACGAAGCGGCCGAACAGGTCCCGCATCGTGTAGACGTCGCCCTTGATGATCGTCAGCACGCCCTGAATGGTCATGATCCCGGCGCCGGATTCCTGTGCCAGTCCGAACGTCCCCGCTGAACAGAACAGCGCCAGCATGAGGCATCGCCATCCCTGCATGGGGCACCCCTCGATCGCATGCGGCAAGCAGCCCTGCCGCAACTCGCTCGTGCTGTACTCCCCGAACCCGAACTTTCATAGGCATATGCTACTGAACTGCCCCCCTCCCCCCACAATGGACAAATGCCTTGCCTCAGCATTAAATATGTCCAATTACCTCCCTTGACATGCCTCGGCTCTATGATGCCCCCGGCTAGTCACGGGCAGGTCGATCAGAAGCACGCACGGCACCTTCGATGTGGCAGGCGATCTAATGTGCTCGGGGAGGCCTTGGGAACGCGTGCGCCGATGGAATAGAGTGGCAGAGGGGGGGTTGGGAGACTGCTTCCCGGGCTCCCATGAGTGCTAATGGTCGGAACCCAATCCCGACTCAGATCCGTCTGATATGGCCGGAAGCAGGTTTGACTGCACCGACGAACGACTGAGTGGCGGAGGCAGATGAAACTCTGGGTCAGGAACCGCAGCCGCTGCCTGATTCTTTTCCTTCGTCATCGGCCTGACCTCCGACTTTCACCTGGCTGATAAAGCTTCCAGCCAAGTCGTTTTGTTTTAGGAGTAGCCCGTCGCCGCCCATGACCGTCATTCAGCAGAATCGCGAGGTTGCCCAGAAGTTGCGGGAGGTCGCGCTCCTCCTGGACGAACAGGGCGCGAACCGTTTCCGGGTCCAGGCCTATCGGACCGCCGCAGACCGGTTGGAGCGGCTGGAAGTCCCTGTCTCGCAGATTGCCGAACAACAGGGCACGGACGGGCTCCAAGCTTTGCCCGGCATCGGCGTGAGCCTGGCGCGCTCGATCCACACGCTCGTCGTCACCGGCCGGCTGCCGATGCTGGATCGCCTGCGCGGGCACCTCGATCCGATCGCCTTGCTGACGTCGGTCCCCGGCGTCGGATCAGCCCTGGCCCACCGGCTGCACGACGATCTGCATATCGAAACGTTGGAACAACTGGAAATGGCGGCGCACGATGGACGGCTGGCAGACATCGAAGGGGTCGGTCCCAAGAAACTACAAGGTATCATCGATTCCCTCACAGCCAGACTGGGCCGCCTTCGCAGGCCGACACAACCGGTCGGAAGTCACCCGACAGGAGAACCTTCAATCGAGGAATTGCTCGATGTGGACCGGGAGTACCGGGAGTCTGCTCTAGCGGGAAAGTTACAAACCATCGCGCCGCATCGATTCAATCCGAAGAAAGAGGCCTGGCTGCCGATCCTTCACACCCAGCGCGGCCCCCGCCACTACACCGCCCTGTTCTCCAACAGCGCCCTGGCCAACCAGTTAAAGAAGACCCGGGACTGGGTCATCCTCTACTACGACGACGACCACGGCGAACACCAGTGCACGGTGGTGACTGGACGGACTGCGCCCTTCGCAGGGAAGCGCATCGTTCGAGGAAGAGAAGCCGACTGTGCATCGTACTATCACTCCCATGAATCAGGTGCGACTGTCGGGGATTCAGATAGTCAGGCGTAATCGAGAGAGGTGTTCCTGTGAATAACAGTCCATATTGGGCGATAGCGACGCATGTACTCCTCACTCACCTGCAGACGGAACCGGACGGTCTTCGTGCTAAGGAGGCCTCCCAACGTCAAGCGCGCTATGCGTCCATGCGGCTCAAGCCACACCAAGATATTCGCCCTTTACTTGCCCTTCTCTCGCAATTCCGCAGTCCGATTATCCTCATTCTGCTGTTTGCAGCCACGGTATCGCTGTTCCTTGCAGATCGCACCGATGCGCTGATCATCCTGACCATTATTCTTATCAGTGCGTTGCTGGGGTTTTGGCAGGAGTACGGCGCGGCGAAAGCGGTCGCCGCATTACTCTCACTCGTTCGGGTCAAGACCGAAGTCTGGCGTGAGGGGCAACTTATTGAAGTGCCAAGCGAAGAAATTGTTCCCGGAGATGTGATCAATCTCTCCGCCGGCTCAAGCATCCCCGGCGATGGGGTCGTGCTCGAATCCAAGGATCTCTTCGTCGACGAAGCAACCTTGACTGGCGAAACCTATCCGGCCGAGAAATCGGCGACTATCTTGTCCCCTGAGACCTCCCTGAATCAGCGGACGAATAGCCTGTTCATGGGGACCCACGTGGTAAGCGGGAACGCGAAGGCCGTCATCGTGCATGTGGGCAAGGAGACGGAATTCGGCCGCATAGCTGCTCACGTGATGCTTCGGCCTCAGGAAACGGAGTTCGAACGCGGCGTCCGGCGCTTTGGATATTTGTTGCTCGAAGTGACGTTGCTCCTCGTATTTGCCATCTTCGCCATCAACGTCTATCTCCACCGGCCGGTCCTCGACTCGTTTCTCTTTTCCATGGCTCTCGCCGTGGGACTCACCCCGCAGCTTCTGCCGGCCATCATCAGCGTCAACCTCTCGCACGGGGCTAAACGCATGGCCCAGCAGAAGGTGATCGTCAAACGCCTTGCCTCCATAGAAAACTTCGGGAGTATGAACGTGCTCTGTTCGGACAAGACCGGCACGCTCACCGAAGGCACGATGCGGCTGCATGCGGCACTCGATCTGGAAGGTCTCCCCAGTGAACGCGTCCTCTTCCATGCCTCTCTCAACGCCACATACGAGACTGGTTTCATCAATCCGCTCGATGAGGCGCTTCGCAGGCGGTGCATCTTCGATCTGTCGAGATACCGGAAACTGGACGAGGTGCCGTACGACTTCCTGCGTAAACGGCTCTCCATTCTCGTGGCCACACCCAGCACCCACCTCCTGATCAGCAAAGGCGCGGTCGAGCAAATCTTGGCCGTCTGCACCGGCGCAGAACTGCTGGACGGAACCACGGCCCCCATGAGGGAACGCAGCGAGAAGATCCGACATCAGTTTCAGGACCTGAACCGACAGGGTCTTCGGACCCTGGCTTTGGCGTATCGTGACATGGGTACGACGTCTCGCATCGATAAGGGGCATGAAACCGAGATGACGTTCCTCGGGCTCTTGGTCTTCGCCGACCCGGTCAGGCCTGAAATGGCGGAAACCATCTCATCCCTGCGACGGCTGGGCGTCTCGCTGAAGATCATCACGGGCGATCACCGACTCGTCGCATCCCACGTCAGCCAACTGGTTGGAATGAACCACCAGCGGCTCTTGACCGGAGAGGAACTTCGCCACATGACAGACGAAGCCCTCCTCCATCGCGTCAACCGCATCGACGTCTTTGCGGAAATAGAGCCCAATCAAAAGGATCGCATCATTCTCGCACTGAAGCGTTCAGGAAACGTGGTGGGGTATATCGGCGATGGGATCAATGACGCTCCCGCACTCCATGCGGCGGACGTCGGCATCTCCGTCGAGAGCGCCGTCGACGTGGCCAAAGACGCCGCCGACATTGTGCTGCTTGAAAAGAATCTGGGAGTGCTGGCTCAAGGAGTCCGAGAAGGACGCACGACGTTTGCGAACACTCTGAAATATGTCTTCATGGCGACCAGCGCCAACTTCGGCAACATGTTCAGCATGGCCGGTGCCTCGCTGTTCCTCCCGTTTCTCCCGCTGCTGCCGAAGCAAATTTTATTGACGAACCTCCTAACCGACATTCCCGAGATGACGATCGCCACTGACCGCGTCGACCGTGAACTCATCGATCGGCCTCGACGCTGGGATATCGCCTTCATCCGGAAATTTATGCTGACCTTTGGACTGGTGAGTTCGGTTTTTGACTATCTCACGTTTGGCGCCCTGCTCTTGATACTCAATGCCTCGCCGGAACAATTTCGAACCGGCTGGTTCGTGGAATCCGTCATTTCCGCATCGGCAATCGTGTTGGTGATCCGAACCAGGCGGCCGTTCTTCGCGAGCCGGCCAGGCCCGCCTCTTGTCCTGGCTACCCTGGCAGTGGCCTTGGTGACGTTGCTGCTTCCCCTCCTCCCGATTGCCGCGCCATTGGGATTGAGCCCCATGCCTCCGTCATTTCTTGTCCTGTTGGCGGCAATCCTTGCGGGGTATGTCCTCACTGCTGAACTGGTGAAGCGGCGTTTTTACGCGAACGGGCGAGTCTGAATCACCGGCACGGAATCCCTCATCGTCGGCGCAGCCACTTGATCGATTCCATGATCAGAAACGGCAGCACACCCATCGTTCCCATCAGCGCCCAATCTTCGATTGGCAAAGGAACGACCTTAAACACCGGCGCGGCTGCAGGAACCGTGAGCACCGCCACCTGCACGGCAATCGAGAGGAGGAAGGCCCCCAAGAGGGCGCGATTCGTCCCGACGCCGATTTGGAACAGTGAAAACCGCTCACTCCGACAATTGAACGCATGCACCAGCTGCACAACGACCATCACTGTAAACGCCACCGTCCTCGCCTGCTCAACGTGTTGATGCAGGCCGTACAGGCTGTAGCTGAAGGCGACCAAGGCGATGACGCCCAGCATCAACCCCTCGCCGCCGATCGCGAGCAACCTTCCGCTGTCCAACAAGCGACCATCCGGCCTGCGAGGCGGCCGCTTCATCAGATCCGGCGCCTTGGGATCGACCGCCAGCGCCAGGGCCGGGATGCCGTCCGTGACAAGATTCATCCAGAGAATCTGGATCGGCAGGAGCGGGAGAGGCAACCCCAGCAACGTCGCAAAGAGCATCACGAGTACTTCGCTCACATTGCATGACAGGAGAAAATGCACGGTCTTCCGGATGTTGTCGAAGACGCCCCGGCCCTCTTCCACCGCCGCAGCGATCGAGGCGAAATTATCGTCTGTCACCACCATATCCGATGCTTCCTTCGTCACATCAGTACCGGCAAGCCCCATCGCCACGCCGATGTCCGCCGCCTTGATGGCCGGCGCGTCGTTGACCCCATCACCCGTCATCGCGACGATCGCACCTCTGCGTTTCCAGGCCTGGACGATGCGCAGCTTGTGCTCGGCTGAGACACGGGCGTAGACCGTGACCCGCTCGACAAATTGGGTCATCTGTTCGTCAGTGAGATGGTTAATCTCGGTTCCTGAAAACGCCGTTCCAGGGCCGTCGGAGAGGCCCAGATCCCGCGCGATCGCGACCGCCGTCTCTTTATGGTCACCGGTGATCATGACCGTCTTAATTCCGGCTTCCCGGCACAGGCGAACGGCCCCGACCGCTTCGGGTCGCAAGGGATCCTTCATCGCAAAGAGGCCGAGAAACACCAAATCCCGTTCCACCGCATCGGGCTGAAGATTCGCATAGGCGTCGCCGAGACGACGATACGCCGCAGCCAACACGCGGAGTGACTCGTGCGCGAGTGATGCGTTGATGTCAAGAATTGCCTTCCGCTGCGGGTCCTCCAACGGTTCCACCGTGCCGTCGAGCGTGAGGCGATGCGCGCAGCGGCCGAGCAGCACATCCGGCGCCCCTTTGACATAGGCCATGGGGCCCTCAGCCGTCCGACGGGTGAC
>DATIFQ010000486.1:0-2667 GCA_035455185.1 Bryobacteraceae bacterium | reverse complement strand
ATCATCCTGCATGGAAAAACGGAGCAATTGCGTGCCTGCCGGGACGCTCTCACCGCCTGCTTCACCCGCGACGCGCCGAAAGGCACCTTGCGCGATGCCCTGAAGAGCGCTGACGTATTCATCGGCCTCTCGGTCGGCAACATCCTCAGCGCGGAAGATCTTGAGGTGATGGCCCCCGATCGCGTTGTTTTCGCCATGGCCAACCCGGACCCCGAGGTCCCGCCCGATCTCGCCGCCTCACACTGCCGCATCTTTGCCACCGGCCGATCCGACTATCCCAACCAGATCAACAACGCACTCGCATTTCCCGGCATCTTTCGCGGCGCCCTCGACGTTCAGGCCAGCGAAATCAACGAAGCGATGAAGCTGGCCGCGGCGAAGGCCATCGCGCACGTGATTCCGGAAGGCGCCCTGAGTGAGGACTACATCATCCCCAGCCTCTTCGACAAGAAAGTTGTCCCGCGCGTTGCCCGAGCCGTCGCAACTGCCGCCCGCGACAGCGGCGTGGCGCGAAGGCGGGCCCGATCGGACGACCAGTCCTTGCCGCGGTAATTCATCCAGCAGACCATCGGACCCCCGACCTGGCCCTCCTCTGATTAGCAGCGATGACATGAGGAGTCGATCCCGGAGCCCTTCTGACCAGGAATCGGACTGTGCTACAATGCGTCGCGCCAGGAGTGCATGCGATCCATGCCTTTTTCGACGGCTAAATACATCAAGTTTCGCAGCGGGATGCAAAAACGCATCGATTCCCTGCGCTCCAAGACTGAAGACAGCATGGATGTGGCTGTCGACACTATGATGGAAGAGCGGGTGGATAGCTATTTCCGGGTCGAACAGGGGCTCGAGGAGATCGTCAAATCGCTCTCGCAGATCGGAGATGAATTGGAGCAGGTCCGCGACCTCTCCGGCGCGATGCGGCTGGAGTCACGGCTGGAATTCGTTGAAGACCGCTGGGACGATCTCGACAGCGAGATCCGTGAACGTCCCCGTCGCCGCCGGAAAAAAATCAGCCTCGCCGATATGCTGAAAGCCGCCGGCGGGGGAGGGGGGACGCTCTCAGACAACCCGAGCGGTGTGAACAATGCAGTGGACGCCTATGCCATCATGGGCGTGGAGTTCGGCAGTTCCCTCGCCGATGTGACCGCTGCCTTCCGGATTAAGGCCAAGCAACTGCATCCTGACGCCAATAATGGCGATCGCAGTTCCGAGCCTGAACTCCGCCGCATGCTCGAAGCCTACCAGTTTCTGAAAGAATACCTGAACTTGAGCAACACCGAACCTATGCGTCCGCCTGACCGCCCCTACAGCCCGGCCGAATAGGTCACAGGAACGATGGCCACACAATCAAACTACATTACCAGCCCTGCCGCACTCGGCGAATTCTGCAAGCAATTAAAGGACAGCTCCCGCCTCGCACTGGATACGGAATTCGTGGGCGAAGACAGCTTTGTGCCCAAACTCGAACTCATTCAGGTCGCCACGGAAACCACCGCAGCGGTCATCGATTTCCCCGCAGTCCTGGCAGCGGGCTCCCTGGATGCCTTCTGGGAAATTGTGTGCAACCCGGCGATTCAAAAAGTCGTGCACGCCGGGCGGCAGGATCTTGATCTTTTCGCGGTTCATGCCGGTCAGATTCCTAAACCATTCTTCGATACGCAGATTGCCGCCGCGATGGTCGGGTTCGGGCCACAGGTGGCCTATGCCAACCTCGTCCATCGTGTGCACGGAACGAAGCTGGATAAGGCCCACACCTTTACCAACTGGAGCGCCCGTCCGCTGTCTCAGGATCAACTCGCCTACGCGCTCGAAGACGTGACCTTTCTCCTGGCGATTCACGACCATCTCCACGGCCGTCTTTCCAAACTCGGCCGGCTCCACTGGGTTGACGAAGAATTTTCCCGCCTGGAGGGCGCTGTCGGAGAGACACGTCGTGAACCCCAGGAACGCTACCAGCGCGTGCGAGGCTGGGATACGCTCAAACCGAAATCCGCCGCCGTCCTTCGAGAGCTGGCGGCCTGGCGGGAAGGGGAGGCGAAACGCCGCAACGTACCACGCGGGCGGGTGATGCGCGACGAAGTGCTGCTGCAACTTGCGCGACACCCTCCGCGTCATATGCAGGAGCTGCGCGCTGTCAGGGGCCTCCATGGGTCAGAAGCCGACCGCAACGGTGAGGCCATTCTTGCCGCCATTCAAGCAGCACTCAGTCTCCCGGCGTCGGCCTGGCCTGAGGTTCCGAAAGAACGGAAGCCTGAAGCGGAATCTGCCGGCCTCGTGGAACTTCTTCAGGCTGTGATGAAGGCCCGTGCGACAGAAGAAGAGATCGCACCGACGTTGCTGGCCACAACGGCGGACCTCCAAGCTCTCGTCGATGCCAAAACGAATCGCGCAGCGCTTGACCTTCCGCTTCTGAAGGGATGGCGCCGGGTATTACTGGGGGATATGCTGCTCGATATACTTGACGGAAAACTCGCCATCTCCATCGATCCGAAGTCCGGAACGATAACCTGGAATCCTCCGTCGCCGTAGCCCTGCCCTGTCCAAAACCGGACAACCGGTTCTTTCCATGCTGCACAGCAACCGACTTCCTGACCGGATTCTTTCCAGGCGTGCCTGCAACTCCTTTAAAACACAGCGTTGTTTTGTCTGCCGATTCTCGAGATGCCG
>DATIFQ010000485.1:0-9930 GCA_035455185.1 Bryobacteraceae bacterium | reverse complement strand
AGCCGAAGAAGAAGTAGCTGTCAGCTCTCAGCCTTCAGTGATGGTCGACGCGTGGTTCGATGGTGTGGCCGCGGAAATCCTGGATGAGCGCGACGAGGCGGTCGGCTACGGCATCGACGAAGCGGCGTCCCTTTTCGACGGTGGCTTTGGTGGGATCGCCGAGCGTGCCGGTGCGCGAATAGCGACTGAAAAACTCCTGGAAGTACACCGGTGAGGCTTTCTGTAAGTCCCAGTAGAAAAACTCGGAATGCTGCCCAGGGAAGTCGCGCTGCGCGAGGTCTATCTGGACGAGATCGCCGCGGAGGTATAGCAGTACGGAGGTCTCCAGTTCGCAGGCGTGGGCCATGCCGCCGGGCCATTCGGATTCACGCAGCTCGCCGAATAGTTCCTTCGGGATCAAGTTCCACCAAGGAACCATGGCGCAAATAGCGTCGGAGTGGTTGGTGATGTTGCGGGCAGCGACGTCGAGGAACGGGACATTGCTGCCGTGGCCGTTGACGAGGAGGATCTTGCGAAAGCCGTGGTGGGCCAAACTCTTTCCGATGTCGGTGACGTAATTAATGAACGTGGGGCCTTCGATCGCAATGGTACCGGGAAAATCGAGGTGGTGCTCGTTGAAGGCGTAATAAACGGGCGGCAGGAGCATCGCTTCGTAAGGAATCCGCTCGACGGCGCGGCGGGCCATTTCCGAAGCGCAGAGCACGTCGGTGACGAGGGGCAGGTGCGGACCGTGCTGCTCAACCGTGCCAACAGGCAGAACCGGAACCCGGCGCTGCGCGACGGCCTCGCGGATCTCCGGCCACGTGAACTCTTCGTAACGATACTTCATCGGACGATTGGAGCCATTGTACCGGAATCGGTGGTCCTCACCGGGCCGGAGGGAGGGACGCAGCCATCGCGCGCACGAGTTCGCTGCCGAACGTCAGGTTATCTTCGGTGGTGCGCGGGCGGCCGAGTTTCGGGTTGCGGTCAACCATTGTCTCCATGAGGAAAGCGGGAATCTGTCGCTCGTGGAAAAGAGCCTGGTTGACGGTCATGCGGCCTTTCATGCCGGGGGTGGTGGAGAGTCCGGCGTCTCGCGGCGGCCCGGTGGCGTGGAACGATGCGGTGGTGCGCGCCAGCGCGTCCGCAAATCGAGACGCCAGAGCGCGGACAGGCTCTCTGCCCTGCGCGAGGGGGCCTTCTATGAAGTCTCCCGATTCGGTGTTGTGGAGGGCGAGAAAAAGGTCGATTTGGCGGCCGGAGTCCAACCACGCGAAGATCGCGCGGCGGGCGGCGGTGATCTCGGGCATGAGGCGTTCATCGACGGCGTCCCAGTTGCGATTGACGTCGTACCCATTCGCGTTAAAACGAACGGCCCCGGAGGCGACGCCGTCGGGATCCATCATCGGAAGGATCTTCCAGATGACCGAGCGGCGGAGCTTCGCCGCCTCGGGTGAATCCGAGAGGAGAAAACGCAATGCGCCCTCGGCGATCCACGACGTGCCCGCTTCCCAGGCGTGCTGACGCGCCATTAGCCACACGACATCCTTCCGCTCCCGCGGGACCGACGCATCGGTCACGGTGAGCAGAGGAATCTCGCGGCCGTTGACGCTGTGCCCGATGACTTCGCGGCGGAGGTTCGGGCTACGCCGAAAGTCGTCGAAAAGGCGTGTGAGCTGGCGGTTTGTGTACGGCGGGACGTGAGCGATCCACATGGTCGGGCGCTCCGGGGTAAAACGCAGCGTGAGGCGGGGCTCGGCGTTGTCCCATTCGACCTGCGCGTCGGTGAAGTGGATCCAGCGCTCGCCGTCGTAGCTGTAGACCGGGCGCGAGTTCCGGGTGACGGACAAGGCGCCGGGCCGGAAGTTATACTCGCCGGCCAGATTCACCAGGTCGATACGGACCTGCTCCCGCGGCAGGCTGTCGAGGCGAAAGTAGTACCAGTTGGCCTGGCGGTTGCGGTTGTTCTGGTCGGCCTGACCTTTCACGCCGCAGCGGAGGTGTGCCGGGGCGACCTGTTTCACTTCGCCGACGCTGCCGCCGTCGAACGCGGCGGTGATGGTGATGACGGCGAGAAGAAAGAGCATGGGAACAGAACAGGATAGCTGAAGACACGAAAAGCGGGGACAGGCACCAATTTCGCAAACACCGCGAAATTCGAGCCAGTCCCCGTTTTTCGCATCGGAACCTCTCTAAACTAGAAAGATGCACGATCTGGCGTATTTTCGGGCGAACCTCGATGAGATAGCGCAGCGGCTCGCAACGCGCGGGTTCGCTCTCGATGTGAAGCAGTGTCAGGACCTCGATGCGCGGCGGCGTTCGGCGATCACGGAGGCGGAACAACTCAAAGCGAAGCGCAACGCGGAGAGCGCGGAGATCGCGAAACTGCGCAAACAGGGGGTCGACACCGCGGAGCACCAGCAGAAGGTGCGGGAAATCGGTACGCGGATCTCGGAGTTGGACGAGCAGGTGAAAGGGCTCGACGAGGAGTTCCGCGAGATGCTGGCCGGCATTCCCAACGTTCCGCACGACTCGGTACCGGAGGGCAGCAGCGAAGCGGGCAATGCCGAAGTGCGGCGGTGGGGCCAGGCGAGAGAGTTCGATTTCGAGCCGAAGGCGCACTGGGACCTCGGCCCGGAATTGGGCGTGCTGGATTTTGAGCGGGCGGCGAAAATCACCGGCGCGCGGTTCGCCGTCTACTGGGGGCTGGGGGCGCGGCTCGAGCGGGCCCTGTTCAACTTCATGCTCGACGTGCATACGCGGGAGCACGGCTACACAGAAGTGTTTCCGCCGTACATGATCAACTCGGCGAGCCTGTTCGGGACAGGTCAGTTGCCGAAGTTCGCCGAGGACCTGTTCAAGTGCGAGAACTACGACCTCTGGCTCGCGCCGACGGCCGAGGTGCCGGTGACGAACCTGTACCGCGAGGAGACAATTGACGCCGACCGGTTGCCGGTCCGCCTGTGCGCGTTTACGTCCTGCTTCCGGAGCGAGGCGGGCTCGTACGGAAAAGACGTGCGGGGCATAATCCGCCAGCACCAGTTTCAGAAGGTCGAACTGGTGAAGTTCACCCGGCCGGAGCAGAGCTACGACGAACTGGAGGCACTGACACGCGATGCCGAGGACATCCTCCAGAGGCTCGGACTGCCGTATCGAACGGTGGCGCTGTGTACGGGCGACCTCGGATTCTCGTCGGCGAAGACCTACGACATCGAGGTATGGCTGCCGGGAGTGAGCACCTTCCGCGAGATCTCGTCCTGCTCGAACTTCGAGGGCTTTCAAGCGCGGCGGGCGAGCATCCGAGCGAAGGCCGGCAAGGGCAAGGCCGAGTTCGTACACACGCTGAACGGAAGCGGGCTGGCGGTCGGACGCACGTGGGTGGCGGTGGTCGAGAACTACCAGCAGAAGGACGGAAGCGTGATTATTCCCGAGGCGCTTCGACCATACATGAACGCAGAGCGGATCACGAAAACGGGTGATATGCGCTGAGGTTTCCCCGGAAGCTGCAAAGTTCGAGTCACAGACCAAGAACAAATAGATAACTCGTTGATGTTACAGTGAGTTATTGTCTCGTGGCGCCGTGTTTCGGCGTGTATCCCGGAGAACTCATGCATAGAGTGGAACCGAAAGGCTGAGATTCAGCCGGCCCGGTCCGCCAAGTGCGGGCCGGGCTTTTTTTCGGGAGGCCGAGGATGCGGGTTCGATTCGGGACGGCGGTGCTGGCGTTGATTGCGCTCTGCACGGCGGCGGGCGGGGCACCATCGCTGACAACCATCGAGGACGTGCTGTACAAAGCGGACGGGTCGGCGTTCAGCGGAGTGGTGTTCATCGAGTGGAGGAGTTTCCAGGCGGCCGATTCGTCGAACATCGCAACGCACAGCCTGACGGTTCCGATCGCGAACGGAGTGTTGCGGGTGCACCTTGTGCCGACGACGAATGCGCTGTCGGGCGCGTACTACTCGGCGCGGTATTACAGCGACGGGCGAATTCAGTTCGACGAAAAATGGTCGGTGCCACCGAGCGCAGCGCCGCTGAGGCTGAAGGATGTCCGGATTACGGGCTCGGTTGCGCCGGGCACGGCGCTCCCGCCGGCAACGCAGACGCAGATTCAGGAGTCGGATGTGGTCGGCCTGGTGGCCGACTTGGCTGCGCGGCCGCTAAAGGGGCCGGAGTACGCGCCGTCGCGGGCCGCGTACATCAACGAGTCGGGAATGCTGGACGCCATCGCTGGGAATCTGACCGACTGCGTGCGGGTGGACGGCACCGCGGGTCCGTGCGACGTGAACGCGAGCACCGGCCCGGGATTCGTGGACGGCGAGACGCCGGCGGGCTTGGTGAGCGGGTCGAACGCGGTGTTCACACTGAGCGAAATCCCAAGCCCGCCATCGAGCCTGACGCTGTACAGGAACGGCGTGCGTCAGAAGGCCGACCTCGACTATACGCTCAGCGGGAACACGATCACGTTCGCCGGCGCGTCGATCCCGCAGGCGGGCGACGTGCTGCTCTGCTCCTATCGCTTGGCCGACGCCGGGAACCCGGCCGGCGCAGCGGGTGGCGCGCTGACGGGAACGTATCCGAGTCCGCAGATCGCGGCCGGTGTGATCTCCAACATCAACGTGAGCGACGTGGCAGCGATCGCCGAGTCGAAGCTGGCGCTGAATTATCCGACGCACTCCGGCGCCAATGATCCGACAGCGGAACAAAAGGCCGCGATGGCAGGCACGTCTGGGACGCCGTCGGCGGGAAACCGGTACGTGACGGATCAGGATCCCAGGATGACGAACCCGCGGACGGCATCGGCCCACGCGTTGCTGGGGAACGTTCACAACGATACGACGCAGGGGACGCCGGTGCGAGGTGACATCATCGTCGCGGCTGGGGGCTCACCGGCGATGTGGACGCGGATACCGATCGGGCCGGCGAACCGGTGCCTGATGTCGAACGGTTTTGACGCGGTCTGGAACTCGTGCCTGTATACGGGATTCGCGGCGGGCTCGGTGCCGTTCGTCGACGCAGCCGGGAACCTTGCGCAGAACAACGCCCGCCTCTTCTGGGAGAACAACAACCGGCGGCTGTCGGTGGGCAACAACTCCAGCCTGGCGACGCTATACGTCTGGGACTCGCTCGCGTCGACTGGACTGACCGGGCTGGTAGTGCGCGCGGGCCAGGGACAGGGGTCGACTCCGCTGCAAACGTGGCTCGATCCAAACGGGACAGAACTGGCGCGGGTGGACGTGGCGGGCAACTTTTCCGGGGCTTCGTTCCGAGGGGCGACAACAGGCACTAAAGCAGCCTGGCAGGATGCGGGCAACTCCGCGGATCCGGGCACTCGCACCGACGGCGACTTCTGGTACAACAGCGGCGCCCAGGCGCGGAAGACGGTGGAGGGCGGCCAGACACACACCGTTCCGCAAGTACTGTGCGCTAACGCGGGCACGGCAGTCAGTGGGCCAAGCTTGACCCGTTTGGGAAGCTGCACGATTCCGGCAAACTTCCTGAAACCGGGAGACCGGGTCGAGGTCCGCTTCAGCTACTCGCACGAAGGCGCGGCGCGTAGCTTCACGTTTGAGGTGCGCTGGGGCGGGACGACGCTTCTCTCGCGCGCGGGGGCGGCAACGGAGACGCTGGTAGCGGGGCACGCCGAGGCGGGGATCCACGCGGGCGGGGCGCAATGGGAGGTCCAAAGCTGGGGGGCCTCGCTGGCGCCGGCGTGGGGTGTCGGGAACGCCGGAGATTCGCTGGCGTCGACTCTGGTGTTGGATTTCCTCGGCAGCATGGCCAGTGCCACGACGGACACGCTCACCTTGCGAAACTTCACGGTTGTGCGGTATCCGGCGCAGGCGAATCCATAAGAGTTCACCACAGAGGGTTAAGAGGTTTAGCCGGGTTTTATTGGGTTTTGCTCCCATTGTGGGCCGGTGCGCCGTCGGCCAGCATGGGGAGGACGGAAGCGCAGTTCACGAGGGAGGAACCCATGTTGAGAACCTGGAAACGAGTCAGGGAGTGGCCGTTCTGGCGTGAAACCGAAGGCCAGGACCTGATCGAGTACGCGCTGATGGCGGGATTTGTGGCCGTGGCAGGGGGAGCGGCGTTCCCGCCGGTGGCGACTTCGCTCAGCACGATTTTCTCGAAAGTGGGATCGGTACTGAACGCGGCAGGTTGACCGACCTGCCACACCCGCTCCACATCACGGCATCGACAGGCGGGGGACGCGCGTATACAATGAGTCGTTCGTGACTCGATACGCGACCCTGGTCGAACTGCCGTCATGACCCTGCTATTCTTACCTTCCTTCTGGCTTCAGGCCACGCAATCCCGGCTGCTGACGATGAGCCCGGTGGACCTGGTTATCGTCGTCGCCTACTTCGTTCTGGTGCTCGTGATCGGGTTCTACCTGAAACGGTACGCGAGCACGGGAGAGGACTTCTTTCTCGCCGGCCGGCAAATGACGGCCTCAGTGGCCGGCCTCAGCTTCATTTCCGCCAACCTGGGATCGCTGGAGACGATGGGGTACGCGGCGGCGACCTACCAGCACGGCATGGTGATCGCGCACGCCTACTTCATCGCGGCGATTCCTGCCATCCTGTTCCTCGCCATCGTGATGATGCCGTTCTACTACATCTCGAAGACGCACTCCGTCCCGGGATACCTGAAACTGCGCTACGGCGAATCGACGCGGTCGATTTCGAGCATCACGTTCGCGGTGATGACGATCCTGATGAGCGGGATCAACATGTTCTCGATGGCGAAAGTGATGCAGGTGATCCTCGGCTGGGATTTCAATTACAGCATGTGGGTCAGCTCGCTTACGGTCGCGGTGTATGTGATGATGGGCGGGCTCCTCTCGGCGATCTTCAACGAGGTACTCCAATTCTTCCTGATCTGGTTCGGCTCGCTGCTGATTCCGATTCTGGGGCTCATTGAGGCTGGCGGCTGGGACAACATGGTGGCGCGCATCAACCAGCGTTTCGCCGGCCAGGACTACACGCACTTGTGGCGGAACATGGGTTCGTTCACGGACAACCCGATGGGCCTCGACTGGATCGGTGTAGTGCTGGGATGGGGCATTGCGATCTCATTCGGGTACTGGACGACGGATTTTCTGGTGGTGCAGCGCGTGCTGGCCGCCAAGAACCTCCGGTCGGCGCAATTGGGGACGATTCTCGGCGCGGCGCTGAAGATGTGCGTGCCTCTGATCGTCATTCTCCCCGGACTGCTGGGCTTGGCCGTGCTGCCGATGAATCTGGTGAGCGAGCCGGAGGCGCTGCGGACGGGCCAGCACAGTTACAACGAAGTGCTGCCGTTGATGATGGCGCGCTATTGCGGGCCGGGACTGCTCGGCTTGGGCGTGACCGCGCTCATCGCCGGGTTCATGTCCGGAATGGCCGGCAACGTGAGCGCGTTCGCGACGGTGTGGACGTACGACATTTACAAGGCGCTGATTCGCAAGACGGCGAGCGACGAGCATTACGTGAAGATGGGGCGTTGGTGCTCGATCCTCGGCGTGTTCGCGAGCATCGGCACGGCGTACCTGGTGATGTTTTTCGACAACATCATCGCTTACGCGCAGGTGATCTTCATTTTCGGAATCGTGCCGCAGTTCGGGACGATCATCCTCGGAATGCTGTGGAAGCGGGTGACGCCGAAGGGAGGCTTCTACGGCCTGCTGGCGGGCACGCTGACGTCGATCGGGCTGTTCGCATGGGTAAGGCTCGACCGCTCGGCGCTGAAGTACGTGGCCTTCTATGAGAACGCCAGCGAAATGGCGGACAACATCTACCGGGCGTTCTGGTGCCTGCTGGCAACCTTTGTAGTGACCATCGTGGTGAGCCTGCTCACGAAGCCTAAGCCGGATTCGGAGCTCGAAAACCTCGTCTACGGCTTGACGCCCATCCCGAAAGAAAAGGGACTGCCGTGGATCCAGCGGCCCGCCTTCTGGGCGGCGGTGGTCGGCGCCGCTTTCGTGATGGTGAACATCATTTTCTGGTAGGGGCCCATGAGCGAGCAAAAACACTACATCCCGATCTGGTTCTTCGTGGGTGCGCTACTGTTGTTTTATGGCGTGCTGATCACGGGCGCGGGCATCTACTATCTGTTCGCGCCGATGCCGAACGAGGTCGTGCTCGCGCATCTGCATGCGCCGATCTGGTGGGGGGGGCTGCTGACGGCCCTGGGGGCCTTTTACACGATTCATTTCCGGCCGGGGAAGCAGTAGGGCGGTCCGTCCCCAATCGGGTGCCCAGGGCTGCGCCAAATGACCCGGCTGCGCCCTTGATCTTTAACCGGGAGCGTCGGAAACTTGAGGGATACTTCATCCGGAGCGGCGGAACGGCGTTTGGCACGTGGATTGCCACTGGGCGGCAAAGGGGATTGAGCCAGGAGACACGTTGATGGAGAATGAGACCCTTACGATTACCGACAATCGGACCGGGAAGACGTACAGTGTCCAGTTGTTTAAGGGCGCCGTCCGGTCGATGGACCTGCGTCAGATCAAGACGGAGACTGACGAATTCGGGTTGATGTGCTACGACCCGGCGTTCATGAACACGGCCTCCTGCCAGAGCAGTATTACCTATATTGATGGCGATAAGGGAATCCTACGTTATCGGGGTTATCCCATCGACGTTCTGGCGGAGAAGTGCAGCTTCCTTGAAACCGCATACCTGGTTCTGAACGGCGAATTGCCGAACAAGAGCCAGCTCGACGAGTTCACCGCCGAGATCACGCGGCACACGATGCTGCACGAGAACACGAAGAAGCTCATGGAGGGCTTCCACTACGACGCCCATCCGATGGGAATGCTGGTCAGCTCGGTGGCGGCGCTGTCGACGTTCTATCCCGAAGCGAAGAACGTGCATGACCCGGCGATCCGGCATCTCGAGACGATCCGGCTGATTGCGAAGATGGCAACCATCGCCGCTCACTGTTACCGACACAACCTCGGGCTGCCGTACGTCTATCCCGACAACTCGCTCAGCTATACCGAGAATTTCATGAGCATGTTGTGGAAGCGGGCGGAGCCGAAGTACGAGCCGAATCCGGTGCTGGCCCGCGCGCTCGAGATCCTCTTCATCCTTCACATGGATCACGAGCAGAATTGCAGCACCAACGCGATGCGGGCGGTGGGAAGCTCGCTGGCGGACCCGTATGTGACCACGGCGGCGGCGATCGCGGCCCTGTACGGCCCGCTGCACGGCGGAGCGAACGAGCAGGTGCTGCGTATGCTCGACGAGATCGGGTCGGTGGAGAACGTGCCGGCGTTCGTGGACAAAATCAAGGCCGGAAAAGGCCGCCTGATGGGATTCGGCCACCGGGTGTACAAGAACTACGACCCGCGCGCGAAGATCATCAAAGAGGCGGCCGAGGCGGTGTTCGGGGTCACGGGGAAGAACCCGAAGCTCGAGATCGCGCTCGAACTGGAGCGGGTGGCGCTGTCGGATGAGTACTTCATCAAGCGCAAGTTGTACCCGAACGTGGATTTCTACTCGGGCATCATTTACCAGGCGATGGGATTCACCACCGAGATGTTCACGGTGCTGTTCGCGATTCCGCGTACGGTCGGCTGGCTGGCGCAGTGGCAGGAGCTGCTCCAGGATTCCGAGCAGAAGATCGCCCGCCCGCGCCAGATCTTCACCGGCCACTGGCTGCGCGACTTCGTTCCGATGGAAAAGCGGTAGTACGCACGCCGGATTGCGGCCGGGGCGGCGGCAAGGGGCCGCTCCCGCGTTTTTGCGGTGGGTTAGCGCAGCAGTGTGTCGATGTACGGGGTGTCGGGCGTCTCGAAGGGGCGGTAGCGGTAGTCGCCGTCGACGTGGATAACGTTGCCCATCCAGTCCGTCGGGTCAGTCCAGAGGACCTTGCGCGGCGCGACCGCTTTCACCAGGTCCGCGAGGTCCCACATCAGGCAGAAGCCCGGCATCAGAGCAGCGTGGAGGTTGAAGTGCAGCG
>DATIFQ010000484.1:0-2745 GCA_035455185.1 Bryobacteraceae bacterium | reverse complement strand
TTTCAATGAAACGGGGATTGTCTGCCGAGTCGCCCAGTGCCTGCCGGAGCTTCTGGACGGCCTTGTTGAGGCTCTCATCGAACTCGACGAAGGTGTCGGCTGGCCACAGCGCTTGGCGCAGTTCCTCGCGCGTGACCAACTCCCCCGGACGCCGCAGCAACAGAGCCAGGACATGAAAAGGCTGATCCTGAAGCTCGACCTTCCGCCCGCACTTGCGCAGTTCCCCGGCCATGAGATCCGCTTCAAACAATCCGAAGCGAACGACCCGCGCGGACTGTGCGCCACTGTTCATAGCCTCACCGGAAGTTCTCCACCAGCATCAGGTCGCTACCCGTCTGATCGACTTGGTCGTAAATGAGGCGGCGTTCGTCCGGGGAAACGGACAGGGCCCACATAATAGGCCGCGCAGTTGTCGCCACGGCTATAATCTTGCCGGTCGCGAAGCTCAGGAACTCGATGGGATTGCCTCCACCCGGGCGAGACGGCCGGGCGAAGTAGAGGCCCGTCCTCGTAACCGCGAGTGCGCTGCCTACCACCGGCTCCGTGATCTGTTGCTCTTTGCCTCCGTCCAACGGAAGTCTCCACAAACTGCTCACCCTTCGATTGGGGGCGTAATACAGTTGCTTGCCGTCAGCCGACTCGAGCGCCCGCCATCCGCCGTTCTTTGTGATCTGGACCGGATCCCCGCCGTTCGCCGCCATCTTCCAGATCTCGAAGCGCCCGGTCCGCGACGAGGCAAAGTAGATCCAGTTCCCGTCTCGCGAGAAGCTCGCAACTGCATCGTCGGCAGGATGGTTCGTCAGCCGCTGCTGTCTGCCGCCGCCCGCCTCGATCGTATAAAGCTCGAAGTTCCCACCGGCGTTAGAGTCAAAGACGATCCGCTTTCCATCGGGAGACCACTGCGGTGCGCCGGTCTCCTGCGCCCGCATGGAGGTCAACTGTATGGGATTCGAGCCGTCCTTCCCACAGACCCAGACTTCGTTGTTTCCCGAACGCCCGGAGATGAACACAACCTTGCTCCCATCCGGCGAGTACTGGGGCGCGTGGTCGGACCACGTTGACGAAACCAGGCTCACGGGGTTGCCGGGGTTGCCTCCCGGACCGCGCAGTTCCATCTGCCAGATGTTGCGGTCGGTTGACCGGCGTGCGTACGCCAGGCGGTGGCCCTGTCTGGAAATCGTCGGGTTTAGGACTTGATCTCCGGCGAATTCGAGCCGGCGTGTTGTCCGCGAGCCGGACACCGGAATCGTCCACATCTCGTTCGCAGTGGCGGTGCCGCTGCCATAAACGATTTCGCGTCCATCCGGTGTCCAGACTGGACCGTGTGTAAAACGCCGCTGGAACGTGATCTGCTCCGGTTCGCCGCCGGGGCTGAGATCGGCGCGAAGCGGCAGCAGGAAGAGTTCACTGACCCAGTACGCGGTACCCCGGCTGAACACCAGGTAACGGCCGTCGGGAGAAAAGGTCCCATTGAAGTCCCAGCCATCTCGTGGGGGGGACGTCAATCTGCGCCGGTCGCCGGTTTCCATGGAGACTGCATACAGGATCGTGCGTTCGTCGGCAGCGTCGTCAGTATCCTTGTCGGCGAACGCAAGCCATTTACCGTCGGGGAACCACGCCAGCGAGCCCCATGCACGGGTCTCAGCGAGTTTGCGCTCCGGCCCGCCGATGGCCGGGATCAGCAGTACCTCATTTCGGCCACCGAGATCGCGAAGAAACGCCACACTCCGTCCGTCCGGTGACCAGGCGGGATGTCCCTCTTGAGCCGGAGTATTTGTGAGCCGTAGCAAAGTCTCGCCGCCGATCAGCTTGACATAGATGTCGAAGTTGTCCTCCTTCGGCCCGTTCCAGCTAAATACGACCTGGTTGCCGTCCGGGGAAAAACTGGGGGACTCTTCCGCCCCCGAATAGCTGGTGAGGGGGACGGGGGCCAGCGGCGCCTCCGGCATCAAGATCCTGGAGCGAAGAAACCATACTCCCGCTGTCGCAAGGACCAACAAGGCGGGCACCACGGCCCACCACAGCAGCCGGCGGCCAGTTGTCGGCTTCGGCGGCGCGTCGTGCCGCACGATGCCCGAGTCGGACTCCTCCTTCAGTTCTTCCAGCGCGATTTTCACGTCGTCCATGTGCTGGAAGCGCCGCGCCGGGTCTTTGCGGAGGCAGCGTGTGATCACCTTCTCCAGATCGTGAGGTACTTTCGATCCCAACGGCTCCGGTTCTTTGTGGATGATCGCCCCCAGCGTGGACACATTCGAATCGGCATCGAACGGCAGGTGGCCTGTCACCATCTCGTACAACAACGAACCGAAACTGAAGATGTCCGACCTCGCGTCAACCTTCCTGCCTTGCGCCTGCTCCGGGGACATGTAGGCGACCGTACCCACGATCCTGCCTTCCACGGTGCGCGGCGCGTCCCCGTCACGGAGTGTTCGCATTTCAAGGTCGTCGCTGCCCTCGGCCGCGTCCGTCAGCTTGGCTAGCCCGAAGTCGAGTATCTTGACCTGGCCGTTGTCCGTCACCATGACGTTTCCGGGCTTCAGGTCGCGGTGTACGATGCCGGCTCCGTGGGCGGCCGCCACCGCGTCGGCGACCTGCACGGCGCACTTGAGCGCATCGTTCAGCCGCATCCCGTGCCGCGGGATCAGCTTGTCCAGCGTCCTGCCGGCGGCCAATTCCATCGACATGAAATCGATCCCGTCGGTCTGGTCGATGTCATGGATCGTGATGATGTTCGGATGATTCAGT
>DATIFQ010000483.1:0-4257 GCA_035455185.1 Bryobacteraceae bacterium | reverse complement strand
CAACGGAGACGCCCGGGCGGCGTACAACACGCTCGAAGCCGCGGTGGCCGCCTCCGATGGACGGGTGCTGTCGCGGCAGACGGTCGAGGACGCCACCCAGCGCAAAGTGCTGCTTTACGATAAGGCAGGCGAGGAGCACTTCAACCTCATTTCCGCGCTGCACAAGTCTGTCCGGTCGAGCGATCCTGACGCGGCTCTGTACTGGCTGGCGCGAATGCTGGAAGCAGGGGAGGACCGTTTGTACATCGCCCGGCGGCTGATCCGCATGGCGATCGAAGACATCGGCATGGCCGACCCACGGGCGCTCGAACAGGCTATAGCGGCGATGCAAACCGTGCATTTCCTTGGCATTCCGGAGGGAGACCAGGCGCTGGCCCAAGCGGCGCTCTATCTTGCTCTTGCTCAGAAGTCCGACGCGGCCTACCGGGCGCTTAATCAAGCCCGCGAGAAAGTTCAAGACACGATGGCAGATCCCGTTCCGCTTCATCTGCGGAATCCCGTTACCTCGTCAATGCGGCAGTGGGGCTATGGGGAGGGGTACCGCCACGCGCACAACTTCGAAGACGCGGTGACCGACATGGACTGCCTGCCGGAATCGCTCGCCGGAACACGGTTTTACACGCCCACGGGCCGCGGTCTCGAGAAACGTATTGCGGAGCGGATCGAAGAGATCCGCGAAGCGAAGCACAAGAAGAAGGCGCCGAACCCTACTTCCGGGCCGTGACCGTAATCTCGAGGCGGAAAGGACCGGCCAATTGGGTCACACCCACCGTAGTGCGCGTGGGGCGCGGTTCTTTGAAGTACGTCGTATAGACGGAGTTCATCCGCGGGAAGAGGCTCATGTCGGTCAGGTAAACCTGGACCGCGACAACATCGTCATAGGACATTCCGGCTTCGCGGAGGATGATCCCGATGTTCTCAAGACACTGCTTCACCTCGGCCTCGAACTCCTCCGGGGCTTTACCGGTTTTCAGGTCTTGGCCGACCAGGCCGGAGACGTACAGAGTGCCGTCCACGAGCACCGCGGGGCTGAACGGTGTACCCTTCTTAAACTCTTTTGGGTGAATGACTTTCCGTTCCGCGGCGAGCATCAGCGGCAGAAAAGTGAAACCAACGGCGAGAGCGATGAATCTCATACGAAACATAGGGTCATTATAGTCTCAAAAAAACGTAGAACTAGCGTAACAAAGGTGGAGTACAGTAGCACTATCGGGTATGCCGTCACAATGAACCCCTTTTCCTATTGCCGAGAGCGGCGGGAAAGTGGAGGATGAAGTAGAACGAAGAGGATTTAGCGGATGCTGGCAGCACTACAACAATTTCCGACGACATCGAGAAGTGCCCCAGATCGGAGGGCCAACGACCGGTTCCCGATCGTCCGTGAAGTTCGTTACAAGGTCATGAATTCGAAGGGCTCCGCCGAAATTGGTAGCGGCGAGACGATCAACATCAGCAGCACAGGGGTGTTGTTCAAAGCCGAGAAGCCTTTGCCCCCGGGAAAGCGGCTGGAGCTTTCCATCAGTTGGCCGGCCCAACTTGATGGGAAGTGTGGCCTAAAACTCGTGGCTCGCGGCCGCATTGTACGCTGCCAGGGAACAAACGTCGCCCTGGAGATCGACAAGTACGAATTCCGGACCGCCGGCCGGAGCTTGACCACACGGGCGGGAATCTGACCGCCACTGTTCTGGCGACATCACAAAAGCCCAAAGATTAAAAAAAGGACGGAGCCTTTTGGCCCCGTCCTTTGAGTTTCTTGACCCGATTCCGGGCTAGAAAACAAACTTCACGAGGAACCGGCCCTGGAAGCCGGGGTTGAAGATCCCCGCCTTGCCGAAGCGAGGATCAAGCGCCTTCGGGCCATCGGGCGTCGCCGCAACCATGGCTTTCCAGTCGAACCCTTGCGTGAGATCTGTCCCGCTCAGGTCGATGCCAGCAGAGTCGGAGTGCTCTTCGCGGTTGTACCGGTCGAACGTAAACATGCTTGTCTTCTGGTTGAAGAGGTTGATCATGTTGAATTCGAACCGGAGTTTCTTCACCTCGCCCATCTTGATTTCGTGGGCAACAAGCAGGTCAGTCTGGCTGACCACCGGCGTCCGGCCATGGTCTCCACGGCCATCGACATAGAACGGAATGTCGTTGATCGTGACGACCTGGGTGGTCACCGGCGTGCCACTCATTACGCGGAAAAAGCCGCCGACCTCGGTGCCGAACTTGAACAGCCTGGAACCGTAGAATTTGAACACATGCGGGCGATCAGTTGGCAGCCGTCCGAACAAGCCGACGACACCGTGGGCATCCCACATCGCTTCGTCGAGGTCGAAGTACCGGTTGGCGTTACCCCCCGGGCGGTAGTTTGCTGCGCTGAAGACCTGATTCAGACCGAAGCCGTAGCCCAGCGTGGGCGGACGGATCTCATCTGTGCTCTGAAGTCCCGAGTAGTTGCCCCAAAGCCGGCTGTAGACGTAGCTGGCGTTGGCGAGCCATCCGCCGCCAAAACGGCGGGTGAGCTGCAACTCCATCGCGTCGTAATCACGCTTCGCCTTCGGCATCTTGAAGCCGCAGGCTTCGCCGACCTGGATGGGGCATGTGGCGCCGGAGGATGGGAAGATGGTATTCGCACCTTCGCCTGGGTTACCGTATCGGTACACCTCGTCACCTGCGGCATCGAGGGCGCCCATGTCCTCGATGGTCCGGTTCAGATGGTTGTGGACATAGCGCCCGGCGAAGACCATCTGCGGCCGGATCTCGTACTCCACACCGAAATTCATGGCGTCAGCGCTCATCGGCTTCACTTCCAGATCGAGGTACTGGAAACCGGGAACACGGCGGTTGCGGAACTCTCCGGTGGTCCACAGGTTCCGGCCGGGCATGTTGTTCAGATTCAGGTTGTATACGTCGAGCGTGTCGAGCGAGCGGTAATACACGTGCCAGACGTCGGCGCCAAAGGTCCCACGCGCCAGGTCAAACTTCGTCCAGTCGTAATAACGACCCCAGGCACCCGAGATCTTTAGCTTGCCGTTGCCGAAGACATCGAAGCTTGCGCCCAGGCGTGGAGACATCTTATCGCCAAAGCCAAACTTGAACGCATAGTCGCGGTGATCTGCGAAGAACGACTTGGCGAAGGCCCGGTCGAACGCAGGAATGATCTCTTTCTCGGTCCGCAGACCCAGATTTAGAGTCAGGCGCCGATGGATCCTCCAGGAGTCCTGAATGTACAGGTGGGTGATGCTCGCTCCGGTAGATCCCTTGGTCGAGGCGTCATCCACCGAGTAGTAACCGTATGTTCCGGTGTCACCGCGGAAAGACAGGCCCCAAAAAAGCAAAGCGCGGCCATCCGGACCGTTCCAGGAATCAAACAGCCTGTTGACGTTCCTCTGAAGACCAACACCTGCTTTGAGATTGTGCTGTCCGATGAAGCGGACGAACTGGCTGAAATCCGCCTGCCCGTACGTGCGAGTCGTCATGTCAAAAAGAACCTGCGCGGCATCCGGAGTGGCGAAGTTGAAGGGTTTCTGCAACTCCTCCGGAACGCCTGGGATGCCGATCGATGACGCCTGCCACCACGTGTAGTACCTGTACGGGATGCCGACTTCCTTATAGTCGAGGTAATAACGGCCGGCCTTCACACTCAACAGCGACGTGTTACTGAGCGTGAAATCGATGTTTCCGGTGTAGCTCTGCTCGGGCTGGCTGTACCCGCGAGTAGCCTGTCCTTCAGCAGTCGCCTTGCTCCGCGTGGAGACGTTCGGCGCGAAGCCATCGTATGCGAACAACGAGCCTGTGGAGTACTCCGGAGTGTACAACCAGGTGAAGTTCATCCGCACGCGGCTCGACGGGTCGAAGGAGACCTTGTTGAACCAGCTCCACTTGAAGGCCTCGCGATCCATCGTACCCGGCTCAGTCCCGTTGTCGAACAGGTACTCGTTCGTGGCGCGATGCCAGCGCGGAGAGACGGACGTAAAGAACCAGAGTCTGTTCTTGATGAACGGTCCACCCAGCGAACCGCCGAATTCATGGAAGTCGCGCTTGTTCTTTTGGTCCTGAAAGTACGCAACCGATTCCTCAGCCACCGGGTCTAGCTGGAGACGTTTCGTCGGTCCCGCACTGATCTTGTTCCCGTAATAGTAATAGTGGATTTCGCCGTGGAAATCATTGCCGCCGGACTTGGTGATCGCGCTGACTACGCCACCCAACGCTCCACCGTATTCGGCCTCCAGGCCGGCGGTTTTCACCTGGACTTCCTGAAGGTACTCGAAC
>DATIFQ010000482.1:0-2451 GCA_035455185.1 Bryobacteraceae bacterium | reverse complement strand
GTCAGCCGCGGTCCTTCGCGCGCACCCCGTTGACATACGTCACGCCTTCCGCGACCTCGGCCAGCAGTTCGGGCCCGTCGAGCCGCCGGAACATCCGCTCGGCGAGCAGCAGCGTCTTCGAGATGACCGCCGTCGCGTTCTCGACCTTCTTGTACCGCTTCGCGGCCGCCGCCCGCAAGCGGACCGCGGCGAACGGCGACTCGATCGGGTTCGAGGTTCGCAGGCGCTTCGCGTGCGCCTTCGGGAATTCGTAGAAGGTGACCAGCCGCTCCCAGTCGCGGTCGAGCGCCTCGCCGACTGCGCTGACGCCCTTCTTCGTGCACCACGCTTGGAACACCCGCTTCTGGCGTTCGGCGTCCTCCCGCGTCTCGGCGTAGGGGATCGCCGCGAGCCGGCGCCGGCCCTCCGCCTGGAGCCGCTTCGGCAGCTTGTCGAGCACGTTCGGGAGCCGGTGGTATCCAACAGCGCTGCTGGCGGGCCGGGGGGAACACGGCGGTCAGCGCGCCCCAGATGCCCAAATGGCCATCCCCGACGACGAGACGGGGAGGCCGGCGGCCCCGGTGCTTCAGCTCTCGCAGCCATGCCGCCCAACTCTCGATGGACTTCCGATAGCCGCTCTCGACGGCCAGGACGATCTTGCGCCCGTCACGCAGGCCGGCGAGGACGACGAGCATGACGGCCTTGTCCTTCTCGAGCCCGGCTTTGACGTAGACCCCGTCCACCCAGAGGTACACGGGCTCCAGGTCAGCCGGCCCAGTCGGCTGGACACTCCTCGGAGCGTCTGGTAAGGTTACCAGCGCTTCACGCGGCCTGCGGCCCAGTGGACAGGTAGCTCAGTTGGTAGAGCACGGGACTGAAAATCCCGGTGTCGGGGGTTCAACTCCCTCCCTGTCCACCATTTCTTTCCAGGGGGTTGCAGCGCACCTCGAGGACCCTCCGATCCCCGTTTGTGCCCATTCTGTGCCCACGCTGAGCGCACGTGCGCGCATTCCGGCGTACTACAACCTCCAGCGGAGTCATCGAGGTTACCGCGTCGGCGGCCGCAGCACGAGAGCGACCGAAGATCACGGCATCATTCCAATCGATGCTGTGCAGCATCTGAGGCAGCGAAAGGGCGGACCGTGTGAACCAGTAGGAGCCGGAGGAATAGGCACCGATGTTCCAGTTCAGGGCGGAGGAGCTTAGTCCGGGACGGGGAGTTCGGCTGGTGTACCAGTCCGGCGATACGGCTCGAGTCATTCTGCTGCTCATCAAGATTCCCGTCGGAAATCCACGGCGCTATCCGTTCGCCTTTCAGTGCGATGAACCGACCCAGCGGCGGCCGTATCCGCTCATCCGTGTGGTGGCGGCGCCGGGCGTTTCCGTAGTGATGAAGAGTTTCCCGCTTGCGTGGATACAGAGTCGCGACACGCCGGCTTTCGAGGTCATCCGTGTGCAGGACCCCGAGGTGATACCGCCGATGGCCACCGGCGTCTCCACCTCCGCGTATTGCGGACGGGAGGAACTCAATCCGCCGCCGGAAATCCGGCCCCTGGGGATGGCGACGGTGCCCCCGTTTGCCAGTATCCCCAGCATGCCTGGTCCGGCAAATTTCATCGTCCGGCGAGAACCCTCGGTCACCTACAGCGACACCTACATCCGCCATCCGTATACCGGAACGCTTTACCGGATGCGGGTCCCTGCGCTCACCTGGAACGAGGACGACAACGCGGACGCGAAGGCGCGTTTCGCGTATTTCATAGACCCGGACGGTGCGCTCGGATCGGTGCGGCCTCTGCTGAAGATTGTGATGACGGGCCCCGTCGAATTCAAGTGGAAGCAGGGGCCCCGACGGGCAGCTGATCCACCGGAAACAGTACGCGCACTTGGGCTTTGCGATGCATTTCGGGTCGAAGACTTTTCTCAAGTGCCGGTGCAAGGTTCCGACGGCAGCGCCTGGCCGCTCCATCCGGAGCGGCCCCGGCGTGGATTTTCGACGATTCCACGCCCAACTTTCCCGATCGATCGGATTCGCGATGCCAGAACCTGGTATCCGGCATACGCTCACCGTGACGCAACGCTCCGGGAGGAGCTTGCCACGGCGCTGATCGACCTGGAAGTCGGACTGATACCAATCCTCGGCGACGCGGTCGATATCGGCGAGTTCGCTTACGGGCTTCTCGCTGGAAAAGATCGATGGGGCCGGACCCTCGGTGTGGGCGATCTGGCGGTGATGGGAGTGGGCGCCGCCCTGCCCTTCGTATCCGGCGGCGCGTTGCGGGCAGCGGGCAGGCTGACGCCGCTCTTCGGGCCGCGGCGGGCAGGCGAATTCGCAGAGTTGATCGAGCAGCTGAGGCGCGTACCGTGGAGCGATGGGGACAAAGCGACGTTGACCAATCTGGATCAACTGGTCCGGCAGGGCGTCAGGCTGAGTAACGTACAGACGCAACAGTTCCTAGCCCTGATGAAACG
>DATIFQ010000481.1:0-7671 GCA_035455185.1 Bryobacteraceae bacterium | reverse complement strand
TCGGTAGCTGACGTACAGGTTGTCGGCGTCCCAGAGCAGGCGGGCGGCGGTCCGCTCCTTCTCTCCTTCCTTCCACCAGTTGAAATAGAACTCCCCCGCTTCGGGAGCGTTCCGCCAGGCGGGTTCGTCCAGCTTTGCGTCGATGGTGATGGGAGATGGCGTCCGGTGGATTACGTAGACGGGACGAGTCGGCTGGGCGAAGCCGGCCAGTTCGGTGAGCAGGAGCAGCAGCCACGCACGGTGCATCACCCCAGGGTATCGCGCCGGCGGCCGCCGCAAGGAGCGTCTCAAATCACGTCGGCGAAGTTTTTCCGAAGTTTGTAAAACCAGGCGTGACCGGCGAAGAAAACGGCCGCGGAAAGCAGCCAGAGCTTCCACATTGGCGCGAAGGAGGGCGCAGCACTTTCCAGGAAGATCGCCCGGTAGCCGCGCACCAGCACGAACATCGGGTTCTTCGAAAGAATCCCCAGCGCCGGCGGCGGCAACGACCCCTCCGGATAACAGATCGGCGTCAGGAAGAACCAGAGCGTCAACGCGAACCCGATCACCTGGCCGAGGTCGCGGACATACACGCCAAGCGCCGCCAGAAACCAGCAAAGTCCCACCGTCAACAGCACTTGGGGCACCAGCAGCACCGGCAGCCAGGCCACCGACACTGGCACATAGCCTCGCGACGCAACCAGCAGCACGGTGAACACCACCAGCGCGAACGCCTGCGTCACCAGCCCCGCCAGAGCGAGGTTCACCGGCAGCGTCTCCAGCGGAAACACGAGCTTCTTAACGAAGTTCCGGTGCTCCAGCATCACGAACGGGGCGCGTCCCGCGGCTTCGCTGAACGGCAGCCACGGCAGCATTCCGGCAAGGAAGTAGAGGGCAAACCCCGAGCGGCTCGGGTCGCCGCTGAACCGCGCCCGGAGCACAATGCCGAACACGAAGAAATACGTCAGCATCAGCAACAGGGGGTTCAGCAGCGTCCAGAAAGCTCCTCCGAACGAACCGCGGTACCTGCCGAGGATGTCGCGGCGCACCAGGGAACGCATCATCCCGCGATTCCGCCACATCGACATAAACGGGAACACGAAGACCTTCGCCAAGGCTCGGCGGCGCGCCTCACGCCGCAGCCGGCTCACGGTAGTCACCAGACTTCGCACCACGGCCGCTCGGCCACCCTCGACTGCGGCGTCGAGCAGCACGAACGGCCAGCCACGGGTGTAATTCCACCGGACGCCGGCCACCATCGGCGAGACGAACACGCGGTAACCGCCCCGGACGGCGGGAAGCTGCAACCCCACCTCGATGGTTCCGGTCTCTCCCGGAGCGATGTCGCGCGGCGGCGCCACCGCCTGCCCTTCCTCTATGAACGCGTTCGTTTCGGGGTCGAAAATCTGGTAGCCGAACCGGAATCCGTCGTCGCCACGCCACGCTTCCCCGGACCGGTTCCGGATGCGGAACGAGACGCGCAGCCGGGCGCCCTCCGCTTCCGGCTCGACGCGCAGGTCGTGATAGGTGGCGCTCATCACGCGTGACCACTATACAGCCATGCCGGGTAGCGGTTCTTGATCGCCCCGGTCTTCCGGCCCACGGCGTAGATGCCGTCGCCGCGCAGTTCGGTGGAGAGCTTGTATCGCTCCAGTAGATGGTTCACCCAGAGCAGTTCCGGCTTGGGTTCGTCGCGGAACGGACCCGTCTCGAGCAGGACCACCTCGAATCCGGCGTCCACGAGCAGCAGGTGGACCTCGCGGGGCGAGTACTCGCGGTTATGGCGGGCCTCGGTTTCTTCGCCGTCAGACGGCCGGATGTAGGCCGGGAAGAAGCCGGGGTGATAGCCGAGGAGAATTGCGGCCAGTCCGCGTATCGAGGCGATGTTGGGGGTGGTCAGGACGAGGTGGCCGCCCGGCTTGAGGATCCGGTTGATCTCGGCCATCATGTGCATCGGATCGTTCGCCAGATGTTCGATCAATTCGCAGCACAAGACGGTCGAAAAGTGATCATTTTGGTACGGAAAAGTGTCCTTTTCGGCGTCAAAAAGCTCGATTTTGCACTCGAAAACCTCGCCTTCGGGGGTCGCCACCCGCTTTTCGTCTACCTCCCCGGCTTGGCCGTAGTAGCAGGCACGCACCTCTCCGTACCCGAGCTTCGTGCGGAGTGCCGGGGTGATCTGGATGTAGGCGCCCATCTCGAGTATCCGGTCGTCGGGGCCGCCAAGGGGCGTGATGGCCAAGGTCTTTTCGAGCCGCGTCATATGCGTCTCGACATACGCCCGGCTCTCTTCGTTGGCCGCCCAGCTCAGAATGTAGCCCCCATCCACGGGCGGTCCTGCCACCTCGGGTTCAGGCTCCGGCGTCGGGGCCGGAGCGTCCTCGTCCGTCCACTCGGAGCCGTTGTGGACGCACTCGAGAAACGCGGCGTACCGCCGCGCCACGAGGTCCCAGTTGCACTCCCGCTCGACCCATTGCTTCGCCCTCCCACCGACCGCCTGGGCGATTTCCGGCCTTGACACGAGCAGGTTAAGATACTCAAACAAAAGGTCTTCTTCGCCCGACCCGACCGGCACCTTCAGGCAAATATCGTCCGGCAATTCGGCGAACGAGCCGACTTCCGACACCAGGACGCAGCGCCCCAGCCCGAGCGCGCGCAGAAGCGTTCCCGACGTTTCGCCCACCGTCGGGTAGCGCAGGTTCAACACGATGTCGCAGGCCGAGATGTATCCTGCGAGATGCTCGCCCGGGACGAAGCCCAACATCCGGACAGCGGCGCTCAGGTCGTGGCCGCGAATCATCGACGCGACGGGAAGGTCCGGGTGCGGCTCCCCGCCGAGGATCATCTTCGCTTGAGGCTCCAGCCGCAGCAGCCGGCGAAATGCCCGCAGAGACTCGGCGATTCGCTTGTAAGGCTTCAGATGGCCGAAGACGCCGATCAGGGGCGTGGTCTCGTCGAGCCCCAGGCGTTGCCGGTAGGCCAGCCGGTCGACGTCCGGAATCCAAGCGCCGTGCGGGATGCGGGCAATGGGTCCGCGGAAGCCGGCCTTGCGAACCTCGCAGGCCATGTGCCGGCTGTGGACGATCACTGCGCGCGAAGCCTCAAGGAGTCGGCGCGTCATCGGGAGACCCTCATAATCCGGGCCGATCTCGAGGGCGCGCGCGCGCCGCGCCCGGGCCAGCGCCTCCGGCCCTCCGTTGTATTCGGCCTCCCGGAGGTACGCATCCCAGTCGCCGTGGCGGATGGTGATGTCGGCGATCAAATGGTGCAGGCTGGATTCGTGCATCACCACGACGCCGGGGTGCCGCAAGGCCGTCTCATAGACGAAGGCGTGGTGGGGATTATTGCCTGCGTGGTAAAGAGCGAGGTCAAACTTGGATGGGTCGAAGGGAGCCGCGGCGTCCACGAAGACGGTGATATCCGCGAGCGGGCGCATCGACGAGAGCAACGCCTCCGAGTAGTCGGCGATACCGCTCACGGAAGGCGGCATAGGCGAAAAGAAAGCCAACCGCATGGTCAGCGGACGAGTTCCAGGCTGAATGTTCCAAGCGCCAGCGGGACGCGCACCAGGACCGGCTGGCGCGTCTCGTCCAGCGCAAAGAACAGCTCGACGGTGACGTCGGAGGCCTTGCCGCGGATAGAGGCGACCAGGCGGTCCGCTTCGACCTGCGCTGCTCCGACGCGCAGGTTCTGCCGCCCGCCATACTCGAAGTGGACGGTGTAAGGCGCTCCGAAATAGATCGTCTGGGGAGGAGGGACCCGGCCGCTCGCCAGCTCGCGCCGCACATGATGCAGGAACGTGAGCGCGTCGCGCGGGCATTCGGAGATCTCCATCTCCGACTTGCCTCCGCCGCTGAGCGTCTGCCGGCTGGCGACGCCACGCTGAGGCTCGAAGATGGTACGCTCGCTGGTTTTTCGTTTTCCGTGGGTGGCTTCTTTCTCGAGCTCAATCGAGCAAAGGACGGCTGAGGCGAGCGCGCGGTGGTGGTCGATCACCTGGAATCCGGGGATTGCGGCTTCGAGAGTGAACTCGAACTCCCAGCGATCGCCGGCCGGGGACGTTCCCTTGACCTGACGGGTCACCAACCGGCCCTCGCCGAGGCTGAGTCCGCTGGGCCAGTTCACGCTGTAGGAGAGCGTTTCATCGGAGAAGTGGCGCGGCTTTTCGGCCCGGCCGGACGGAAGCAATAGTACGAGCACTGCAAACGCGAGCAGAATCCTTGTCATGACCGTAGAGCGTGAGCGGCCCTCTCGGCTTCGGGCTGGAACACTCGCTGGCGATCCGCGACGTCGTGGTAGACCTCGAGAGTACGGGCGGCGGTCTTCTGCCAGCTGAACTGGCTGGCGCGGTGCGCACCGAGTTTCTCCATCCGCGCCCGCAGTTCACCGTCGAGGACCAGATCGAGCATAGCCCGCGTGGCTTCGTCCCTGGAGTACGGGTCAAAGAGGATTGCGGCGGCGTCGGCGACCTCCGGGAGAGCTGACGTGTTCGAGCAGGCGACCGCGCGACCGCAGGCCATCGCCTCCAGCACTGGCAGCCCGAAGCCTTCGTAGAAGGAAGGGAAAACGAAAAGCTCACATGCGTTATAGAGCGCGAGAAGGTCGTCGTCGCTGACAAAGCCGGTGAAGTGAATCCGGTCCCCGACCCCGGAAACCCTTGCCGCCCGATGCACATGGCTCGAATGCCACGAGTCCTTTCCAGCCAGTACGAGGTGATGGGGAAGACTGGGCATCGCCCTTAGCATTTCGGCGAATGCCGAAATCAACCCGAGGTGATTCTTTCGCGGCTGGAGGTCGCCTACAGTCAATACAAACGGCGACGGGATTCGGAATCGCTCCGCTACCCTCGCAGCCGCCGCTTCGCGCGAAATGGGGCGGAAGCGCTGCTCGGCTGCGTTCGGGACGACCAGGACCTTGTCATCCGGAAGGCCGTAAGCGCGTATGATCGCCGAGCGGGAGAACTCGCTTCCCGTGAGTACTCTGGCCGAACGGCGAATCGTGCGGCGCACGGTGTAGCGCAATTGTTGCGGGCGCAGAGGCGGAAAATACTCGGGGTGATCGAGGAAACTGACATCGTGCACGCTCACGACCAGGGGCACGGGGCATCCAATCGGCGCATTGTACTGAACGTGTAGCAGATCCGGCCGGTCCTGCCCGAGCCTGCGAGAGAGGTCGAATCCGAGCCGGACGAACGGATTGGTGGCCACGTGGCGCCGCAAAAAACGGCGCGGCACCCAGCCGTCCGCGTCCGCGACAGACAGGTACGCGATGAACTCGGCGCTCTTGTCCAAGTCGGCGAACTGGGTGAGAAGATTTCTGATGTAGACCTCGTTGCCTGTCAGGTGGCGGCCAATGGCGTGAGCGTCTACGGAAAAGCGCATGCGATTCTTTCAGTATAGATGGTGGAGGCCCTTCCCACTAGTTAAATCCCTAGGGCGCGGAGGCGGTCCCATGCTGCTTCCCATGTAAATTGTGTTACGTAGAGGTCGCGACCGGCGGCGCCGATGCGGTCGCGGAGTTGTTTCGACTCGAGCAGGCTCGACACACCGGCAGTGAACTCCTCCGGAGTGTCGGCCGACAGGAGATGTTCTCCGGGCCGTACCGGCAGACCTTCCGCCCCAAGCTGCGTCGATACCACCGCCCGCCCCGCTGCCCACGCTTCGAGGATCTTGACGCGGGTGCCACTGCCGGCCAGCATCGGCACCACCGCCACCTTTGCCGCAGCGAGCGCCGCGACTGCGTCCTCCACCGGACCCAACAGGCGGATTCGAGCGTCATTCGTCAGCAAGCCAGCCACCGCATGCGGATTCTTGCCGATGACGCGCCACTCGATGCCGGGCCAGCGTTCCCGGAGAGAAGGCCAGACCTGCTTACGGAAGAACCGAATCGCCGAGATGTTGGGCTGGTACCCGAGATTGCCCGAGAAGACGATAGCATCGTCTTCGCGAGCCTTTGGCAGCGGGACCGAGGGAATTGCGTTCGGGTAGACGCACGGCGAGCAACCGGCCGCGATTGCCCGGGCGCGGCGGGCATCCGGCTCTGACGCGGCCAGCAACAGGTCGAAACGCGGAAACCACAGCTTCTCGAGGTCAAGGCACGCGGCCCGGAACCGGCGCAGGGCATACGCGGCCGCTCCGCTTTCCGCCTCGGCACAGCCTGCCAGCAGAGCCGACTCGATATTGTGCAGATCCAGTAACAACCGTTCGCAGTACGGGGCGAGAGTATCCCGGTAGCCCGCGCACCAGGAATGCTCGATGACGGCGAGTTGGTAACGGCGGCCGTCGACAAACCGCCGGATTTCCTCGTCGAACCCGCCGAATCGATCGTTCAGCGGCGGGATTGCCCGAAGCAGCCGGCTGGTGTTGCGCAACGCACGAGCCATCCGCCGTTTCGAGTGGCGGGGGAGTTCGATGACATGAATCTCGCGGACGAGTCCGGGCGGGATAGCGGCCGCGGGGTCGGGCGCTTCCGGCTCGCGAAACACGATCAGGTCGAGAGCGTAACGGCGGCCGATGTATTCGACGAGCGAGGCCGAGCGAAGAGCGCCACCGCCCACCGGCGGGTAGGGCGCTTCGGGGGCGAGGAGGAGGGCGGCCACCGCTCCCTGACGGTCGCGGTTCCTGAGGCGATCAGGTGCGTCAACCGGTAGTGAAGCGGTGGATGGCTTCCGCATACACCTCCCGTGTTTTTCGCGCCGTCTCCTGCCACGAGAATGCTTTCGCACGCGCGAGAGACCTCGACCGAAGGGCTTCGCGCCAATCAGGTTGTGTCGCTGCCGCAACCATCGCTTCTATCCATCCGCGCCTGTGATCCGCGTCGACCTGCACGGCGGCACCACCCGCCACCTCCGTGACGGCTGGGTCGCGCGAGGCAATCACGGCAGCGCCACACTGCATGGCCTCCAGCACCGGCAGTCCGAAACCCTCGTAGCGGGAGGGGTAGAGGCAGGCGAGAGCCCCCGAGTAAAGACCGGGCAGCTTCGAGTCTGCTACTTCGCCGAGCACCCTAATCCCCGGCTCGGCTGCGATCTCCGGGCCGTCCTCCCGGCGCCGTCCCGCCAGCACCAGGTCAACGGCGCATGTCCGCCTGACCTCCCTCCAGGCTTCGACGAGCGTCTCGACGTTCTTGCGCGGCTCCAGCATGCCGACGAACAGAAAGTATGGAACTGCGGATTGGCCCATCGGGCACGGCCGGAAATGGGGGGATGCCGCGAGCGGCACGGCGACCACGCGCTGCGGCGAGAGACGGAAGTGCTCGATTGCTTCCCGACGGACGGCTTCAGTGGGAGTGACCACCATACTGGCGAGTCCGAGACGGAGCTGGTACGGTGTCAACCTCTGCACCCTCCCGGCGCCGCGCTGCCACCTCGGATAGCACCACGGAGACAGATCGAGCACCGTCGCGACGCTCGGGCGGAGCGGAAGCCACGGGACTGAGAAGTGAGTGCCGTGAAACAGTCCGGCTCTCTGCCTTGCCATTTCCTTGGCGACGCCCCAGAGCCACCAGCGTCGTTCGAGGGAGGTTCGCGGGCCGCTGCCTTTTTGGAGGTTGGGGGGGTGCGAAAAAACCGGGGACACGTCTGCACGCCTGGATAGGTGTGCGGCACTGTAGCGCAAGCCCGAAGTGTCCCCGTTTTTTTCGCCCACTGCCGGCATGGAGAAGGGCTGATCGGACAGGAGGACGAAGTCGTCT
>DATIFQ010000480.1:0-3264 GCA_035455185.1 Bryobacteraceae bacterium | reverse complement strand
GCCGGCGACGTAGACGCCCGTCGCATCCGTTGTCACACTAGTCGCCCAGTTGACGCCCGAGAACTGGTTCGTCCACAGCTCTGCGCCGCCGGCTGTATACTTGCGCACGAAGCCTTGGTTGGTTCGGCCGCCGGCTGTGTTTCCGATCAAGTAGACGCCTGTTGAATCCGCCGCCACGCCAGCGAAATAAGTACCGGTGGCAGACTGGTGTGTCCAAAGCTCGTTTCCGCTCGCGTCGTACTTACGCAGGAACGCTAGCTGACCCTTTCCGCCCACCACGTAGACGCCCGTTGAATCCGCCGCCAGGCTGGCGTAGGAAACGCCGCCTGTAGACTCGCCGACCCAGAGTTCGTTTCCGTTCGGATCGTATTTCCGCAAGAACGCTCGCCGGCCGGAACTCCAGGCCACGTAGACGCTCTTCGCGTCTGCCGCCACGCCACCCGCGAAACCCCATTCGGTGGCCTGGACCTGACGGGTCCACAACTCGTTTCCGCTCGGGTCGAACTTGCGCACAAAGCTGCCGTTACTCCCGTAGCCCGCCACGTAAATGCCGGTGGCATCGACAGCCACTTTCTGGCCCTCGCCCCAATCTGCAATCCTGAACTCGCGCAGGAACGAAATCTCTTGTCCTTGGGCAGTGCGGACGCTGGCCGACACGCCGAGAGCAACCAGCATGAAAAGGACGCCGGGGCCTTTCTTTGGCGTCGTTAGCCGGCTCACTGTCCCCGATACTTTTGCCGGAAGTGCGGTGGTTCCGTGATCGGGGAATACGATGGCCGCACTCGTACTTCGCAGCATCCCGAACCTCCTTCGACCCGGCCATGCGGGCCGCTCTGAGTGTTTTCGCCTCTATGTCAGCCTCGCCGTCGGTGCCGCGCACCCCAAATTGAGCTGTTCGATTTTGCCGGACGTACGGCGGACCGCTACCCAGCGTCGCCCCTCCCTTGGTGATAAGTATACTCCTGATTCACCTAAGTCAGTCTCAGAAAAAGCAATCTCCTTCGGTGCTGGCCAATCATATCGAGCATGGCCGATGTCAACTCCAAATGCCTTCTGCCGTTGCTCATTCCTCTCACTCGCAGCCGTGTTACAGGCAGCAGGCGTGCCAGTGGTCGGAGCACGGTCAGCCTGTGCAACTTACTGAAACTGATCAGTGCTTGATGAACACACGAGTGAACTCCGTGCACTGATCATCGATACAGAGCTTCACCTCATCGGATGCATTCCGAGGTATTCGTACATTCACCTGGAGCACGCCCGCGACCAATCCAGGCGCCCCTCCGGCGTATAGGGCTTCCTCGGATTCCGGTCCTCTTCCGTAGTAGTAGTAGTAGCAGTAGAAGCCGGAACACGAAGAAGAAAACACTACGCTGACGGGCAACCTCGGCTTAGGCAGCATGGAACCAAGAACCAGGCCATCCTCCACAACCGGCTCGGTCAGGCCTTCTCCGGTCGCAAATAAGACGATGACGGAACCTAGTGTTGCCGGCGTCGAAGACGAGTTGATGCTCCCGTCTTCGTTCAAGGCTGCGGCGTGTCTGCCGTCGGGGCTACCGACGGTGAAAATGCCAGGCCGCACAGGTGCCACCGGCATCGTCACCACGTTCGAAAGCACGCCCTGGTAGTCGACCTGAACGTCCACCGTCGATCTTTCAGCCACCACGTACGGAATGATGGCGGTCGCCCGGTCGGCAGCGACCGAGATGAGCGGCGCAGGGATGCCGTTGAAGAGGATGCGGGTGCCGGCCAGCGTGGTAGCGAGCCGGTGCTGCTCCGTCAGGAGGAGCGGAGCCGTCTCCAGCGGTCCGATCCCACGGCCGAGAATCGTCACGATCTCGCCGGGGGAAACTCGTCCACCGATGTCGCTGGCTGCGTTGACAACGCACCCTGGGAAGATCCGGGGCACTGATTCATTGATTGCAGGCTGCGTCTTCTCGAGCTTGGCCAGCAGAGCCTTTGAGCCAGGCGGACCTGTCGACTGGCCCGCCACGTAGACGCCCGTAGCATCTACGGCCACCCCGCTCCCGGAGCCATAATCCGACGAGGCTGAGAACTGGCGAGTCCAAACAGATACACCATCGGCGTCATACTTGCGCACAAAGGCGTCTTGGAAGCCGGATCTGCATTGGCCGGCTAGGGCAAAGCTTGTAGCGCCCACGAGATAGACGCCGCTGGGGTCCGCTGCCACGCCTGTCACGTCAACGTAGTCGTCAGAACTGACCGGTGTAACGCTGGATTTGTCGAACTCGCGGGTCCAACTCTCATTTCCGCTCGAGTCGTATTTCCGCAGGAACAGTTGCGAACTCGATGCCACTACGTAGACACCCGTCGTATCCACCGCCACGCCTCTCGCCCAGTTGGCGCCCAAGAACTGGCGGGTCCAAACCTCTTCACCTCCGGCCGTGTACTTGCGCACCAAGCCGTGGGTGATCCGGCCGTCGACAATGTTTCCAACTAAGTAGACGCCTGTTGAATCCGCCGCCACGCCCGCGTAGTAAATGCCGCTTGAAGACTGGCGGGTCCAAAGTTCGGTTCCGCTCGAGTCGTACTTGCGCAGGAACGCCAGTTGCCCCAATCCGCCCGCTACGTAGAGGCCCGTCGCATCTGCCGCCGCACCGGTCGCGTCCGCAGATTGGCTCGGGGAAATTGGACGGGCCCAAAGCTCGTTCCCGCTGGTATCGTACTTGTGCACTGAAGATTTCCCGCGGGTGCTCGAAACCACGTAGACGCCGTTCGCGTCTACCGCCATTCCGGTCGTCCAACCCCCGTTCGTGGCCGGGATCTGACGTGTCCACAACTCGTTTCCACTGGCGCTGTACTTTCGCACAAAGATGCCGCCACTCCCCCCGCCCCCCACGTAGATGCCGCTGGTGTCCACGACCACTCTATGGGCCGCGCCCCAATCCGAAATGCTGAACTCGCGCAGGAACGAAATCTCTTGTCCTTGAGCAGTGGGGACGCCGGCCGCTAGGCCGAGAGCAATCACCATGAACAGGGCGCCAGAGTTCTTCCTTGGCGTCGCTAGCCGGTGCGTTGTCCCCGATACGTTGACCCGAAGGGCGGTGGTTTCGTGATCGAGAAACCCTATGGAAGCATTCGTACTTCGCGCCATGTTGAGCCTCCTTCGACTCAGCTGTGGCAACCAGCTTGCCAGCGGGCCGGAGCACGGACGGCCCGCGCAACTTACTGAAACTGGAGGGAGACGCTCTTCCGCTTAACGCGATGGCGGCAATGCGCGCCTATCCGAGAAGGTAGGGGGGTCTA